>JAYTVE010000498.1:0-3387 GCA_043744185.1 Gemmatimonadota bacterium | reverse complement strand
GCCGTCACGGTCTCGGACGCCGAAATCCAGGCCTATTTCACCAAGAACGAGAAGCGCTTCGATCGTCCGGGTCGCGCGGTGGTGTCGGTGTTGCGCGTGCCGCGCGCACTCACGGCGGCCGACACCGAAGCGGTGCGCTCGCGCATCGTGGCGCTCCGCGCCGAGATCGTCGCGGGCAAGCGGACCTTCGAGGACGCCGCCAAGGAGTTGTCAGCCGACTCAGCATCGGGCGCTGACGGCGGCAACCTCGGGAAGGCCACAAAGGGCAAATACGGGAAGGAGTTCGAGGAGGCCGCGGCCAAGCTCAAGCCGAAGGAAATTTCTGGCCCGGTTCTCACGCAGTTCGGTTACCACATCCTTCGTCTCGATGATCGGAAGGGTGATACGGTGTCCCTGCACCACATCCTCCTCCCGCTCAAGCAGAGCGACTCGTCCGCCACCAAGAGCGACCGGCGTGCCGACTCGCTCGCGGCGATCGCGGCGAGCCAGGACAAGCCGGCGCGCTTCGACAGCGCCGCCACGGTGCTGCACCTGACCCCGGAGCGCCTCACGGCGACCGAAGGCGATCCGCTCATCGGCAAGGACGGCAAGTACGTCCCCAGCGTGAGCGCGTGGGCGTTCGGCGGCGTGAAGGCCGGCGAGACCAGCGACCTGTTCGACGCCGAGGATGCCTACGTTCTCGCGCGCCTCGACACGGTCCGGGCTGGCGGCAAGGCCTCGCTCGATGCGGTGAAGGAAGAGATTCGAACCGTGCTCGCCCGCGACAAGAAGCTGGCGCTCCTCGCCGACAGCGCGCGGGCCTTCGCGAAGGCGGCGGCAACGGGCGGCTTTGAGGCGACCGCCAAGGCGCGTGGGCTCGCGGCGCAGGGGGCCGGTCCGTTCACGCGGGTCACCAGCGTGGCCGGCCTCGGCCAGGCCAACGAGGCGATCGGCACCGCGTTCGCCCTGCCCGTCGGCGCCATCAGCAATGCCGTCATCACGCGCGAGCATGTCATCGTGCTCCGCGTCGACAAGCGAGCGGTCGCGACGCGCGATGGCTGGGTGGCACAGAAGGGCCAACAGCGTGAGCAAATCCTGCAGGCGCTGCGGCAGACCCGCGTGCGCGAATACCTTGATCACATTCGCAAGACCGCGAACGTCAAGGATCGCCGCAAGGACCTCCAGTCGGCGAATCGTCAGGCGACGTCGTAGTCCAACGCCGCATCGCACGACAAACGGGGGGCGTCCGCACGAAGCGGACGCCCCCCGAATCTTTCGGTCCTCTGGCGGACGCGCCGTGCTCTTGGCGCGAGCCGGAAACCCTACATCAAGCGCTTCGGCTCGGGGCGATCCTCGGAGGCGGGCACGCTCTCCGTACGACCGCGATCCGCCAATCGATCCATGCGGGGCGCATCGCCCGGCCCCGTGATCTCGCGATCCACGTCGTTCATGCTCTTCTTGAACTCCTTGATGCCCTTGCCGAAGGAGCCGGCAATCTCCGGGATGCGCTTGGCGCCGAAGAAGAGCAGGATGACCATCCCGATGAGGATGACTTCGCCGAAGCCGAGGTTGAATGGCATGGTGTTTCTCCTAGAAAAGCGAACGCGCGATGAGGTAGGCAACCAGCACGCCGAGGAGGCTCAGGAGCGAGACATCAAGGGCGACCGGCCCGAGCGCGAACCGGATGATGACGAGGTCGATCGGGAGCGGCCCGAACGACGTGGTGACGCCCGTCGTGAGAAACTCCTTGACCGCTCCAACGGGCAGAAACATGCGACCGAACTGGGTGAGGAAGCCCCCGATCACGAATCCGGTGGCAAGCACCCCAACATGGAACATGGGCCGGTGGCGGGCCGAACCGACAGGGGGCATTACGACCGCCGGTCCATGCAGTACGCGAGCGCATCGGCCAGAGCGGTGCGCGCCGGGGTCGGCGGCAGCGTCGCCAACGCGGTTTCGGCCTCGTGGGCGTACTCCTCGCCACGCCGGCGCGCATAATCGAGCCCGCCCGCCTCAGCCACGATGCCAACCACCTCTTCGACCTGCGCATCGGACGGCTCGGGCGCGGCAAACAGCACCTCGACGCGCGCGCGCGCCGCCGGGCTGATGGTCCGCAGGGCCGCGATGAGGGGCAGCGTCACCTTGTGCTCCTTGAGGTCATGGCCGCCGGGCTTGCCGGTGATCTCCTGCTGTTCCGTGTAGTCGATCAGGTCATCCGCCACCTGAAATGCCATCCCCAGCCGTTCGCCGAACCGTGCGAGCGCCTCGCGGTGACGGGTCGCCCCCGACATCGCGCCCACCTCGCACGCGGCCCGGAACAGCACCGCCGTCTTGTGGCGGATCAGCTTCTCGTAGTCCTGCTCGGAGAACGAGAGCCGGTCCACCGCGCCCAACTGCCGGATTTCACCCAGCGTGAGCTGATTCGACGCCCGGGTGAAGACGCGCAAAGGTTCCAGATCGCCACGCTCGACCAGTTCCAGCAGCGCGCGCGAATACAGGAAGTCGCCGAAGATCACCGATACCTGATGACTGAACAGCGCATTGATCGTGGGCATACCCCGGCGGAGCACCGAGTGGTCCACGGCGTCATCGTGAACGAGGGTGGCAAGATGGATGAGTTCCACGACGGCTGCCATCGTGACGGCGGCGGGCGAGGCGGAACCATCGATCTCGCTCGAGAGCAGCAGCAGCGTGGGGCGGAACATCTTCCCCTTCATCCCCATCAGGTGCTGCGTCACGTCGGGCATCAGTTCGCCGTCCATCGCCACGATGCGCCACATCTCCTGCACTGTGCGATCGAGCTGCTCACGCACCGGAGCCTGGATCTCGCGGAGCGCCTCCTTCAGCGCGTCCGTCCCGCGGGTGGATGCGCTCACTTGCCGGCCCGGCCCATGGCACCGATGCGTTCCGCGACGTCGCGAAAGGTGATGTCCACGGCGAAGACCCGCTGGTACGCACTGAGGGCCTCGGCGGGGCGTTCGAGCGCCTCGTAGGTCTGCCCGAGAAGGTAGAGCACGCCCACGAGTTGGCCGTCATCGGTGCCGGGCTCGCTGGTGGCACGCGAGAGGATCGTGGCGGCCACGGGGAAGTGTCCCTTGTCGACGAAGCACTGCCCGAGCGACTCGTAGGCGCGCGAACGATGCTGCTGGCCGCGCAGTGCCTTCTGGAACTCGGCAATCGCCTCGTCGAGCAGTCCCATCTCCTTGTAGGCGACGCCGAGATCGTAGTGCGAGTCGTAGTCCTCCTCGTCGACATTCTGCGCGACGCCCTGCTTGAACTTCGCGAGCATGTCGGCAAAGTCGGCCGCCTCGTCGCCGCTCGGCTCCTCCTCATCGACGATCATGCGCGTGTCCTTGGCAGGCTCGTCGTCGCGCAGCCAGTCGCCCAGATCCACGAAATCGTCGTCGC
>JAYTVE010000497.1:0-3389 GCA_043744185.1 Gemmatimonadota bacterium | reverse complement strand
AGTAGACGTCGATCGGTGGGCCGGACTCGTCGCCCGTCATCTGGCCCGGAGGCATGTAAAGCGGCGTGCCGAGCACCGTACCGGACTGGGTGGCGGTGTCCTCGGTGACCTTCTGGTCTTCCTTGGCGAGGCCGAAGTCCATGAGCTTCACACGGCCCAACCGGGTCAGCATGACGTTCCCCGGCTTGAGGTCGCGATGCACGATGCCGCGGCGATGCGCCTCGGCGATGCCATCACAGACCGCGGCGAGCAACATCGCGGCGTGGATCGCGTTCCATGGCTGCTTGCGTGAGAGCTGCTGCGCGAGCGTCTCGCCCTCGAGCAATTCCATCACGATGAGCGCGTCTTCGCCGGCCTGCTCGTACGCGTGCACGGTCACGAGCGCCGGATGGTTCACGGCGCCGGCCATCTGCGCTTCGCGCAAGAAGCGGCGCTGCGCATCGGCTCGCGTTTCGTTCGGCAGCGGCGTCGGATGCACGATCTTGATCGCCACTTCGCGACCGAGGAGCGTGTCGGTCGCGCGGTAGACCGTGCCCATGCCGCCGCGGCCGAGTTCAGCCTCGATGCGGTAGTGGGAAATGGTCGAACCGGGCGTGCCGAGGCGGGACATATGGCGTGAAATCTAGGGGGACGCCGGTACCCACCGCTCCCCCCGAATGGTCGGGAAGGACGGTGATATCGGTGCCCTTCGACGCAGGAGAAGGGGCAGACGTCACCGCGCCAAACCTGTCCTACCCGCTTGTCCACACAGCGGATCGGCGGCGCTGGCTTGCTTTCACGATGAAAGGTGCCGCGTCACTCCGCGTGCAGTTCGTCCCACAGCTTCACCGCCTTGCTCTCCGGCACCCAGAACCCTCCAATGATGACGGTCATGAGCGCGACGCCGATCGGATACCAGAGCCCGGCGTAGATGTTGCCCGTCTTGGCCACGAGCGACGTGGCGATGAGCGGCAGGAAGCCGCCGAACCACCCGTTGCCGAAGTGGTAGGGCAGCGACATGGACGTGTAGCGGATGCGCGCCGGGAAGCTCTCGACGAGGAACGCGGCCACGGGCCCGTAGCTCATCGTCACGAACAGCATCTGCACCGTCACCAGCAGCGTGAGCGCCACCGGGTTGACGGGGTCGCTGTTGGCCTTCATGGCTTGGTAGATCGGGTAATAGCAGACGGCCGCGAGCAGCATGCCGGTGAGCATGATGCGCTTGCGTCCGATCCGGTCCGAGAGTGCGCCGAAGACCACGAAGAACGGCGTGCCCAACACGAGCGCCACGGCCATGATCGTGTACGCCATGGTGAGCGGCACCTTGAGCACGGTCTGCAGGAAAAAGAGCGCGTAGAACTGCCCCGTATACCAGACCACGGCCTGGCCGCCCGTGATGCCGAAGAGCACGAGGAAGAAGACCTTCCAGCGCTCCGGCGTGCCGAACGCTTCCTTGATGGGCGCCTTGGACGTCTTGCCCGCGGCCTTCAGCTTCGTGAAGAGCGGCGACTCGCGCATCTTCGAGCGGATGTAGTACGAGAAGAACACGAGCACGACCGAGAGCACGAACGGAATGCGCCAGCCCCACAGCTTGAAGGCCTCCTCGCCCACGATCGTGCGCACGGTGAGGATCACGATGAGCGACACGAACAGCCCGAGCGTGGCAGTGGTCTGGATGAAGCTCGTGTAGAAGCCGCGCTTGTCGTCCGGACTGTGTTCGGCCACATACACCGCCGCACCACCGTACTCGCCGCCCAACGCGAGCCCTTGCAGCATGCGCAGCAGAACGAGGATGATGGGCGCCGCCGGGCCAATGGTGGCGTAGCCGGGCAGGAGTCCGATGACGGCCGTGGAGCCCCCCATCAGCACGAGCGTGATCGTGAACGCGTACTTGCGCCCCACCATGTCGCCGATGCGACCGAACACCAGCGCGCCGAACGGTCGCACCGCAAAGCCCACCGCGAACGTCGCCAACGTCTTGAGCAGTTGCGTGAGCGGCGTATCGGTGGGGGGATAGAAAACCCCCGAAATAATCGCCGTCAGCGAGCCGAAGATGAAGAAGTCGTACCACTCGATGACCGTGCCGGCACTCGAGGCGGCGATCACTCGCCAAATGTCCTGCGGCTTGTCGACCTCGTGCGTGGGTGAAATGCCCGGCACCACGGCCGGACCGCTCACGGACGCACCCCTTCGAGGCCCACGATCGTCGTGACGATCGACATCACGAACTGCGGGCCCTTCCATCCTTCCTTGCCGTCGTCGTACGCCTCGCGCAGCGAGTGCGCGTCGGTGCCAAGTCCGCCGCCGCCGATGGTGATAGCGGGAATGCCGAGTCCCATCGGCACGTTGGCGTCGGTGCTGCCGGAGCGCGGCGTGAGGCGCGTCGCGCCGTAGGTGAGTGCCGCATCGAGCGCCGCCTTCACGATCGGGGTGCTCTCGGTTTGCGTCTCGCTCGCAGCGCGAATGCCGATCGTGTCGATCTTCACGTCGAGCGCCATCTTCGAGTTGGGCCAGCGCGCCTTCTCCTCGGCTACGCCCGCTGCAATCGCCGCGCGGATCTGGGCATCGACCTTGTCGAGCTCGGCGGCGGACTCGGAGCGCATGTCGATTTCCATCGCGACTTCGAACGGAATCGAGTTCACGCTCGTGCCACCCGAGAGCACGCCGACATTGAACGTCGTCTTCGGGCTCGTCGGCGTGCGCAACTCGCCAATCTTCGCGATCGAGCGCCCCAACGCGTGCGCGGGGTTGGGCATGCCAAACGCGCCGAAGCTGTGCCCGCCGGGCCCGACGAAGCGCACCTTGTAGCGATGGCTGCCGACGCCATGATGCACCACGGACAGCCCGGTGCCGTCCACCGAGATGAAGTGCGTGATGCGATCCTTGAGCGGCGACTTGTTGAAGAGGTAACGCACGCCGCGCAGGTCACCCGGGCCCTCTTCGCCGACGTTCGCCACGAGGAGAATCGTCCCCTTCGTTTTCACGTGCGAGAGTTCGAGCGCACGCCCAACCGCGAGAATCACCGCGAGACCCCGGCAGTCATCGCCGATGCCGGGCGCCTTGAGCTTGCCGCCGTCACGCGTGACGGTCACGTCGGTTCCCTCGGGGAACACCGTGTCGAGGTGCGCGGCCAACACCACCACCGGACCCGGGCCGCTCCCCGGACGCTCGGCGATGACGTTCCCTTCGGCGTCGATGGTGACGTTCTTGTAGCCGAGCGCCTCAAAGCGGCGCTTCATCTCGAGCCCGCGCGCCTGCTCCTTGAACGGTGGTGCCGGGATCTGGCAGATGGATTGCTGTTGATCGAGCGTCCAGGCGTTGTCGGCCTTCACGCGCTCGAGCGCATCGCGAAGCGCGGGATCGGTGGATTGTGCGCCCATGCGTGATGCGACGAGCGTGACGGTGGCCGT
>JAYTVE010000496.1:0-3390 GCA_043744185.1 Gemmatimonadota bacterium | reverse complement strand
TCTGCATTGTACGGAGCAACTCCGACTTCCGTTCTTCCAGCTCTCGCATGCGGAACATCACGATTGCCATTTCGAACGTCCGCTCCGAATCCGAGACTGCGGCCGCTTCCTGTATCAGCTTCTGCGCCAGTTCCACTGACTCCGGCTGAAGCGCTTCCGCCAATTCCTCCATGGTCGCGTCGGGCCCGATCTCCCGCAACGTCGTGAAGACCGCCGAGGCAACCAAATCACGCCACGCCTCCGGACCGTACTCGCCCAACACACGGTCAATGTAGGGCCGATGCACGAGCATGAGGCGCAACAAGTCGCGCTCGAATGGCACTTCCGACGACCGGACGGCCCGCAAGGGGGTGTTCGTGACCGCCCATTCCGGGCCGCGCGGGCGGCCGCGCCACTTCTTGCTCGGGACCCATTCCTTGCGCGGGGCGGGGGCCTCCTCCGTGGGCGGCGGCGCGTCCTCCCAATTCGGAGGCCCGTCGCCGGGCGGTCCACCCTCCTCGCCCGCGTGTGCTTGCGTGCCGCGGGGCGGCTTCTCCTGCATCTCCCGAAGCAGGGTTTCCGCGGATACGCCGGAGATCTCGGCCAGGCGCCCCACGTACATGTCACGAGTGACGGCGTCCTTGGTGGAGCGGAGCGTCGGCAACAGCTTGTCCACCGCCGTGCGCTTCTTGTGCAGGTCGGCGAAGTACCCGGCGCGCTCGAGCAGCTGGATCTGCCGGTCGAACAGGTCCATGCCGTGCGACAGCAGCGCCTCGAGCGCCGCCCCGCCCTGTTTCTGCACGAACGAATCGGGGTCCTCGTCGCCCGGCAGCGTGACGACGCGGACCTGCGCGCCGGCCCGCAGCAGTTCGAGCCCCGACCGGAACGTGGCCTTCTGCCCGGCCTCGTCGCCGTCGTAGAGAAGAAAGACGTTCTTGGTATAGCGCGTGAGCAGCGCCACCTGCTCTTCGGTGAGCGCGGTGCCGAGCGGCGCGACGACGGTCTCGATGCCGGCGGCCATGAGGCGAATCGCATCGAAGTACCCCTCGACTACGAGCGCGCGATCTTCCTTGCGCATGTGATTCTTGGCGCTCACGAGTCCGTACAGCAGTCGTCGCTTGCTGAACGCTTCGCCTTCGGCCGAATTGAGGTACTTGGGCTCATCGTCGCCGAGCGCACGGCCGCCAAAGCCCGCCACGTGCCCCTGCGCGTCGAGGATCGGAAAGATCAAGCGACGGCGGAAGCGTGGCCGCGGCTCGGCGATCTCCTCGCGCTTGACGAGCAGGCCGGCCTCGAGCAGTCGGGCCTCGTCGAATCCGAGGGTGGCCATGGCTTCGCGAAACAGACCGGCCTCGTACGGCGCGAAACCGAGTTGGAACCGGTCGGCCACCTCGCGCGTGATCGCCCGCTTCTCGACGTACGCGCGCGCCGCACTCGCCTTGTCGTCGGTCCAGAGCGTTTTCTGGAAGTAGTCGGCCGCAGCGGCGTTCACCTCCCAGTACTTCTCGCGCGGGTCGGGACCGCGCCGCTCCTCTTGGCGCGACGGCATGGGGATGCCGCTGCGATTCGCGACCGCTTCCACCGCGTCGGCCCACTCCATGCCGAGGTGCTTCTGCAGGAAGGTGACCGCGGTGCCGGACACGCTGCACTTGAAGCAGTGGTAGAACCCCTTGGAGGGATCGACGGAGAAGTTGGGGTTCTTGCCGTTGTGAAACGGGCAGGGGCCGCGCCACTGGCCGCCAGTTCGCTTGAGCTTCACGTGCTCACCGATGATGCCGACAATGTCGGCGCCATCCTTGAGCTGCTCGAGGAACTCGTCGGTGAAGCGGGCCATCAGGCAATCTCCGCCACGGTTACGCCCGTGCCACCCTCATTCCACAGCCCGTTGCGGAATGCGATGACGCGGGTGTCCTTGGCCAGCATCTCGGCGACTCGCTCGCGCAGCACGCCCGTTCCCTTCCCGTGGATGATCCGGATGGCTTTGAGGTCCGCGTGCACGGCGGCGTCCACCGCTTGCAGCACGATATCCTCGACCTCGTCGGCGCGCATGCCGCGCAGGTCAATCTCGCGCCGCACTTCGGGTTCCGGAATGTCGCCACGAAGCGGCACCAGTGGCTCGGACGGAAGCTGCTGATTGGAACGCGCCACGCTCGCCATGGGCACGGTGAGCCTGAGCGACCCCACGGCGACGATCGCGTCGCCGGCGCGCAGTTCGATCACGCGCCCGAGCTTGCCGCCCAGTGTGGCGACGGCCACGGTGTCACCGAGGCTGACATCGCCGCGCGCGCCGAGCAACTCGCGCGCCGCTGCGACCGTCTCGCGGTCGATGGCCTGCACGCGTTCGCCGGCAGCGACGGCCTTCTGCTCGACCGTGCGACGCGCCGTCCGCGCGGCCTCCTCGATGGTGTCCGATTGCGCGCCCTTCACGGCCTTCACTGCGGCCTCGACGTCCGCGCGCGCGTCGAGGAGGAAGCGCCGCGCCTGCTCGCGCGCATCGCGTTCGAAGCTCCGCTCCCTCTTCTTGAGTTCCGCCTCGCGTTCGACCAGGCGCCCGACGCGCTCAGCAGCGTTCTCGCGGAGTTCGGTCGCATCGCGCTCGCGTTCGGCAAGTTCTGCGGAGCGCTTCTCCAGATCGGCGAGCAGCTTTTCGTAGTCGCGCTCGGCACGCGGGAGCCGTTCTTCGGCGCGCGCGAGCACCTCGACGGGGAGCCCGAGACGGCGCGCGATGCTGATGCCGTACGAGCGGCCCGGAACGCCGATGATGAGGCGATAGGTGGGTGCCAGCCGTTCGGCGTCGAACTGCAGCGACGCGTTGACGATCCCCGACACTTCGGTGGCCAGCTCCTTGAGCGAGCCGAGGTGCGTGGTGGCCACCGTGAGTGCGCCACGTGCGGTGAGCGACTCCAGCACGGCTGCGCCGAGCGCACCGCCTTCCTGCGGATCGGTGCCCGAGCCCAGTTCGTCGACGAGCACGAGCGATGCGAACGTCGCGCGCTCGAGAATCTCCGAGATGTTCTTGAGGTGCGCGCTGAACGTGGAGAGCGATGCGGCGATCGATTGCTCGTCGCCGACGTCGGCAAAGATGTCGTCCACGAGCGGAATCAGGCTGCCAACGCCGACGGTCGCAGGAACGCCAGCCTGCAGCAGCGTGACAATCAGTCCGATGGCCTTGAGCAGCACGGTCTTGCCGCCGGTGTTGGGACCCGAGAGCAACAGCGTGCGCTGCGTCGCATCGAGGCGCAGATCAAACGGCACTACGTCGGCGCCCTGCGCCACGAGCAGCGGATGGCGCCCGTTGACGATGCGGATCTCGCCGCCGGGCTCGCCGAAGTCCACGGGGGCGGCGCCCACGTCGAGCGCAAAGCGCGCGCGCGCCGAGAGCGACTCCAGCTCCACCATCGCCTCGAAGGA
>JAYTVE010000495.1:0-3395 GCA_043744185.1 Gemmatimonadota bacterium | reverse complement strand
TGTTCACCGTGGTCGTGAGCGTATCCGTGAGCGTGTACGCGACGTGGAAGTTCACGTTGGAATACTGGATCCCGGGCGCGTTGCGGAGGGCGCCGGGCGTTGCAGTGAAGACGCTCGTGTAACCCGGCGCGTACGTGCCGTTGACGTTATTCAGGGTCGAGACGCCGGCGAGCTCGAGGTTGTACGGGTACAGGGCCGACTGGGCGCTGGTGATGAAGGCGTTGTCCACGTGCAGCGTATAGACGTAGCTCGAGGTCACGCGCACGTTGGGTCCGGATGCCGTGATGGCGAACGTATCGGATACCGCCATGTCGCCGTTCATCATGAGCCCGAACGGGCTGGCGACCTCGACCCGCGGAATCGGCTTCGCCAAGGTCGTGCCATTGATGGTGGCCTGAACGGTCGGATTGGCGAACCGCACCTTGTGCGAGCCACTCGGCGTATAGCCTGCGGTATACAAGTAGTGGTTGAGGCCCAACAGGGAGAGCTGCCCCCCGCTCATGAGGCTCGCCGCAGCGCTGTTGAACGCCGCCTGTCCGTTGACCGTGAGGGTGTCCCCGTTCACCATGTTCAGCCGGCCGCCCGACTGCGTTGTCAGATTGCCGACCACGTTCACCCTGGCGCCGCGCATGGCGAGCGTCGTGCCGACCCCGTCCACGACCAAGCTGCCGTTGATGTTCATGGTCGCACCGGCCGGCAGCGAGTCGGAGGCGAAGAAGCGCAATTCGTTGTAGGCGAGCGACGGCTTGAGGATCGCGTCGGCGACCGCCACGTCGGTGTAGGTGGGATTCCACGTGCCGTTGACGTTCGACGTGCCGCTCGGATGGCGGAGCGTGACCTGGTACAGGTTCATGCTGCTGCCGACCACCGTGGAGATCGGGCCGCCGACGTCGAGGCCGTAGCCGCCGCAAATGCTCGTGACCGGCACGGCGGTGGTCACCATGTACGCGCTGTCCACCTTGAGGCCGTAGTAGCAGACGTCATGCCCGCCGCTGTTGGCGACCTTGAGGAAGCTCAGCTTCGTGGGCGGGGTGGCCCCGGCGTTGAAGTTGATGGTCCGCTGCGGCGTTCCGCCCGTGTTCGCCAGCACGAGCTGGTGCTTGCCGGTTCCGGTGTAGTTGCTGCCGTCCACGTCCCCCCTCGCGAGGAGCACGCCGTCGGTGAACTTGCCGGACGAGTTGCCGCCGCCGCTCGTCGAGAAGTTCCCGAGCACCTCCAGGGTGTCGCCCGGCTCGTCGAGCACGACGGTGG
Organism: Gemmatimonadota bacterium; assembly: GCA_043744185.1. Lineage (GTDB taxonomy): Bacteria > Gemmatimonadota > Gemmatimonadetes > Gemmatimonadales > Gemmatimonadaceae > JACPPC01. Next base: position 2,144 of record JAYTVE010000495.1, on the reverse strand, counting down.
CGCCGCTGGAGAGTGTGACTCCGCTGGCGATGATGCGGCGCGGCGCGGTGATCGCGAGCACGGTGCTGGCGCCGTCAATGCTCAGGAGCCCACCCACGCGCACCGAGTCCGCGAACACCTGGCTCGCATAGAGCCGCATGTTCTGGTAGCCGAGACCCGACTTGACGGTCGTGTTCGGCGTGCGGAAGTCGGTGTACCCCGGCGACCAGAGACCGAGAACGTTGGCGGTGCCGGTGGGGTGACGCAGATCCATGGTCAGATTGGCGCCGCCCACCGAGCTACCGAGCGCCGTCGTGACCGGTCCGTCCACGCGCACCGGATAGCTGGTGCTGTAGCCGGTGACGGCGCCCGCCGTGGCCTTGACGTCGAACGACCCAAGAATGCGGATGTTGTAGTAATAGAGCGCCACGCCACCCGCCCCCGACACCACCACGTTCGGCAGCGTGTTCGTCGGTCGCGCGTTGTTGTCCATGTTGTACAGCGTCTGCTGCGCGGTGCCCGCGAACACGACGGTCTGCGCACCGGTGCCGGCGTAGCCATCCATCGAGTTGCTGACACCGCGGAGGATCACGGTTCCCGCCGTAAGCGCGGTGACGTGCGGCGCCGCGTTCGACTGGAAGTCCATGTTGCCGCCGACGTCGAGCGTATCGTTGGCGCCGTCAATCTGGAGCAGCGCGCCGTTGCGCACCGTGACCGTACCGATCACGGAGAGCCGCTTGCCGGCAAGATCCAGCGTCGCGCCGGCGGTATCGAGCGCGAGCGAGCCGATGCGCGCCGAGTCGGCGAGTACCACCACGCTCGACGGGAAGAGCCGGATGAGCGTGTTCACGGTGCCGAGCAGCGATGATCCATTCCGCATCAGCAGGCCGCCAAAGAACGAGCCGAAACCGCCGCCCTCGCCGCTCACGACGCGACCCACGCGCAGCCGCACCTGACCGCAGCACGTCGCCGAGAGCGACGCGCCAGTCCGCAACACGAGATCACGCACGCTGAACGTGTCGATCTGAATGAATGGCTGGTTGGTGGCCGCCCCGATGACCACGGAATCATTCTGCGTCGGCACGAACGACGGCGACCAGTTGTTGGCGTTGGCCCAGTCGGTGCGCTGCGAGCCCGTGCCCGCGCCCCCCACCCACGTGCGCAGGAAGCCCGGCACGAAGCCGCCCGCCGCCGGCTGCAGCGCCAGCGACGCCGTCGCCGCCGTCGTGCTGTACGTGGCTACCACGAGCACGTTGCCCGTGTCGAGCACCGTCGCCAAACCGGCCGTGTCCAACGTGACCTTCGCGGGATTGGTGCTCGCCCAACGCGCCGGCCCCGGCACGATCGTGCCACTCGCGTCGCGGATCGTCGCGCTGAAACGCAACGTGTCGCCCACCTTCGGGCTCGCCGTCGCCGGCGTGATCGTGATGACCACCGACCCGAACGTCGCCGTGATCGGCACCGTGCCCGCCAACGGCGCCAGCGTGATGGACGTCGTCGGATTCGTGCCCGCGCTGATCGTGAGCGTCGTCGTGCCGCGATGCGTCTCCACCGCGCCGTCGAAGGCGCTCACGGTGATCAGGCGATTCGCGCCAGCCGGTACGGCAATCGAACCCGACGCGACCCCCGCGCTCACCAGAAAGTTGAAAACCATTGGCGTGGGGATGTCCACTGCCGACACCGTGACCGTGACCGCCGTCGCCTGCTGGTTGCCGATGGGCACCACCACCGCCACGCGCCCGATGGCGCGGCCGTCGGGGCCGACCTCCTTGGGACCGAGAGCGTTGCGATCGCAGGCGATGCCGGCTCCCAGCGCGATCACTGCCCCAAGGGCCGCGATCAGGGCGCGCAAGGACGAGCCGGAACGATGGATGAAAGACGCTCGAGTCATGGGCGGTTCAGGGCGTGACGATCACGGTCGCGGTGACGCCGCGCGCGTTGAGAAGCGTGGGAGTGAACACGGTGCTGCCACCGGTCGGGCCATTCCACCAGGCGGTGACCTGGCCGACGGTCATGGTGCCAGTCACGATCGTGCTCGGCGCGAGCACGACGTTGCAGCGGAAGACGGCGTTGGCGCGCGTCCCAGTGAAGGGCGCCGTGGCCTTGCAGCTCTGCGCCGCACCCGACGCGGGCTGCAGCGAGACCTGCACGGAGTCCACACCGCC
>JAYTVE010000494.1:0-11747 GCA_043744185.1 Gemmatimonadota bacterium | reverse complement strand
GGCGCGACCGCGCCTTCGGCCGCTTCCAGGATGCCTACACCGCGCTGCTCACCGGCTTCGTCGAGCGGCGCCGCACCACGCTCGCCGTCTTCGGCATTCTCCTGCTCGCCAGCCTCGCGCTCGCGCCGAGCATCGGCACCGACTTCTTCCCGAGCGCCGACGCCGGCCTCCTCAAGCTCCACGTGCGCGCGCCCGCCGGCACGCGCATCGAGGAGACCGAGCGTCTCGTCGCCGAGGTCGAGGCCCGCATCCGCGCCATCGTCCCCAAGGCGGAACTCGGCACCATCAACGCCATGATCGGCGTGCCCTCGGCGCTCGCCATCGCCTTCTCCCCCACCGACAACGTCAGCGGTGCCGACGCCGAGATGCTGATCGCGCTCACCGGCGAACACGCCCCAACTGTGGAGTACGAGACGCGCATCCGCTCCGCGCTCAAGACCGCCTTCCCGGACGCGCTCTTCTACTTCCAGACGGCCGACATCGTCAGCCAGGTGCTCAATTTCGGCCTCTCGTCGCCCATCGACGTGCAGGTGGCCGGTGGCCGACCCGACGTCGCCTACGACATCGCCCGCCGGCTGCGCGATGCCATGCGCACCGTGCCCGGCGCCGCCGACGTCCACCTGCGCCAGTCGCTCGACTACCCGTCGCTCGCGCTCAACGTCGACCGCCAGCGCGCCTCGCAGGTCGGCATCAGCCAGCGCGACGTCGCCAACTCCATGCTCGTCTCGCTCTCCTCGAGCGCGCTCGTCGCACCGGCCTTCTTCATCAACCCGGCCAACGACGTCAACTACCTCGTCGCCGTCAAGGCGCCGCTCGAGCGCATGTCGAGCGTCACCGATGTGCTCGGCATGCCCATCGGCGCACCGGGCGCACTGCTGCCGGCGAGCGCCACCGCAGCGCCCAATGACGCGCCGCGCGCCCCCGCGCAGACGCTCGGCAACCTCGTCACCTTTGCCCCCGGCGTCATTCCCAACGAGATCGACCATTACACCGTGCAGCGCGTCCTCGACATCGAGTCCAACGTCGAGGGACGCGACCTGGGCAGCGTCGTCAAGGACATCAAGGCGAAGGTGGCCGCAATCGGTGCGCTTCCGAAGGGCATCGCCGTCACTGTGCGCGGCCAAGGCGAAGTCATGGACGAGGCGTTTTCGAGCCTCGCGCTCGGTCTCGTCGTCGCCATCGCGCTCGTCTACCTGCTCATGGTGATCATGTTCCAGTCGTGGCTGGATCCCTTCATCATCATGCTCGCCGTGCCCGGCGCGCTCATCGGCATCCTCTGGATCCTGATCCTCACGCACACCACGATCAACGTCGTGTCGCTCATGGGCACCGTGATGGCCGTCGGCATTGCCGTGTCGAACTCGATCCTGCTCGTGAGTTTCGCCAACGACCAGCGTGTCGAGGCCAACCTCGACGCCGTGCAGGCCGCCATCGAAGCGGGCCGCACGCGCCTGCGTCCGGTGCTCATGACCGCGCTCGCCATGGTCCTCGGCATGCTCCCCATGGCCTTCGGCGCCGGCGAGGGCGGCGAACAGAACGCGCCGCTCGGCCGCGCCGTCATCGGCGGCCTCCTCGCCGCGACCGCGATCACCCTGCTGGTGGTGCCGGCCGCCTATGCCGCCCTCCGCCGCGCCACACCTACGCGTCACCTGCTCGAGCAGCGCTTCCTCGCCGAAGCGGACGGACGCGACATCGAAGAGGCTGCATGACCGCTCCGATTGAACATGCCGCGCGACGCTCCGCGACGCGACGCACCATCACGCTGCTGATCCTCGCCGTCGTCGTGCTGTCGCCGGGCGCCTTTGCGTGGCGCCGCTCGCACAGCGCGTCCGCCGAGGAGCGGAAGCTCGTGCACGAGGCCGACCTCGGCACGCGATTGCGTGTCGCCGAAGTCCTCCAGACACCACCCGCGCGTCGCATCGTCCTCATCGGCGAAGCGCGTCCGTGGGCGAGCGTCACGCTCTACGCCAAGGTCAGCGGCTACCTGCGCGCCGTGAACGTCGACAAGGGCGATCGCGTGAAGTCCGGTCAGGTCGTCGCGGAGCTCGAGTCGCCGGAAATCGATCGCGCCTGGGCCAGCGCGAAGGTCGAGCACGCCAATCGCGTTGCCATCACCAATCGTCTCCAGCAACTCGTCACGCGCAGGCTCGTCTCGCCGCAGGAAGCCGAGCAGGCCGCCACCGATGCGGCCATCGCCAACGAGCGCCTGCAGGCGGCCGCCGCCGAAAAGGAGTACGAGACCATCCGCGCGCCGTTCGACGGCACGGTCATCGCGCGCTACGCCGATCCGGGCGCCCTCATGCAGAGCGCAAGCTCGTCGCAGACGTCGGCGCTGCCCGTGGCCACCATCTCGCGCAATGATCGCCTGCGCATCACCGTCTACCTCGACCAGGTCGATGCCTCGTCGCTCAAGCCGGGCGCCAGCGCGATCGTCACCATGCCGGAGAATCCGGGGTTCTCGCGCAAGGGCGTCGTCGCGCGTGCGGCTGGCGCGCTCGACCCACGCACGCGCAAGATGCTCGCCGAGATCGACCTCCCGAACGGGGACGGCGCCATCATCGCCGGTTCCACGGTGTCCGTCTCCATCGAGTTGCCCGTCCTCAAGGGCCTGCAGGTGCCGGTCGAAGCGCTCGTCCTGCGCGGCGGCAAGAGCTACGTCGCCATCGTCGGCGCCGACAGCATCGCGCACTTCCGCGCGGTCACCACGGGCCCCACCGACGGCGCCACCATCGCACTCCTCAGCGGCGTGAAGCCGGGTGAGCGCGTGGGCATGAACGTCGGCGACCTCGCCGACTCGAGTCGCGTGCGACCGGTGGCCGTCGGTGCGCCCACGACCGTCGCGGCCAAGCCATGATCGTTCGGCGCATGCACACGGCATCACTGATGCTCGCCCTCTCAGCCGCTATCGCCCAACCGGCCCGCGCTCAGGCGTCGGCCGACACGGTGCGCCTCTCGCTCGCGAGCGCCGTCGACATCGCGCTCCGTCGAGCGGTGACGATCCAGCTCGCCGACATCGATCGCGCGGCCGGCGGCGTCGCCCTGCTCGAAGCCTACAGTCGCTATCTCCCGTCGCTCACCGCGGGCGTCGGCGCGGGACTGCAAGCGGGCTCGTCGCTCCTTGGCGCCGCCTCCGCGCTCGCGACCGAATCGCAGGTGCGCGTCGGCGCATGGCAACTCTCCGCCTCGCTCAACCTGTTCAACGGGTGGCGCGATCAAGCCTCCGTGCGCGCCGCGCTGAGCGGGCGCGACGCTGCAGACCTCTCGCTCGTGCGCGCACGCCAGCTCGTTGCCTTCGACGTCACGCAGGCGTTCGAGCAGGTGGTGCTCGACCAACAACTGCTGACCGTCGCCGAGGCGGCGCTCGCGATTTCGCGTGCACGCGAGGAGCAGCTCACCGAGCAGGTGCGCGTGGGTAACCGCGCGCCGCCCGACCTGCTACGTCAGCGCGCCCAGACCGCCACCGACCGCGTGCGGCTCATCAATGCGCGCAATCGCGAGCGCGCCGACCGCGTGGGCCTGCTCCTGCGGCTGCGCATGACTCCCGGAACGCCGGTGCGGCTCGAAGCGCCACTCACGCTCGCCGACATCGGCGCCCCCCCGGCGCGCGCCGACATCGTGGCCGCACGCGCCCTCGCGGCGCGGCCCGACCTGGCGGCGGCGCAGGCGCGCGTGAGCGCGGCAGACCAGCTCACGCGCGTCGCCGAAGGCGGCTGGCTGCCGCGTCTCGACTTGGGTCTCGATGTGTTCGGCTCCGCGCGCACCTTCGACTACGAACGGCAGAACGCAGCCAATCTGCTCACCGGCAGCCAACGGCCGTTCTTCGACCAGCTCGCGAACCAGCGCACGGGCGCGCTCTCGCTCGGCCTCACGTGGGCAGTGTTCGATCGCGGTCGCACGCGTGCGGACGTGCAGCGCGCGCGGCTGGGCGCCGATCGTGAGCGCGTGCGTACCGAGGACATCCGCCTCGGCGTGCTCGGCGAAGTCGATCGCGCCCTCGCCGACAACGAGGCCGCGCGCGAAGCGATGCAGGCCGCGCGCGCCGGCCTCGAGGCCGCCGAGGAGGCCTTCGCCGCCGTGCAGGGTCGCTACGACGTCGGACTCGCGAGCTTCATCGAACTCACCATCGCGCAGGGCGCGCTTATCGACGCGCGCGCGCAGTCCGCTGCCGCCGAGGTGAATCTCGTGCTGCAGGCGAGCGTGCTTCGGCTCGTGGTGGGCGATCCGCTCCCGGGCGACGCCCGCGCGCGGTGAGCACGCTTATCCTCGTCATCATCGGCCTCGTGGCCGGCGTGCTCTCCGGCCTCTTCGGCGTGGGCGGCGGGATCATCATCGTGCCCGCGCTGCTCTTTTTCGTCGGCATGAGCCCACAGTCAGCCGTGGGCACGTCGCTGGGCGCGCTGCTTGCTCCGGTGGGCCTGCTCGCCGCGCTCGCCTACTCGCGCAACGGTCATCTCGATGCCGAGGCGAGCACGTGGATCGCGGCCGGTCTCTTCTTCGGTGCTTGGGGTGGCGCCCTCTTCGCGCCGCGCCTGAGCGCGCCCACGCTGCAGCGCGCCTTCGCTGTGCTCCTGCTCGTGGTCGCCATGAAGCTCTGGATGTCAGCGTCCGCCGTTTCCGCGAGCGCCGGGCGCTGACCCAGGCGACTGCGAACGGACTGTACCGCGACGGCGTATCTTCCCCGTTGTCTTGAGTGCAGCGAAGGACCCGCTCCCGCCGTCGACCCGAGCGCAGCGAATGACATGCTTGTGCTCCTGCCACCTACGGCTGATCCGGCCTCTCCCCCCCCACCCGCCTCACCCCATGCGTCGCCTCACCCTCGCGCTCCTCCTCGCCTCGCCCCTCGGCGCCCAGCAAGCCCTCCCGGGCTTCACGCGAGACAACGCCGCAGCCCAGCGCGCCGCCGAGGCCGACGTCATCAAGCGCCCCACAGCGGCCGCCGCGCGTATCCTCTCGCGCGATCTTTCCAAGGAGCCGCACGTTGCCGGCACCCCCGCTCAGGCGCGCACGCGCGACTACGCCATCAACCTCATGAAGTCATGGGGCCTTGAAACCGAAGTCCGCACCTACGACATCTGGCTGCCGCACCCGGTGCGCGTTCGCGCCTGGCGCTTGGCGCCCGGGATGAAGCAGCTCGCCCTCGACGAACCGAAGATCGCCGGCGACCCGACCTCGGCGCTTCCGCAGTATCCGACCGTCAACGGCTACTCCGGCGCCGGTGATGTGACCGGTGAGGTGGTGTACGTCAACTACGGCCTCATCGAGGACTATGCGCAGCTCGACGCCGCTGGCGTCTCGGTCAAGGGCAAGATCGCGGTCGCGCGCTACGGTCGCTCCTTCCGCGGCATCAAGGCGCGCGAAGCGGAGAAGCGCGGCGCGGTGGGTCTCATCATCTACTCCGATCCGCAGCAGGACGGCTTCGTGCAGGGTGACGTCTATCCCGACGGGCCCTGGCGCCCCGCCACGGGTGTGCAGCGCGGCTCCGTGTTCAACGGCGCCGGTGACCCCACCACGCCGGGCTGGCCGAGCACGCAGGGCGCGAAGCGCATCTCCCCGGAGAAGAGCGATGCCCCGAAGATTCCCGTTATCCCCATGGGCTACGGCAATGCGACCGAACTGCTCAAGGGATTGAAGGGTGCGAAGCTGCCCGCGCAGTCCTGGCAAGGCGGCTTGCCGTTCCGCTATCACGTCGGCCCCGGCCCCGTAAGGGCGCGCCTCGAAGTCGTGAACGACGCGCCCGAGAAGCAGCGCAAGAATGTCTACGACACGTTCGGCATCGTGCGCGGCAGCGAGTTCCCCGACGAGATCGTGATGATCGGTGGCCATCGTGACGGCTGGGGCGCCGGCGCGGAAGACAACGTGAGCGGCACTGCCGCCGTGCTCGAAGCCGCGCGCGCCGTTGCCGAGCTGACCAAGACAGGGTGGCGCCCCAAGCGCACGCTCATGTTCGCCACCTGGGATGCCGAAGAGTGGGGCCTCATCGGCTCGAGCGAGTATGTCGAGGACGACTCGCTGCGACTCATGAAGGGCGGCGTCGCCTACTTCAACATGGACGTCGCCGCGAGCGGCCCGAATTTCGGCGGCGGCGGATCGCCCTCGCTTCGCCAGACGCTGCGCGATGTGGCCAAGGTCGTGCCGCAGCCAGGGAGCACGGGCTCCGTGTACGATGCGTGGCGCAAGAATGCCAACCTCGCCAACGCGAGTGACGAGCCCGCGATGGGCGACCCGGGTGGCGGCTCCGACTTCGCCGGCTTCTACAATCACATCGGCATGCCCATTGCCGACTGGGGCTTTGGTGGCACGGGCGGCGGCATCTATCACTCGGCGTACGACACGCACGCGTGGATGTCGCGCTTCGGCGACACGAGCTTCGTCTTTCACGCCGCGGCCGCGAGCATCGGTGCGGCGATGATGCTGCGCCTCGCGCAGGCCGACCTGCATCCGTACGATTACGTGGAGTTCGCGCGCACCATGCGCCGCTATTACGGCCCGATCGACAAGGGGTTCGCGGCCAAGGGGTGGAAGGGCGATGGCAGCGCGCCGACCTCCGGACTCGCCGCAGCGGTCGACCGATTCGAAGCTGCCGCCGCCGCGTGGGGTCGCACGCGCGACTCCGTGCTCGCAGTGAACACGCCGAACGCCACCGTGCTGGCCACCACCAATGCTCGGCTCCGCGAAGTTGAACGCGCCCTCACGCGCGCCGAGGGTCTCGTGGGCCGCCCGTGGTACCGCAACCTCATCTACGTGGCCGACGTCGACAACGGCTACGCGAACATGGTGTTTCCGAGCGTCAACGAGGCCATTCGCTACGCGGACGAAGCCAAGACGCGGCGCGAGCTCGCTGATCTGGCAGCGCGCTTCGATGCAGCGTCAGGAAAGCTGGCCGAGGCGCGCGCAGCACTCCGGTAAGCCAGATCCCGACCCCATCTTGCGCCCCACGCTGAGCCACTAGATTTCCGCCATGCCAAAAACCGCCACGTTCGACACCAACAAGGGCACGATCGTCGCCGAGCTCTACGACAAGGAAGCGCCCGGCACGGTCGCCAACTTCGAGAAACTCGCCAATTCCAACTTCTACGATGGCGTCAAGTTCCACCGCGTCATCACTGACTTCGTGGTGCAGGGCGGCGATCCGCTCTCCCGCGACCTGCCCCAAGGCAATCCGCGCATCGGTACTGGCGGTCCCGGCTGGCAGATCAAGTGCGAAACCAAGGGCAACCCGAACACGCACAAGGTGGGCGCCCTCTCCATGGCCCACGCCGGCAAGGACACGGGCGGCAGCCAGTTCTTCATGGTCCTCTCCGAGGACAACACGCGCCACCTGAACGGCGTGCACACGGTCTTCGGCCAGATCACCACCGGCCTCGATGTCATGAAGAAGATCGGCCCGAACGACGTCATGAACTCGGTGCGCGTCAGCTAAGCACCTACCGACACTCGAGGCACCATGTCGCACTCAGAGCACAACCCGGCCGACAAGTCCGGCGCCCTCATGGGCTTCTTCCTAGGCGCGGTCGCCATTCTGGCGATCGTCGTAACCATCACCTTGTGGACCAACAGCCACTACTCGGCCGAAGCCGGCGAAAAGCCTGCAGCTGAAGCCGGTAAGTAGCTAACTCGCTCCAAGGCAACAGGATACGCCGTCACTTGACGGCGTTTTCCTTACCCACTACATTACTGACCAGTCAGTCAATTTAGGCCCGCGCCAGCGGGCCTTCGCTGCGCCCTCTCACTGACTGACCGGATAGTTATGGACACCTCCGAACACGAAATCGCGGCCGCGGAACCACGCCGCCGACGCGATCCTGAAATCAGACCGCAGCAGATCCTCGACGCCGCCATCGAAATCTTCGGTGAGAACGGCTTCGCGGGCGCCCGGACCGACGACATCGCTCACAAGGCGGGCGTCGCCAAGGGCACCATCTTCCTCTACTTCCCCACCAAGGACGACCTCTTCAAGGCCGTCGTCCGTCGCGAGATCATCGCGCGCATCGAGGACGCCGAGCGCATGAGCGCCGATGCGCCCGCCATGTCGGCCCGCGAATTCCTGCGCGTCTTCCTCACCAAGTACTACGCCTCCACCAAGACCAAGCAGGCGCTCCGCATGCTGCGCATGGTCATGGGAGAACTCCACAAGCACCCCGAGCTCGCGCGCTTCTATGGAAGCGAAGTCATCGAGCGCGCGTGGGGCCTGCTCGCAGCCGCGGTCCGGCGCGGCGTCGCCTCCGGCGAGTTCCGCCCCGTGGACCCGATGCTCGCCGCGCGTTGCATCACCAGCGCATTCCTCATGCACCGCACCTGGATGGAGCCGACGAGCCCCGGCCACCACATGGTCAGCCACCTCGACGCCGATCAACTCGGACTCGACCTCGTCGACTTCTTCATCGATTCGCTCGCGGCCACTCCCGCCGCCAGCTCGCACACGCCGTGATTCACTCCGCATCAATGCCCACCGCCATGCTCTCCGCACGCAGACGCGCCGCACGCGCCGTGCGCTTCAGCTTCGCCTTCGCCGCTGGCGTAGTTGCGTTTCCCGCGCTGCTGCTCGCGCAGGACACCCGACCCTCGCCCAGCCTGCCGTCGCAACCCGCCGCGCCGCTCTCGCCGCCGGTGCCACTCAGCCTCGGCGAAGCCGCGCGACTCGCCGCCAAGCAGTCGGCCGGCACCATCATCGCCAATGCGCGCGCCGACCAGGCCGACGCCCGCTACACCCAGCGCCGCGCCGACCTGCTCCCCTTCATCAACGCCACCGCGCTCGAGGGTGAACGCAACTTCAACTCGGCCTCCTTCGGCGTCGCCTTCCCCGGCTTCCCGCCGGGCGGTGCCGTGCTCGGCCCCGTCAAGAACTACGACCTGCGCGGCAACCTCCGCGTGCCGCTGCTCGACCTCGCCGCGTGGAGCAAGATGAAGTCCGCGAGTACGTCGGCGCTCGCCGCACGCGCCGACGCCGCGAACCAGGCCGACTTGGCCGCCACCAACGGTGCCGTTGCCTATCTCCGCTCGCTCCGCGCGGATGGTTTCCTGCGGGCGCGCGCCGCCGACTCCGTGCTCGCCGATGAACTCGTCAACATCGCGCGCGAGCAGGTGAAGTCGGGCGTCGGTATCGCACTCGACTACACGCGCGCACAGTCACAGGCGGCGGGCGCACGCGCGCAGCTCATCAGCGCCCGCGCCGAGCGTGACCGCGCGCGCCTCGAGCTCTATCGCGCGCTCGGCCTCTCGCTCGACTCGCGCGTGGAGTTCCGCGATTCGCTCGGCATGAGAGACACCAACACCGCACCCTTCTATCAGGATGCGGTCGCACAAGCGTTCAAGGATCGTCCCGACCTGGCCGCCGCCGCCGCGCAGATCGCCGCGCAGAAGCAGCAGATCAAGGGAGTGAGCGCGGAGCGGCTTCCCACGATCGGCCTCACCGCCGATCAGGGCGTCAACGGCGCCAACACCGATCGCATGCTCAACACCTACACGTGGGGCATTCTCGTCACGATCCCGCTCTGGGACAGCTTCAAGCGCGACGGTCGCCACGCCGAAGCCGACGCACAGCTGCGCGAGCTCGAGGCCCGCGAGCGCGATCTGCGCCAGCAAGTGACGATCGAGGTCCGCACCGCGCTTCTCGACTACGCGAGTGCGCGCGAGCAGGCCGACGCATCGTCCACACGGTTGAAGTTGGCCGAGCAGGAACTCTCGGAAGCGCGCGACCGCTTCAAGGCCGGTGTGGCCGGCAATGCCGATGTCGTCACTGCCTCGATCTCGTTGAACAGCGCGCGCACGCAGTACGTGGACGCACTCACGCAGTTTGCCGCCTCTCGCGTGCAGTTGGCCCGCGTGCAGGGCGCCATCTCGAAGTTGCCATAACCCGCCTCGTCTTCATCGGCTCCATCGCACTTCATACCACGAGCTTCGCACATGTCGAGCACCATGACCCCCGAGTCCACCGCGCCGCGCACCGGCGCTCCGCCATCTGCTGCGCCCGCCGCCCCCGCGGCTGAACCACAGAAGAAGAACAAGATCCTGCCCGTCCTCATCCTGCTCGCCGTGCTCGGTGGCGGATGGTTCGCGAAGCAGTGGTGGTTCGGCCGCACGCACGAGAGCACCGAGAACGCGCAGGTGGACGGGCACATCGTGCCCGTGCTCGCGAAGGTCGGTGGCTTCGTGACGAGCGTCAACGTCAGCGAGAACCAGCGCCTGCCCGCCGGGCAGGTCGTGGTGACGATTGACGACGCCGAGTATCGCGCGAAGCTGGCGCAGACGGAGGCCGAGTACGCGGCCGCGCTGGCGGCGGTGGGCAGTGGTCGCGACGTCGGCCAGGCACTCGCGCTGCAGGAGCAGGCGACGAGCCAGCGTGCGGTGAGCGACGCGCAGGTGACCGCGGCGCGCGCGAACTACGAGCGCGCGAAGAGCGACTTGGCGCGCATGCAGGAGCTGGCCGACAAGCAGATCGTGAGCCGTCAGGCGTACGATGCGGCCAAGGCCACGGAAGTCGCGCTCAAGGCGCAGCTCGATGCGGTCGAGAAGCAGGCGGGTGGCGCGACGGCGGGGATCAGCGGGGCGCAGGCCGGCGTGCGGTTGGCGCAGGCGCGGTTGGCCGCGGCCAAGGCATCGCGCGACAACGCCGCGCTGCAGCTCTCGTACACACGCGTGGTCGTGCCGGCGAGCGGCATCATCGCCCGCAAGCAGATCGAGGTCGGCCAGCTGGTGCAGGCCGGTCAGGCGCTCTTCAGTGTGGTGGGCGACAGCGACGTGTGGGTGACGGCCAACTTGAAGGAGACGCAGCTCGAGCGCGTGAAGATCGGGCAGAAGGTGGAGATCGAGGTGGATGCCTATCCCGGCACCCCCGCGCACGGCGTGGTGGAGAGCGTGAGCCCGGCCACGGGCGCGCGGTTTGCGCTGTTGCCGCCCGACAACGCGACCGGCAACTTCACAAAGGTGGTGCAGCGTGTGCCGGTGCGCATTCGCGTGGACCAGCCGCCTGCGGCGGACAGGCCGCTGCGTCCGGGCATGTCGGTGTCGGTCTTCATTGACGTGAAGTAACCATGGCCACTGCTGTCGCCCCGAGCGGAGCGGCCGGAGGCCGGGGAATCGAGGGACCTGCCTTTCGCCCCGCGCAGTCAGCGGCTCAACGAAAGGCGGAGATCAACGCCGACCCGCGATACGCGAACCGCTACCTGATCGCCATCGCCGTCACGATGGCGGCCGTGCTCGAGCTGATCGACACGAGCATCGTGAACGTGGCCATCCCGCACATGATGGGGAACCTCGGCGCGACGCTCGACGAGATCAGCTGGGTGAGCACCGGCTACATCATCGCGAACGTGATCGTGATCCCGATGTCGTCGTGGCTCTCGAACTATTTCGGGCGGCGGCGCTATCTCACGGGCAGCATCCTGCTGTTCGTGCTGGCGTCGTTCTTCTGCGGCGCGGCCACGAGCCTTGGCGGGTTGGTGCTCTGGCGCGTGATTCAGGGTCTGGGCGGCGGCGCGCTGCTGAGCACCGCGCAAAGCACGCTCTTCGAGACCTTTCCGCCAGAGGAAGTCGGCATCGGCCAAGCCATGTTCGGCGTCGGCGTCATGGTGGGACCGACGGTTGGCCCCACGCTTGGCGGCTACATCGTCGACAACCTCAGCTGGCCTTGGATTTTTTACATCAACGTGCCACTCGGCATTCTCGCGGCGTTGATGACGTGGACGTACGTGAAGAACTCGCGCTTTGGCCAGAAGGCCCAGAGCATCGACGTGATCGGCATTGTGCTC
>JAYTVE010000493.1:0-3409 GCA_043744185.1 Gemmatimonadota bacterium | reverse complement strand
GGCGCAGCAGGTATTCCACATGCGCGTTGGCCGCGACGCCGCTCGTGATCGTCGGCACGCGCGCGCCACCGCGCTCCGACAGCGGCTTGACCTGCGCCGGCGCGTCGGAGCCCGCGCCGAACTCCGGCTCGTCGGGAATCGACCCGTAGCCCACGCTAGTAGATCCGCACGCCGCGCGGCGCCTTGTAGAACTGCGGATGGCGATACGCCTTGTCGCTGCCCGGGTCGAAGAACGGCCCGGCATCCGATGGCGTGGACGCGACCACCGCATCGCTCGGCACCACCCAGAGCGAGATCACCTTGCCACGACGCCCGAAGACGTCACGCGCATTCTGGAGCGCCTGCTCGCCGTCCACCGCGTGCACGCTGCCGGCGTGTTCATGCGGCGCGCCGCTCACTTCCTGCGTGAACACTTCCCAAAGGGGCCACTGCGTGCCCGTTGCGGCATCCGTCATGATTGCTCCCCCGCCTATGCGGCCACGGTCGAGCGTGCGGCCTTCTTGGCAGCGTGCGCTTCGGCAGCCGCGCGCACCCACGCGCCGTTGTCGTGCGCCGCCTTGCGCGCCGCCACGCGTTCGCGATTGAGCGGCCCGTTGCCCTTGACCACCGCCCAGAACTCGTCCCAGTCAATGGGGCCCGAGCGCCAGTTGCCATCAGTGGTGTCGTAGTGCAGCTCCGCGTCGGGTAGCTGCACGTTGATGGCCTGCGCCTGCGGCACGGTGAGGTTGATGAAGCGCTGGCGCAGCTCGTCGTTGGTGTAGCGCTTGACCTTCCAGCGGAGCAGCTCGTCGGAATTTGACGAGGCGCCGTCCGGCGGACCGAACATCATGAGCGACGGCCACCACCAGCGGTTGACCGCATCCTGCAGCATGGCCTTCTGCGCATCGGTGCCCTGCGACATGACGCTGCAGATCTCGTAGCCCTGGCGCTTGTGGAAGTTTTCTTCCTTGCAGATGCGAATCATCGACCGGGCGTACGGACCGTAGCTGGCCTTCGCGAGCACGGTCTGGTTGACAATCGCCGCGCCGTCCACGAACCAGCCGATGACGCCAATGTCAGCCCAGTTGAGCGTGGGGTAGTTGAAGATCGACGAATACTTGGCCTTGCCGCTGTGCAGGTCGTCGAGGAGTTCGTCGCGGCTCGCGCCGAGCGTCTCGGTGGCGCAGTAGATGTAATGCCCGTGACCAGCTTCGTCCTGCACCTTGGCGATGAGCGTCATCTTGCGGCGCAGTGACGGCGCGCGCGAAATCCAGTTGCCCTCCGGCAGCATGCCGACGCACTCGGAGTGCGCGTGCTGCGACATCATGCGGATGAGCTGCCGGCGATACCGCTCCGGCATCCAGTCCTTCGGCTCGATGTGTTCGCCGGCGGCGATGCGCGCCTCGAAGGCGGCCAGCTGCGCGGCGTCCTCGGGATGCGATTGGATGGTCGGGGTCATCGGTTGTGACATCGTCAGGGCCTCGCGCACACGGGGTTCCGTGCCTCTCATGGAATGTACCGGGCTTTCACCGCTCGCCACAACGGCTGAAATCGGGTATCCTCCCTGACATGAACGCACCCGCGACTGCACCAGATCCCGGCACCGTGACGGCGACCATCGCCGACGGGCTCGCCACCATCAGCTTCTTCCATCCGAAGGGGAATTCCCTCCCCTCCGCGCTCCTGCGCCAGCTGGCCTCGACGATCTCCGAAGTTGGCCGAGCGAAGGACGCGCGCGTCATCCTGCTGCAGAGTGAGGGCTCGGGTGCATTCTGCGCCGGTGCGAGCTTCGACGAGCTGCTTTCCATCGAGAACGACGTGCAGGGCACAGAGTTCTTCATGGGATTTGCCCGCGTCATTCTCGCCATGCGCGCCGCGCCGCAGTTCATCGTCACACGCGTGCACGGCAAGGTGGCCGGTGGCGGCATCGGCATCTGTGCCGCGTCCGAGTATGCGATCGCGTCCAAGGACGCGAGCATCAAGCTCTCCGAGCTTGCGGTCGGCATCGGCCCGTTCGTGGTCGGACCCGCGGTGGAACGCAAGATGGGCGTCGGCGCGTTCCAGACGCTCACGGTGGACGCCGACTTCTTTTCCGCGAGCTGGGCGATGCACCACGGGCTCTACGCCAAGGTGGCTGATACGCCGGCGGAATTCGACGCCGTGCTCGGCAGCACGCTCAAGAAGCTGCTGCACGCCAACCCCGAGGCGATGGCCCTGCTCAAACAGAACTTCTGGGCCGGCACGGAGCACTGGCCGACGCTGCTTGCGGAGCGCGCGGCCATGAGCGGGCGGCTCGTGCTCTCCGACTTCACGCGCCAGGCGATCGCCAAGTTCAAGGGGAAGTGAGCGGAGCAGCGCTCGCGGATGGCGGACGTTCAGCGCCGCTCCGCGACGCGCCACTGCTGCGTCCGGTCATGCCGGAGTTGGACGCTGTCCGCGGCATCGCCGTGCTGATGGTCGTGGTGTATCACGCATTCTTCTGGTCGTATCACGTCGAGCGGGCGCAGGGATTGGCGTGGCTGCTCCTCAGGCTCACGCAGCCGGGCTGGCTCGGCGTCCAGCTCTTTTTCGTACTGTCGGGATTCCTGATCACCGGCATCCTGCTCGACCAGCAGCGCGCCGAGCGCTACTTCGCACCGTTTTACGCGCGCCGAGCGCTGCGCATCCTGCCCGCGTATGCGCTGGTGCTCGGCGTCGCGTTGCTGACCGGCGTTGTGAGCCTGCGCTTCGCGATCGTCGCGTCGCTCTTTCTCACGAACCTGTTTCCGCTGCTCGATGTCGGGCTCGAGTACGGGGTGCTCTGGTCGCTGGCCATCGAGGAGCAGTTCTACCTGATCTGGCCGCTCGCCGTTCGGCGGCTCGAACGTGGAACGCTGGCGGCGGTGGCGCTGCTGGCGCTCCTGATCGGGCCGATGGCGCGAGGGTGGGCGTGGCAGCAGGGAGAGCGCGTCGGGCTCTACTTCTACACCTGGTTCAACCTCGACGGCCTCGCGATGGGCGCGCTGCTCGCGCTGTGGATGAGGTCGCCGCAGATGACCCGTGGGCGCGTCACGCGAGTGGGCATCGTGTGCGTCTCGGTCGCGGTGCTGACGGTAGCTGTGGGCGCCCCATTCGGGATTCTCACACGCGAGCGCGCGCTCGGCGGTGCGCTGCAGTACACCCCGTGGTGTCTCGCGGCGGCCGGCGCGCTCGCGCTCGTGATCGCCGAGGGGTCGGGCCCGCGCCGCCGGTTGGTGCAGGCCAGCTGGCTCCGGTTCTTTGGCGAGATCAGCTACGGCATGTACCTGTGCCATTTGCTGGTGTTCATGGCGATGGACCGCGCCTTCGCGCGTGTTGCTCCCACGCTGTTGCCGGGC
The DNA here is from genome assembly GCA_043744185.1 of Gemmatimonadota bacterium. Classification (GTDB taxonomy): domain Bacteria; phylum Gemmatimonadota; class Gemmatimonadetes; order Gemmatimonadales; family Gemmatimonadaceae; genus JACPPC01. The sequence goes on along the minus strand of JAYTVE010000493.1, from coordinate 74 downwards.
GAGCCACGACTGGGGCCGATGCTGCTTCGCGCCGCGATCGGGATCGGGATTGCCACCACGATCTCGACGGTGAG
>JAYTVE010000492.1:0-3422 GCA_043744185.1 Gemmatimonadota bacterium | reverse complement strand
GCGGCGAAGGGATGTGGCTGCGTGCGATGCCGGTGCGCATCGGTCGACACAATCCGATGGTAGCCGAGGTGCTCGCGGGGGTCGATCCGGGTACGACGGTAATCGTGCGCGGTGCGGCGGTGGCCAAGGCCGAACTGATCAAGCGGCGTGCCGCATCGGGGGGCTGAGCCATGGACGCCCTGCTGAGGTTCGCACTCAACTATCGTCGTACCGTGATCGGCGGTGCGCTCTTCATCGTCGCCGCCGGCTTGATCGCGATGTCGCGCATCCCGTTCGATGCGTTTCCTGACCTCACGGGCACGCGCGTGGACGTGATCGTGGTGGCGCCGGGGATGGCACCCGAGGAAGTGGAGCGGCTCGTGACGTGGCCCGTGGAGCAATCGCTCATGGGGTTGCCGGGCGCGGAGGGGGTGCGCTCGACATCCAAGTTCGGCCTGTCGCTCATCACGGTGCCGTTCAAGGATGGCACGGACACGTACTTCGCACGCACGCTCGTGCAGCAGCGACTCGGTGACGCGAAGGGATCGTTGCCGGCCGGCGTGGAGCCGGTGATGGCGCCGCTCTCGACGCCGATGGGCGAGCTGTACCAGTATGTGCTCTCGAGCGACTCGCTCTCGCTGACGCAGCTCAAGACGATCCAGGACTACGTGATCCGGCCGCGCTTGCGCACGGTGTCGGGGGTGGCGGAAGTGAATTCGTGGGGCGGGTACACCGAGCAGGTGCACGTGGAGGTGGACCCGGCACGGCTGGCGGCGCGGCGGCTCACGCTCGCGGATGTGCATCGCGCGTTGCAGGACAACAACGCGAGCTTCGGTGGATCGTACCTGGAGACGGCCGGCGAGCGATTCACGCTGCGCGGGCTCGGGCGCGTGGAACAGGCGAGCGAGATCGGCGGCATCGTGATCGCGAGCGTGGGCGGGAGCCCGGTGCGCGTGAGCGACGTGGCGACGGTGAAGCCCGGCGTGCTGCCGCGGAACGGCGCGGTCACCAAGGACGGCAAGGGTGAAGTGGTGGCCGGCATGGTGCTCAAGCTCAAGGGGTCGGACTCGCGGCGCGTGATCGCGGCGGTGAAGACGCGCATGGCGGAGATCGAGAAGTCGCTCCCCAAGGGGGTGAAGGTCACGCCCTTCTACGATCAGACCGACCTCGTGTCGCGCACGTCGCTGACGATCATGAAGAACCTGGCCGAGGGCGGGCTGCTGGTGATCGCGGTGCTGTTCCTGTTTTTGCGGGACGTGCGCGCGTCCTTGATCGTGGCGAGCGTGATTCCACTCTCGATGTTGTTCGCGTTCACGGGGATGTACCTGTTCGGGTACGGCGCGAACCTGATGAGTCTGGGCGCGCTCGACTTCGGGTTGATCGTGGACGCGAGCGTGGTGATGGTGGAGAACTTCGTGCGGCGACTCGAGCATTCGCCGCCGCACGAGACGCACCGCCTCACGCTGTTTCACTCGGCGGCGTCGGAGGTGGCGCGCCCGATCCTGTTCGGCATCGCGATCATCGTGGCGGTCTATCTGCCGATTTTCACGTTGACGGGCATGGAGGGGCGCATGTTCGCGCCGATGGCGTTCACGGTGGTGTTTGCCGTGCTGGGGTCGCTGCTGTTGGCGCTCACGTACGTGCCGGCGGTGAGTGCGTGGCTGCTCAAGCACGCGGAGGAGAAGGAAATTCCGTGGCTGGAGAAGACGCGGGCGCGGTACCTGCGGTGGCTCGAGTGGACGCTCGCGCGCGGCAAGCTGGTGGTGGGATTCGCGCTCGTGCTGATCGTGGCGAGCGTCGGATCGCTCGGGTGGATCGGCACAGAGTTCATGCCCAAGCTCGATGAGGGCGCGATCCTGATCAACACGCGCCGACTGCCGTCGATTTCGCTCGCGGAGGCAACGACGATGAGCCAGCAGGCAGAGCGAATCGTCAAGCAGTTCCCCGAGGTGGTAACCGCGGTGACAAAGGAAGGACGGCCCGACCTCGCCACGGAGGCGATGGGGCTGTTCGAGGGCGACTTGTACGTGATCCTCAAGCCGCGCGAGGAATGGAAGACGGCGACAGATCGCGAGGGGCTGATCGCGGCCTTTGATTCGGCGCTTGCGGTGATTCCCGGGCTCACGATTTCGTTCACGCAGCCGCTGGCTATGCGGCTCGACGAGGCGGAGAGCGGGATCAAGACGGACTTGGGCATCAAGGTGACCGGGCCGGACCTCGAGCAGAACCAGGTGATTGCGCACACGCTGCTGCGCGTGCTCAAGAGCGTGCCCGGCAACGCCGACGCAATGATCGAGGTGAGCGAAGGCGCGGGGCAGGTGCGCATGCAGCTCAAGCGCGAGACGATGGCGCAGTACGGCGTGTCGGTAACGGACGTGCGGCAGGCGATCGAGCTGGCAATGGGCGCGCAGGTGGCGAGCGAGCTGGTGGATGGCCCGCGGCGGATCGGGATCGCGGTACGGTTGCCGGACGGTGCGCGCGCGGACGTTGCGGCGCTGCAGCGTATTCAGCTGCGCACGCCAGCCGGTGCGCTCGTGTCGCTGGGGTCGGTGGCGGAACTCGTGAGCACGACGGCACCGGAGCTCATCGGGCACGAGGATGCGCAACGGCGTGCGCTCGTGCTCAGCAACGTGCGCGGCCGCGACCTGGGCGGGTTCGTGGGGGAAGTGCGCACGCGCGTGGCCAACGAGGTGACGCTGCCACCCGGGGTGTTCCTCGAGTGGGGCGGACAGTACGAGAACCAGCAGCGCGCGATGGGGCGGCTCACGATCGTGGTGCCGCTGGCGCTCGCGCTCATTCTGGGACTCCTGCTCATGAGTTTCCGCTCGCTCCCGCAGGCGATGCTGGTGCTCTCGAACGTGCCGTTCGCGCTGGTGGGCGGCGTGGCGATGCTCTGGGCGCGCGGACTCAACCTCAATTTGTCGGCGGCCATCGGGTTCATTGCGCTGTTCGGCATTGCGGTGCTCAACGGCGTGGTGCTCGTGAGCTACATCAATGCGCTGCGTGCGGGGGGACTCGAGCTCGAGGCGTCCGTGCGCACGGGCGCGAGCGACCGGTTGCGGCCCGTGCTGATGACGGCGCTCGTGGCGGCGTTGGGCTTCGTGCCGATGGCGCTCAGCACGAGTGCGGGCAGCGAGGTGCAGCGGCCGCTGGCGAGCGTGGTGATTGGCGGGTTGCTGACGAGCACGGTGCTGACGCTGTTCGTGCTGCCGACACTGTATCGGTGGCTGGCGCGGTGGGAGGCGCGGCGAGTGCTCGACGAGGATGTGTTGCCGGCGGGGGTGGTGGCGGCGTAGGGCGGCACGGGGAGCGGGGGTTCGGCGAAGGACTTGAAACGAAAAGCCGGTCCTTCGCTCCGCTCAGGATGACAGGGTGAAGCGGCAGGCGTGGCCGCCCATCGCCTCGCACTCGATCTCCTCGACGTGCATGCGCGGATCGACGAC
>JAYTVE010000491.1:0-3433 GCA_043744185.1 Gemmatimonadota bacterium | reverse complement strand
GTCTATACGGGCGACACCGGTCCGGACGCAGGATTGGCCACATGGGCGGCGGGCGCGGACGTGCTTGTGACCGAGTGCTCCCTCGCCCGCGAGATTGCGGTCGAGGGTCACCTCGCGCCGGAAGATTGCGCTGCCATGGCCGTAACCGCCCGCCCCGGCTGCCTGGTGCTCACGCACCGGTATCCGCCGCTCGACGCGGTCGACGTGGTGGGCATCATTGCGAACACGTATTCCGGCCCCGTGCGCCACGCGCACGACGGCTGGTTCATCGAACTCGGAGAGTAAGGTCATGCTGGTCGTCATGCGGACGGATGCCACCGCCGCCCAGGTGGATGCGGTGTGCGAGGCCATCCGGGCCCTCGGCTTCACGCCCGTTCCCATGCCGGGTGAACAGCGCACGGCGGTTGGCCTCATCGGCAACGACGGCCAGGTGGACGGCTCGCACATCGGCGGCATGGGCGGCGTGGCGCAGGTCATCAACGTCACCAAGCCGTTCAAGCAGGTCTCGCGCGAGTGGAAGCCTGACAACACGATCGTCACGATCGCGCCCGGCGTCTCGTTCGGCGGCAGCGACATCGTCGTGATGGCGGGCCCCTGCTCCGTCGAGAGCGAGCAGCAGATCCTCGCCGCCGCGCGCGCCGTGCGTGCAGCTGGCGCGACGGCCCTACGCGGCGGCGCCTACAAGCCGCGCTCCTCGCCGTACTCGTTCCAAGGGCTCGGCACCAAGGGGCTCGAGCTGCTGGCGCTGGCCCGTCGCGAAACCGGACTGCCGGTCGTGACCGAGGCCATGGATGAGGCTGGCGCTCACGAAGTGGCCGAGATCGCCGACATGATCCAGATCGGCGCGCGCAACATGCAGAACTACTCGCTGCTGCGCAGCGTGGGCAGGATCGGCAAGCCGGTGCTGCTCAAGCGTGGCATGTCGGCCACGATCACCGACCTGCTGCTGAGCGCCGAGTACATCCTCGCGGAAGGGAATCCGCACGTCGTGCTGTGCGAGCGCGGGCTGCGCGGCTTCGACAGCTCAACACGCAACATCTTCGACGTCACCGCCATTCCCGTGGTGCAGCGCGCTTCTCACCTGCCGATGGTCGCCGATCCGAGCCACGGCACGGGCGTCCGCGCGCTCGTCCTGCCGATGGCACGCGCCGCCGTGGCCGCGGGTGCCGATGGGATTCTGGTCGAAGTGCACCCCGCGCCCGAGCGCGCGCTGTCAGACGGCGCGCAGTCGCTCACCCCCGACCAGTTTACGGCGCTGATGCTGCAACTCCAGACCATCGCCCAGGCGATCGGGCGCAGTGTGGCGCCCTCGCCGGGGACCACCTCCGTCTCCGCCGGGTAGTACCCAGCATGCGTCTTCTTCTCATCGCGGCCGCCCTTCTCGTCGCGGCGGCGCCCGCGCGCGCGCAGGACGCGGAAGTCATGCTCGACAAGGCGAGCATCGCGCACGCCGCGCTCAAGTCGCTCAAGGTCAGCTTCGAGCAGGAAATCCAGAATCCGCTCACCGGCTCCAAAGTGCAGGCCCGTGGCGAAATGCTGCAGAAGGGACCGAAGCTGATGGCGATCCGCTTCTCGCAGCCGAAGGGCGACCAGATCATCGCCGACGGGCAGAATCTCTGGATCTACCTCCCGAGCAGTACGCCGGGGCAGGTATTTCGCATCACGCTCGGAAGTCAGGCGAGTGCCGTGGCGGGGAGCGTGGACGTGCTGTCGCAGTTCTTTAACGAGCCGCGCAAGCGGTTCGACGTGAAGGATGCGGGGGTGGCGCCGATCGACGGCAAGGATGCGCGTGCGCTCATCCTGACGCCCAAGAAGGGGATGGACGCGAGCTTCGCGCGTGCCGTGGTGTGGGTGGACGCGAAGAGCGGCTACGTGCGCCAATTCGAGACGACGGACGCGAGCGGGCTCGTGCGGACGGTGAAGGTGACGCGCTTCGGCGCGAACGCGTCCGTGAAGGACACGGAGTTCCGGTTCACGGTGCCGAACGGCGTGCGGGTGATCGAGCAGCCGGGGATGTAGCTGCAAAGCGCCGGCTGTGGGCCCCGCCGCCCGTCGGCGGGAGCTGCCGGAGCCGACGGTCCCCATCTGTCAGGCATGCGCCGATGGCAGCGCCACTCCCACGGCCCCATGCTGGCCGTAACCGGGGAGGATGCCAATGCTGGGCGCACTGAGCAGCCATGAAGTGGAACACCTGCTGGCTTCGGCGTGGGTGGCGCGACTCGGGCTGCACGCCGACGGCCTCACCTATGTCGTGCCGATCAGCTACGCGTATGACGGCCACGCCGTGTACGCGCATTCGAATGAGGGGCTCAAGCTTCGGCTGCTGCACGCAAACCCGAGTGTATGCGTGGAAGTTGACGAGGTCGACGGCCTCTTCAACTGGAAAAGCGTGATCGCATGGGGCCGGTTCGAGGAGCTGCACGGTGACGCCGCGCGCGAGGCCATGCACCTCATCATGCGCCGGTTCGCGGCGCCCGTTGCCGAACAGGGCAGCGTGCCCACGCACTGGCGACCGTCTCCCGAGGAGGCGGATGAGTCGACGCCGTGCGCGGTGGCTTACAAGATCGTGCTGGAAAGAAAGACCGGGCGGTTCGAGCGGCGCTGAACGGCGACCGAGCGCCACGCGGCGGTGATGTGAGCCACTCTGCGGGTCCGTCGCCGCATCGCTACGGGCGCGCGGCTCACCCTACCGGTCGGGGAGTCGTGCCCCCATCCGCGCTATCGCCTTGCGCTCGGCCACCAACCGCTCGAACTCCGGCTGATCGAGGTAGGTGACGTCAATCCAGCAGTGCGCCATCTCGTCCACCGTGCGATCCCCCCACCCCACCCATTGGCGCGGGTCCGGATTGTTGGGATTGTCGGCGGTGTTGTCGTGCAGCGCCGTGAAGCGCAGCGTCGTCCCCTTCGGCAGCAGCGGCGCCACGCTGTCGGCATAGACGTAGTTCACGTGCCAGTTCCACTGAAAGTTGCTCACGCGACTGAGCAGCATCGACTTCCCGTCGGGCAGGATCGCCTCCAGCGACATCGCCTTGCCGCGCATGTGCATGTGCGGCTGGAAGTTCTCGATCCGCGCCGGGGCCGGCAGCACGTACGAGTGCTCGGTCGTCGCCTTCGCATTCGGTGGAATGTCGAGCTCGATGTTCCGGCTCACGTCGAAGAAACGCAGCACGGTGCGATGTGGCGGTACCACGCCCTTGGGATACAGGTAGATCGCCAGTTCCACCGCTTCGTCAGCGAACACCTCGCCGTTGGAGTGCGTGTGGATTTCCCACAGGATGCGTGAACCGGGCAGCAGCAGCTTGCCGGCGTCCGATGGGAAGATCTGTCCGGTCTTTCCCACCGCCCACTCCATGAACAGGCCGGCGTTGGCCTGCGCACCGTGTGCCTCGTGCGCGAGCCCCGTCACCCCGTCTTCCGCCTGCAGCAGGCTCGC
>JAYTVE010000490.1:0-3449 GCA_043744185.1 Gemmatimonadota bacterium | reverse complement strand
CGGGACGCACTGGAGCACCCGCCGGATGGCGCAGGCCACGGGCCATCATCACGCGACGATCGCGCGGATCTGGCGGGCGCACGGGATCAAGCCCCATCGCGTGAAGCAGTTCAAGTTGTCGCGCGATCCGCAGTTCGTGGCGAAGCTCCGCGACGTCGTCGGGTTGTCTCTCGATCCTCCCGAGCGCGCGGTCGTGTTGTCCTTCGACGAGAAGAGCCAAATCCAGGCGCTCGATCGCACGCAGCCGGGCTTGCCCATGAAGAAGGGACGCGCCGGGACCATGACGCACGACTACAAGCGGCACGGGACGACGACCTTGTTCGCCGCGCTCGATGTGGCGACCGGCACCATCGTGCAGGAGTGCAAACCCCAGCATCGGCATCAAGAGTTTCTCGCGTTCCTGAAGCAGATGGTACGCACCGTCCCCAAGGAATTGGCCATCCATGTCATCCTCGACAACTACGCGACGCACAAACACAAAGCGGTGACGCGCTGGCTCGCGCGCAACCAACGCGTGCATTTCCACTTCACGCCGACCTCATCGTCGTGGCTTAATCTGGTCGAACGCTTCTTCAGCGAGTTGACGGAGCGGCAGATCCGCCGCCTCGCCGTCACCAGCGTCGCCCAACTGATCGCCGCCATCACGCAATACATCGATCACCGCAATGCCCATCCCACCCCATTTGTGTGGACTGCCACCGTGCAGCAGATTCTGCAGAAGGTCCGCAAAGCGCACCTCACTTTGGCGACACTACACTAGTTCGTTCTGGCTGCCAGCACCGCACGGACATCCGCCAGCGAACCGCCCACGGCGTGCAACGAAACCAGGGTGTGGTACATCAGGTCAGCCACCTCCTCTACGGCGCGTGCCCGGTCTCCGTCTGCGCACGCCACGGCCAGCTCGACGGCTTCCTCACCGAGCTTCTTCAACCGCAGGTTGCGGTCAGCCAGCAATTTGCGCGTGTAGCTGGACTCGGTGTCTTCGTCGGCCGCGCGCGCTGCAATCCTGGCGTCGGTCACCGCCAGGGCGTCGGCAGCCAGCGCTGCCTCGCGAAAGCAGGACGTGGTGCCCTCATGACACGCCGGCCCGGCAGCAACCACCCGCGCCAGCACCGCATCGCGATCGCAATCGGCCGTGAGCGATATCACGCGCTGCACGTTGCCGCTCGTCGCGCCTTTATGCCACAGGCCGCGCGTACGCGACGTGAAGTGCATCTCGCCACTCACCATCGTGCGCTCGAGTGCCTCCCGGTTGGCGTGCGCCACCATCAGTACCGCGCCGCTAGCTGCATCCTGCGCCACCACGGTGACCAGTCCCGCACCCTTGGTGAAATCGAGCGCGTCGAGGTCGAGTGCGCATGCGCCCGCGAACGAGCTGGTGCCTGCATCGGTGCCCGCCCCGGCGCCCGCCTCCGAGCCCGCCCCGGCGCCAGCCTGCATCTCCGCGTTCGAATTGCTACCTGCGCCGGCATTCGTTGCGTCGCTCATGCGTCGTCTCCATGCAGTATCGCGCGCGTCTCCGCGGCCAGCAGTGCGTTCGTCGCCACGATGCTGCCGCCAAACGCGGTGTGCACACCATTCCATGACGTGAACACGCCGCCCGCCTCCGTGATGATCGGCTGCACGGCGGCCGCATCCCACGGATTCACCACGTCGTCCACCATGATCTCTGCGCGTCCCGTGGCCAGCAGCAGGTAGCCGAAGCAATCGCCCCACGTGCGCACCACGCCCGCGCGCGCGGCCAGTGCGCGCCATTGCCCGGCACGCCATGGACGCTCGAGAAACAGGTCGTCGGTGACAAGCGCCGTCGCTTTCGACAGCAAACTCACATTCGACACATGCGCCCGGGCTCCGTTCCACCAGCAGCCCTCACCAGGCGCTGCCGCGATGGTCTCCCCAACGGCCGGATAGCAGGCCGCACCGGCCAGCACGGTGTCACTTTCACAACAGGCGATCAGCGTGCCCCACAACGGTACGCCCCGCACGAACGCCTTGGTGCCGTCGATCGGGTCCAAAATCCACTGTCGCCGAGCTTCGGCACGAACCGCGTCAAACTCCTCGCCCTGCACGCCATCGTGTGGAAAGCGCGTCGCCAACCATTCGCGCGCCGCCAGTTCCGCTTCGCGATCGGCAATCGTCACGGGCGAGCCATCGCCCTTGGTCTCGATGTCAACGGCCCCTCGATACCAGCGCATCGCCACCTCCGCCGCGACCTCCGCTACCTCGGCGGCCGCGTGCAGCAACGAGGCCTGAGTCTCCGCACGGCTCGTCATGCGGCCACCTCGGGCACGGCGCGCACCGGAAGCCCTGCGTCCAGCATGTGCCGTTTGAGCGCACGCACGGTCGTCACTCCATCGTGAAGGATTCCGGCCACGAGCACGGCATCGGCACCGCCATGCACCACCGCGTCCACCAGGTGCGACGCCACGCCCGCGCCACCCGACGCAATCACCGGCACACGCACCGATTCGGCAACGGCGCGCGTCAGCGCCAAATCGTACCCCGTGCGCGCACCGTCGCGGTCGATGGACGTGAGCAGGATCTCGCCGGCGCCAAGTTCCACGCATTGCTGCGCCCATGCGATCGCTTCGAGGTTGGTCTCTTCCCGGCCGCCCTTCACCCACACCTTCCAGTCGCCGTCGAGGCCGCGCTTGGCATCGATGCTCGTCACCACGCACTGCGCACCGAAACGATCGGCGGCTTCGGTGATCAACTCAGGACGGGACACGGCCGCCGAGTTCACGGAGATCTTGTCGGCGCCGGCGCGCAGTGCGAGGGCCACGTCGTCCGCGGTACGAATGCCGCCACCGATGGTGAGCGGCACGAACAGCCGCTCTGACGTGCGTCGTGCCACATCCAGCAACGTCGCGCGCTCTTCGGCGCTGGCCGAGATGTCGAGGAAGGTGATTTCGTCGGCGCCTTCCTGTTCGTAGAACTCCGCCAGCGCCGCCGGATCACCGACGTCGCGCAGCCCCTCGAACTGCACTCCCTTTACCACGCGCCCTCCCCGCACGTCCAGGCACACAATCAACCGGCGCGTGAGCATTTCAATTCTCCCGCACTTCGAGACGGACGGCGCCCTTCGTGCTGAACACGGTTCCAGATTCGGCAAGCGCCTCGCGCAATGCGAACCCCAGCGCCTTGATGGCCGCCTCCACGATGTGGTGCTTGTCCCGTCCACGCAGCACGCGCACGTGCAAGGTGGCCTTGGCGTTGTCGGCAAACGACCGCAGGAAATGGTCGTACAGTGGCGACGGCAGCGGCCCGCGATAGTAGGGGCGCCCGCCGATGTCGAGCACCACCTGCACGAGCGCGTCGTCCATGGGCACGGTACGCTCGCCGTAGCGCGCGCACCCCGCCGGCGCGAACGCGACCACCGCCTGGCCAAGCGTGATCGCCACATCCTCGATCAGGTGATGCCTGAGGTCGCCGGTCGCCTGCACATCGAG
>JAYTVE010000489.1:0-11999 GCA_043744185.1 Gemmatimonadota bacterium | reverse complement strand
AGCTGATGAACGGCCTGTCGCGATGGGTGGAGTACGACCTGCGCAACGCGCTCTTCGAACGCCTGCTCACGCTCGATGCCACCTGGTTCGCGCGCATGCGCACGGGCGACGTCATGGCCCGGCTCACGAACGACTTGAGTGCGGTGCGCATGGCAGCGGGCCCCGCGATCATGTACCTCGCGAACACGGTGTTTGGCGGCTTGTTCGCGCTGTTCTTCATGTCGCGCATCGACCTCAAGCTCGCGGGACTCGCGGTGCTTCCCGCCCTGTTCATCCCCGTGATGATGGTGCGGCTCGGCAAGCTTGTGCACGACCGGTTCGAGGCGGTGCAGGAGCACTACAGCACACTCTCGACTCGCGCGCAGGAGAATCTGGCTGGCGCGCGCGTGGTGCGCGCATATCGACAGGAAGCGAGCGAGGTCGCGCGGTTCACGGCCTTGGGCGAGGAGTACCTGCGCCGCAACATGGCACTCACGCGGTTGAACGGCTTCATGCACCCGATGTTCATGATGCTCGCCGGGTTGGGTGCCGTCATCGTGCTCGGGCTCGGTGGGCGGCTGGCACTCAACGGCACGATTTCCGTCGGCAACTTCGTCGCGTTCGGCATCTATCTGGGCATGCTCACCTGGCCGCTGATTGCGCTGGGCTGGGTCATCAATCTGTTCCAGCGCGGCGCGGCCAGCATGACGCGGCTGCTCGACATTCTCGACGCCGAGCCGGTGGTGCGCACGCCAGCACTCCCGCGCGCGCTGCCGGCGCGAGAGGGCGGCGGCCGCACGATCGAATTCCGCGACGTGGGCTTCCACTATCCGGTCAGGGACGGCGAATCGCCGCGCTGGGTGCTGCGCGACGTGTCGTTCACGCTCTCGGCCGGGCAGACGCTCGGTTTGGTTGGCGCGATCGGTGCGGGCAAGAGCGCGCTGCTCGACCTCGTCCCGCGCTTCTTCGATCCGCAGGAAGGGACGATTCTCATCGACGGCATGCCGCTCGCCGAACTCGACATGACCGCGCTGCGCCGCGAGCTCGGCATGGTGCCGCAGGAGAGCCTGCTCTTCTCGGAGACGATCGACAGCAACCTGCGCTACGGCCTCGACGACGACGCTGGCGAGGCCGCGCTGGATGCGACACGCTGGGCATCGCGCCTCTCGCAGCTGGACGAAACAATCCGCGCATTCCCGCATGGCTACGACACGCAGCTCGGCGAGCGCGGCATCAACCTGAGCGGCGGGCAGAAGCAGCGCGCCGCCCTCGCACGTGCGCTCGCGCGAAAGCCGAGCGTGGTGCTGCTGGATGATGCGCTGAGCGCGGTGGATACGCACACGGAAGCGGAGATCTTGCGTGGGTTGCGCGAAGCGTTTGCCGGGCGGACCGCGCTGATCGCGAGCCATCGCATCAGCGCGATTCGCGATGCCGACCACATTCTCGTGCTCGACGGCGGGCGCGTGGTTGAGCAAGGGCAGCACGAGGCGTTGCTCGCGGCGCGCGGGCGGTACTGGTCGTTGTTGCGGCGGCAGCAGTTGGCCGACAGCGTAGACGACGATGACGATCCCGGCACGGACGAATCCGACGCGCTGGACCGTGCGGGAGCGCAGCCCGCAGTATGACGAAAGGGGCTTGCCGTCGTCTCGCGACCGGGACTGCGATCATGGCCGGCATGGCGCCGGGTTTCGCGAGGGCGCAGGCACCTTCGCTTCCGGCGCCCGTGACGAACAACGCGGTGGCCTCGCTCGCCCGCGGCCCAGGCGCTGGGCTCTACACCATGCTCGGCGTTGACTCCACGAAGCGCTGGAGCGGCATCACGCGGCGCGCCTTTCAACTCGCACCGGGCGCGCGGTCCTGGCGTGAACTCCCGCCGGTACCGGGTGCGGTCGGCCGCTTGGCGTCGCTCGCCTTCGGTGTGAAGGGACGCGTCGTCGTGATCGGCGGCTACACGGTGGATTCTGTTGGCGGCGAGCGTTCGCTTCCGAACGTGGACATCTGGGATCCGGTCAAGCGCGCGTGGCGCGCGGGTACGCCGACGCCGGTCGCGGTCGATGACGCGGTGGGCGGCGTCTGGCGCGACTCGATCATCGTGCTCGTGACGGGGTGGCACGACACGGACAACGTGGCTGCGGTGCAACTCTACGACGTCGTGAACGATCGCTGGATGCGCGGGACGCCGTTTCCGGGTGTGCCCGTCTTCGGCGGGTCGGGCGCGGTGAGCGGTGATGTCGTGCTCGTGATGGACGGCGCACGGCGATCGAGTGGTGCCGTGAAGTACACGCTCGCATCGCAATCGTGGATGGGGCGCATCGACGCGCGTGACGCGACACGCATCGCGTGGGACACGCTGCCCACACATCCGGGACCCGCGCGGTACCGCGCGGCCGCGGCGGGATGCGCGGGACGATTCGTCATGGCGGGCGGCACGAACAATCCGTACAACTACAGCGGCGTCGGATACGATGGGCGGCTGTCGGAGCCGCTGCGTGATCTGCTCGAGCTGGACGTGAAGCGGCGAACGTGGCGTGTTGGCACCCCCGCTCCCTACGCCACGATGGACCACCGCTCGCTTGGCGCATTCGACGGCGCGTGGTGGATCGTGGGGGGCATGCGCGGATCACAGGTCGTGTCGGCTGACGTTGTGCGCTGGCCGGCTCACTGCCGCCCGTCGTCCTGAGTGGTGCGGGTGGTGTGTCAGCTCGCACGCTGCGAGGGAGATATGCGCTCTTGCGTTCCATTGCCTCGGAACTGCAGCTTCTCCGATTCGCTCGCAACAACAACGGGAGCCATGACGTCACGCAACCTCGCCCTCGCACTCGCGGTCCTCGCTGCCGCGCTGTCCTCCCGCGCTGACGCGCAGGGCACCAGACGCGCCAATGCCGCCTCCGTCCTCTTCTGGTCGCAAGCCCAGCGCGAGGCCGGCTTCAGTGTCATGGACACGATCTTCCCTGCGCGCGTGGTCAAGCGCGGCAGCCGGGTCATGCCGCTGCCGGAGGGCAAGCCGCTCGCGGCCTTTGCCAGTGGCGGCGCGCAGGTGGCGATGCTCGAGAAGTACATCGAGGAGCAGAAGCTCGCGGGTATCGTAGTGGTGGTCGACGGCAAGGTGCGACTCGAGCGCTATGCGATGGACTACAGCGCATCCAAGAAGTGGACCTCGTTTTCCGTGGCCAAATCGGTGACGTCCACGCTGGTGGGTGCGGCCATCAAGGACGGCTACATCACGAGCATCGACGAACCGGTGACGAAGTACATCACGCAGATGCGCGGCAGCGCCTACGACAGCGTGAGCATCCGCCAATTGCTCACGATGACGAGCGGCGTGAAGTGGAACGAGGATTACACCGACCCCAAGTCGGACGTGGCCCTGCTCTTTACCGTGCCGCCAGACTCGGGGCTCGACCAGACGGTGAGCTACATGCGGAAGCTCCCGCGCGAGGCGCCGGCCGGCACCAAGTGGGTCTACAAGACGGGGGAAACCAACCTCATCGGCAATCTCGTCATGGAGGCGACCCACAAGACGCTCGCCGACTACATGAGCGAGAAGATCTGGCGCCCCGTCGGCATGGAGCAGGACGCGAGCTGGCTCATCGACCTGATGGGCCATGAGGCGGGCGGCTGCTGCCTCCAGATCGCGCTCCGCGACTATGCGCGCATCGGGGTGTGGGTCATGAACGGCGCGAAGGTGAATGGCGCGTCAGTAGTCCCCGACGGCTGGTTTGCGGCGGGTACGGTCAATCAGGTGAATACGGGCGATCCGAATCGCGGGTACGGCTACCAGTGGTGGACCGAGACGGACGGGCGGTTCAACGCCATCGGCATCAACGGGCAGTCGATCCACGTGGACCCCAAGCGCAAGCTCGTGGTCGCGATCAACAGCGCGTGGCCGCAGGCGACGAGTCGCGAGCGCAGCATCGCGCGCGCGATGCTCTGGCAGGCGATTGCGGACGCGGTGGACGCGGACAAGTAGACGACGCACGAACGGCAGAAGCAGGTCCTTCGCTTCGCTCAGGACGACAACCTCTCACGAATCCATGCGCCCATTCATCCGACTCGCCGGTCTCCTCGCGCTGCTCGCGCCTCTCGCGCTCGCTGCGGCCTCGGCGCACGCGCAGGGCACGCCGTACACCCTCGACCACACGCGCCGGATCGTCGGCGTCGGCGGCGTGGACGTCTCCCCAAACGGCAAGACCGCCGCGTTCCTGGTCAGTCGCCCCAATTACGCGACGGACAAGAACGAGACGCAGCTCTACGCGGTGGAGCTCGCAGGCGGCGCACCACGCTCGCTCACGCCGAATCGCAAGGTGATCGCCGCGCCGCACTGGTCACCGGACGGCCGCTCGATCGCCTTCATGGCGCTTGACTCGGCGAACGTGATGCAGGTGTGGCTGCTCCCGATGAATGGCGGCGAGGCGCGCAAGCTCACCAGCCACCCGGGCGGCGTCGAGCAGTACAGTTGGCGCCCCGACGGCGGCGCGATCGCGTACGGCGCCGAGGACGAGGATCCCAAGGTTGAAGGCGAAGCAAAATTCAAGACGACCTTCGAGGTCGGCGCGCAGGACATCTTCCTCCGCAAGCCGATCCGGCCGCAGCACATCTGGGTGATCGCCACCAGCGGCGGCGACGCCAAGCGCGTCACGAGCGGCTCGTGGACGCTCGAGTTCGTCCTCCCGCCGGGCAGCCCGCCGTCCGGACTCTCCTGGTCGCCCGACGGCAGCAGGATCGCGTTCGCGCAGACGGTCGCCCCGGAGAGCGGCAAGCTCGATTCGACTCACATCGCGATCGTTGACGTGGCCACTGGCGCCGTCACGCCGCTCACGAGCGCGCGCATGTTCGAGAACAACCCGGTCTGGTCGCGCGACGGATCGACCATCGCATACTGGCAGCCGCGCGACGCGAAGGGCACTCTCGGCTACGTCAACGAGGTGCACGTCGTGAGCGCCACCGGCGGCACGGGACGCAGCATCACGCGCGGCATCGACCGCAACCTGTTCGGCGCCGAGTGGATGCCGGACGACAAGTCGCTGCTCGTGGCGGGCAATGATCGCACAACCACGGGCGTGTGGATCCAGCCAGTGGAGGGCGCCGCGCGCCGCGTTGAGTTCGGCGAGCTCGTGGTGAACGGCGCGTTCGGCTACGACATCACGGTGTCCAAAACGGGAGCGCTCGTCTTCACCGCCACATCGCCCAATCGACCGAGCGAGCTCTACGTGATGGATACGCCGACCTCAAGGCCGCGCCGGCTCACCGAGTTCAACGCGTGGATCAGTGAAGTCGCGCTCGGCAAAATGGAGCGCGTCACGTGGAAGGCCGAGCAGTACGAAGCCGACGGCACGCTCACGTATCCGCCCAACTTCGACGCCAGCAAGAAGTATCCACTCGTGCTTGTCATCCACGGTGGCCCGACCTCGGCGTCCAAGCTGTCGTTCAGCTCGATGCCGCAGTTGATGGCGGCCGAGGGGATGATCGTCTTCCAGCCGAATTATCGCGGATCGGACAACCTCGGCAACGCGTACCAGAGCGCGATCTGGAACGACGCCGGCGCGGGCCCGGGGCGCGATGTCATGTCCGGCGTCGCGATGCTGCGCGCCAAGCCGTTCATCGATCGCACGCGCACCGCCGTCACGGGGTGGAGCTACGGCGGCTACATGACGAGCTGGCTGATCGGCAACTATCCCAACGAGTGGACCGCCGCGATGGCCGGCGCGCCAGTGACCAACTGGGAGGAGATGTACAATCTGGGCGACGGCTCGCTGACGATTCGCCACCAGTTCGGCGGCTCACCGTGGACCGAGGGACGCGAGAAGGCGTACCAGGCGCAGTCACCCGTCACCTACGCGAGGAAGATCAAGGCGCCCACGCTCGTGATGTCGAACATGGAGGACTTCCGCGTGCCGCCAACGCAGGCGATGGCGCTCTATCGCGCGATGAAGGACAACGGCGTGGAGACCAAGTTCGTCGGCTTTCAGGGGCGCACGCACGCGAGCGGCGACCCGGTAAATGCGCGCGAGCGGACGAAGCTGTGGGTCGACTGGGTGAAGGAGAAGTTGGCGCCGAAGGTTACGCCGTAGTCGCCCCGCGGCACTTCGCGCACACTCCGTAAATCACCAGCCGGTGGCGCTGGCGCACGTAGCCGTGCGTCTCCGCCACCAGCGTCGTCATGCGCTCCAACCGCTCGTCACGAAACTCCGCCACCTGCCCGCACACCGTGCAGATGAGGTGCTCGTGGTGCGGCATGCCGCGCGCGGACTCGAACCGTCGGAACCCCTCGCCGAAGTCGCGCTCCACCACGAGGCCGCTCTTGACCAGCACGTCGAGCGTGCGGTACACGGTGGCCGTGCCCACGCTCACGCCGCGCCCCGCGAGTCGCGTCTCCACTTCCTCCGCCGAGAGGTGCTCATCGGCGGAGAGCACGACGTCGGCCACCGCGAGCCGTTGCTCGGTGACCGGCAGGTTGTGCGACCGCAAATAGGTCGCGAACGCGTCGGTTACGCGCGGGTCGCCCATGCGCCATCCTCGAGCGCCGCACGCCACGCCGCCTGGTCGAGTCGCTCCGGATCGCCCTCATCGCCCGAGCGCTCCTTCACGCCGTGCACCACCGTCTCCACTGTCAAAAGCGGCGCATCGGCTTCGGGCTTGCAATCGAACTCCCAGCGCCCGCGCTCGGGTCCCTTGACGAGCAGCCGGTAACGCGCGGTGTACACCGCGTGCCGCTCCTCCACCGCGCCTTCGGCGGGCGCGACCGCAATCACGGCCACTCCCGTTTCAGCCTGCCCCTGACGACGCGGCGTGAAGAGGTGCACCTCCACCACGCGATCGGCCGCGAGCGTGGCGGCCACGGCGCGGAGGAACTTCTGCTGTGTTTCGGTCATCATCGCGCGGCTTCCGGAATGGTCGTTGAGGCGGTGGCCGCCTTGCGGGCATCGAGCTCGCGCTCGACGAAGAGTCGGAGAATGTGCATGAAATCCTGCGCGTTGGTCACCACGCCGAAGGCCTGGTGCGTGCCGCGATCCTTGAGCTTGCTGACCACGAACTCGCTCGAGTCCACGCAGATGGTGGGGAGTTGGCGCAGCGTGCCGTCGACGTCCTCCGTGAAGGCGGGCAGCATGTTGCCGGTTGCGATCGCGTGCAGCGCCGTCGCAATCAGCACCGCCATCGTCGCCTTCACCGCGTGCGCGCGCATCGCGTCCTGACCTTGCACCGCATCCGTGATCACGTCCGGCAGGGGACCGTCATCGCGGATCGAGCCGGTGAGCACGAACGGCACGTGCTGCTTCACCAGCGCGTGCATGATGCCGTTGGTCACGATCCCCTGTTCCACCGCGTTCGCGATCGATCCCGCGCGCCGCACGAGGTTGATGGCGCGCATGTGGAGCCCGTGCCCGCCCGCACTCGGCAGCCCCTGCCCCGTCATGCCGAGCGTGGTGCCGTAGATCGAGGCCTCGATGTCGTGCACCGCCACGGCGTTGCCCGCGAGCAGTGCGCCCACGAAGCCGTTTTCGATGAACCAGACCATGTCGGCGCGCGCGCGCGAATGCACGAGCGCGGGGCCCGTCACCCAGATCGGGTAGCCGCCGCGATCGCGCTGCTCGACGAGGATGCGCGCCATCTCGACGTAGTCGATCGGCTTTTCGCGCGAGACCTCGCTCGACATGAACTGGAACTCGCCCTCGTTGCCGCCGCCCAGAAAGGCGTGCGCGTGGACGAAGATTCCGTCGCTGCCATCTTCTTTGGCTCCGACCGCGATCATCTCGCCGGCGCGCACACGACGCCCCTCGCGCACCCACAGCTCGCCCTGCGTATCGCGGACGATGGCCGAGTCCATGCGCGGCTCGCGCGGCAGCCGCCACGCGCCACCGACGCGCACATACGTCGGGAGGTTGGTGGTCGTGAAAAAGCCGTCAGGGAGCACGCCGTCCTGTTCGGCGCGGACGAACCGCGCGTCGGGCGCGTGCGCGAAGTGCGGCGCGCTGAAGTCAGGAGGGGAGAAGGCCGTCACTCTCGAAAGATAGCCGCCGCCCTGCACCTTCGGGCCGCTCCCACAGGGGGTGGCGGCGGAGTCCCATCGTGCTTACTGCGCAGCCTTGCCCAGCACGATCATCGGCCCCGTAGGCTGCGGCATGCCGCCCATCGGCTCCTCAGTCACGGCCACGGCCTGTAGCTGGCCGGGCTTCACGGCCATGATCTGATGCACCTCGGCGGTACCCGCACTCGTCGGCATGAACGTGCCGCAACTCATCTTGTGCCCATCCACCACGAGCCAGAGCTGGTACGTGCGGCCCTGCGGTGGCATGGGTAGGTGGTGCGCGGTAAACGTCCAGCGATCGGTCGCCTGGTCCCAGAACATGCGACCCATCGGCTTGAGCGACCGGGCATCAGCCATGTCCACCACATACACGCGTTCACCGGTGAGCGCGGCCACCTGCGCCTCACGCTCGGCCAGCCGGCTCGTCAGTGAATCGATGACCTTCGTGCGATCGTGATCGGCCGTCGCAAAGACCTGACGCGTCGTCGCGAGTTCATCGCGCGCCTGCATCATCATCACGAGCCCCATGATCGGCACGATCATCGCCGCCGCCATGGCCCAGCGCGGCATCACGATGCCCTTGGAAAGTGGCATCTGATGAGGCGGCACAGGGACCGCGCGCTTCGAGTCATCCTGCGCCGTACCTGCACTCGACCCGACCGATGCGCTGGGCACCGTGCGGCGCGCACTCGCGGCCGCGTTGTCGGCCGTCGCGCGCGCGAGTAGTCGCGCACGCGTGGCGTCGCCCGCAGGCGCCGACACCGGCTTGAGCAGCATGCCGAGCTCGGCGCTGTTCACGTCGAGTTCGCCGTCGTCCTGCGGCAACATGGCATCGTCGCTCATGCGAGCCCTCCCCGTGCGCCGCTGGCGCCGAGCGCTTCGCGCAGCTTGATCAAGCCGAGCCGCATGCGCGTCTTGACGGTGCCGAGCGGCGTGTTGGTGCGCTCGGCGATTTCGGTTTGCGAGAGTCCGCCCCAGTAGGCGAGTTCGAGGGCTTCGCGCTGTTGCGCGTTGAGTCCCCTGAGCGCAGCGGCGACGAGTTGCGCGCGTTCGCCGTGCTCCGCCACCGCGAACGGGTCGACGTCGCCCGTGGACAGCGACTCATGCGCGATGCTGCCGTCGGGGTCATCGAGCGAGACCAGCCCCGCGTCGCGCTTGAGCGCGCGCAGCCGGTCGAGCGAGCGGCTCCGAGCGAGCGTGACGAGCCAGGTGCCCACACCCGCGCGCGTCGCGTCGAAGCGGTCCGCCTGTCGCCATGCCTGCCAGAACACGTCCTCGACCACGTCCTCAGCCTCCGCGGGCTCCCGTACGATGCGCAGTGCGATCGCGCGCACGCGTCCCGACCACCGGTCGTAGAGCTCGCCGAGCGCGCGTTCGTCCCGGTCGCGCATGCGCGCGACGAGCCCGGCGTCGGCTGCGGCCGCGTCAGGATCTGGAGAGGGATACGCGGCCGGAACGCCGGGCGGTTTCATGTAGGGGAACGTAAGCGGCGCGACATGCAGAGCGAAACGAGCTGACATCCTTGGCTCAAGTCGTCATGGCGCCCCCACCCCTTTCGTGCCACCTTTTCGCCGCCCTCACTCCACGCGCCCATGATGCCGCTCCGCTTCGACCTCACCGCCCGAACCGCCCGCACCGCCCGCACCGCCCGCACCGCCCGCGCCGCCCGCGCCGCCCTCGCCGCCCTCGCCGCCCTCGCCGCCCTCGCCGCCCTCGCCGCCCTCACGCTGGCCGCCACCACCGCGACAGCCCAGCAGGCCGCCGCCTACGACGTCATCCTTCGTCACGGCACGGTCATCGACGGCACCGGCGCCGCACGCCGCGTCGCCGACGTGGCCATCATGGGCGACCGCATCATGCGCATCGGTGACCTCTCGAGCGCGCACGCCCGCACCGAGATCGACATCCGTGGCTTGATGGTCTCGCCCGGCTTCATCAACCTGCACTCGCACGCCTCGGCGGCCGGTCTCAGCACCGCCGCGAACATGCTCACGCAGGGTGTGACCACCGAGCTCATGAACGCCGACGGCTCGAGCCCGCTCGACCTCGCCAAGCAGCGCGCAGCGCTCCGCGACAACGGGCTCGCGCTCAACATCGGCACGTACATCGGCTTCAACTCCGTGTAGGCCAACGTCGTCGGCCAGGCTGATCGCCGGCCGAGCGCAAGCGAGATCGACAGCATGCGTACGCTCATCCGCCGCGGCCTCGAGGCTGGCGCGTTCGGCGTGTCGTCGGGCCTCGACTACAAGCCGGGATATTTCGCGAAGGTGGACGAAGTGATCGCGGTCGTGGAGCCCGCACGTCCGTGGCGCACCAACTTTGCCAACCACGATCGCCTCACGCCGGAGAACGGCTACAGCTCGCGCGCGGCCATGGAGGAGACCAAGCTCATCGGCGAGCGCGCCGGGCTCATGCCTCTCTTCACTCACATGAAGGTGCAGGGCCACGAGCAGGGTACCTCGGGCGCCGTGCTCGCGTGGATGAACAAGAGCAACGCCGAAGGCCACTACATCGCGACAGACATCTATCCCTACCTTGCCGGGCAGACATCGCTCACGGGACTGCTCATCCCCGGATGGGCGCAGGATGGCGGACGGGCCAAGATGCTCGAGCGGTTCACGGACCCCGAGCTCCGTGCCCGCATCATCAAGGAAACCGACCTCGGCATGAATGCGCGCCTGAGTGGCGGCGGCGGGGTCTTCCTCATGGAGTCGCAGCGCGAACTCGTGGATGTCCAACGCGAGATGGGCGCGGCCACGGCGGGCGAGGCGGTCGTGCGGGTGCTTGAGACCGGCGACCCGGGGATGATCGCACGCTTCGGTGCCGAGCCCGACCTGATTGCGCTCATGCAGTATCCAGGCGCAAGCATCGCCTGCGACTGCGGCGCCGTTCCGCCAGACGAACGCCGCATCCACCCGCGCTTCTACGGCACCTTCCCGCGCGTCCTCGGCCACTACGTGCGCGAGCTGCGCGCCTTCACGTGGGAGGCTGCCATCCGGCAGATGACGGGGCTCCCCGCGAGCACGATCGGCATGGTCGATCGCGGCTTCCTCGCGCCGGGGATGATGGCCGACGTGGTCGTGTTCGACTCCGCCACGGTCATCGATCACGCAACCTATGCGAAGCCAGCGGAGCTCTCCGACGGCAATCGCCACGTGCTGGTGAACGGCGCATTCGCGTTGCGCGATGGCGCGCCAACCGGGCAGAAGGCCGGGCGCGCGCTCGAGCGTACGGCGCACATGCCGAGCCGCCCGTTGCGTGCTCCTGTGTCGCGCTCGATCAGGCGCACCGGTCGCATCGCGACGTCCACCGGCGACGTGCAGGTGACTTTCGCGGCCACGAGCGCGCCTCGCGCGCCGCTCGCGGGGCAGCTGCGCGTGGTCGACGCTAGTGGAAAGGCGCTCGTGACGGGCACGAAATTCGGCTCGCTGCAGCTTGGCACACACTGGGTGAGCGTGACCGGTCTCGCCCGCGCAGGTGCGGAGGCTGGCGAGCGCGCGTTCACGATCATCGTGGAGGAGGCCGACCCGATGGCCGATGGCGCGCGGACAGTCACGCTGCGCGTGGACGGGATGCCTGAAATCGCGGGACGGCTCGTGAGCGGTGCGACGCGACGCAAGTAGTCGACCTGAGCGAAGTGCAGGACCTGCGTAGGCGAGGGGTGAGCGACGAGCAGATCCCTCGCCTGGCTCGGGGTGCCATCGGCGTGCAGGCGGCACTACATCGTCGTGCTCAACGACCTACGCCCGCGCCATGGACCTTGCGGTCGCGCTCACCTTGCGCAGCGTGCTGTTATTCTGGTCACGCGACACCGACTCCGCCAGCTGCGTGCGCGCCCACTCGATGGCATCCACGTAGAGCGGCGGCAACGTTGAGGGTTCCAGCCCCAGCCCGGCGCAGAGCGCCTGCACCGTGGTCCAGTCGCCCGCTTCGTAGGCTTCGCTCAGCGCCAGCACCTCGCCATAGAAGTCCGCGCGTCGCGTGAGCGCGGCCG
>JAYTVE010000488.1:0-46001 GCA_043744185.1 Gemmatimonadota bacterium | reverse complement strand
CTCTCTGCCTCTGTGGTGCAGTTGCTCTTATGTCGTTCTGAACGAAACGAAGAACCTGCCTCTTGCCCTTTGCGGTAGCCGAAAAAGCAGGTCCCTCGCTTCGCTCAGGACGACGCCTATTCCTGGCCGTTGAGCGCGTACTCGAGCGTGTGCCGCAGCTCCGGGTGTTCGCGGTAGAGATAGCGGCCCATCGCGACGGCCGCGAGCAGATTGGCCACGCCAATCGTCCACCATGCGAGGTTGCCGAGCAGGTCGTTCATGGCGAGCACGGCGGTCACGCCGTAGAACGCCACCTGGAAGGCGACGAAGAGGATGAACAGTCCGCCCAACGCCGTGGGCGCCTTGCGCGAGACCTGAATGAACCAGGAGGCGAGCGTGCCGAGGCCGATGAAGGAGACGACGTGGAAGATCGAGTATCCGATGACGTGCATCGCGGTACTCTCGCCGGCGGTTGAGCCGAAGAGCGAGAAGAGGGCGTTGCCGAGCAGGGCGGGCGTGTAGAACGCGTGCCCATTCAGCAGGTCGATGAGGAGGAACCAGATCGCGACGGCACTCGCGCCCACGATGCCGGCAATTACTCCCTCACGCGTCCACGAACCGTTCGAATTCATGCGTAGCCTCCTGGGGGATGCCCCACGCTATGTGTTTTGCGTCACGCCGCCCCATCCATTCGGGGGGTTCGAGCAGATTATTAATGTCGGGGAACGAATGTTTCTCCGCCCTCCCTGCCTGGCGCAGCTTGGGAGCGGTCGCGCCACCGCCTACGGCCGCGCTGCGGCCTGCTCACGCGCGATCCCGAGCGCACGGTCCATCCCCGGGTCTGCACCGCGCGCGATGTCCGCCACATGCACCGGCACCTCGACATCGGCCATCGTGCCACGCGCTCGGACACGCGGGGCGGGCGCGGCGTTCACGTAGCCGGACAGCTGCATCGCCACGCGAATGCCGGAATGTGGCAGGTAGAGCAGCGCGTTCGTCCCCGACGTGTTGCCCTCGTACGCGCCGCCGCTCTCCTCGCCGACGAAGGTGGCGCGCCCAAGTCCGCGGAGCGTGGCGGTCACGTCGGCCGCCGTCGAGAAGGTGTAGCCGTCCTCGAGCACCACCAACGGCCCGAGAAACGGCTGTGCCACCGGCGCTTGCTCGGCCACGCCTGGATGGAGTACCGGTTGCACGAGCCAGCCGCCCGCCGGATCGGGGCGCGTACCGGCGTCGAGCGCCGCCTGCACCTTGGCCGGGAAGGTGGTGAAGCTCGGGCGCACCGTGCTCATGTGGATACGGTCGAAGTACCGGAATGGTCCGCGCGCAAAACGACCAACGAGGTTGGCACCATCCATGTCTGCGCCACCGCCGTTGCCGCGCAGGTCGAGCACCATCGAGCGCGCGCCGTGCTCGCGCGCCACGCCGAACACCGAGTCGAGTTCGGCAATGAAGCGATCACCGAAGAAGCCATGCACGCGCAGCACGGCCACCTGGCCGTCGCCCGGGAAACGGATGCCGATGTTCTCCGTCGCACCGTCGAGGCGCGCGGCCTGGGCCGCGTACGCCTCGTTCACCGGGTTCGCGTTGGCCACTCGCGCGGCATCCGTCACGCCGTCCAGGCGCGCGCGGCGTTCGTGCCCGGTCGGATCCCGCAACACGAGATCGTAGGTCGGGCCCTGATGCTCGAAGTGATAGTAGAGTCGCTCGAAGTTCCGGCTCATGGCGGCCGCGCGTCCAGTGGCGATCAGGCCGTCGAGCGGAGTAAGGGGCGCGAGCAGCGCGATGACGTCGCGCACCGCACGACCGTTGATGGACAGCAGCTCACTGCCCGGCTGCACCACGGTGTCGGCCGGAGTGAGGTTGCGCACCACGAAGAGCCGGGTGCCGTACTCGACGCGCACGCGGAGCGGGAAGAGCGGCCGCTCGCCGATGCGACGCGCGGTCGCGCTGTCGGTGCCGGCGCGAGCGTGACCGTCGCCCAAGTCGGTCATCATGCGCGCGACGGCGGCCAGCAGTTCGAGCTCCGTCACGGGGCCCGTGATCGCCGCACGATACCCGTCCCACCGGCGCTCGAGCTCGGCGCGGGGCACGAAGCGGAACGGCGCTCCGTGCGCCTCGAAGATCGCGGCGCGCAGGGTGTTGAGGTCGGCGCGCGCATCCGCCTGCGAGATGACCTGGAGCCCCGGTGCCGACTCCGTGGCGGCCTGCGCCCCGGCATGTGACGCGATGGCGAGCACCAGAAACAAGGCGAGCGCGCGGTGGAGCTTGGGCATGGGTGGACGGGGACGGAGGCTGATTCGAGTGCAGACTACCAGATGGGACACTGGCTGACGCGGTAGGGTTTGGCGAGGCGTTGCATGGCCGACCGCGGCACCGGGCCGTAGCTTCCCGCCTCTCTCCCGTACCCGCTTGGATGACCGGACCGCTTGATCGTATCGCGCTGGCCCTCACCGGTCGCTACCGCGTGGAACGCGAAGCGGGGGCGGGTGGCATGGCGACGGTGTACCTGGCCGAGGATACCAAGCACCACCGGCAGGTGGCGGTCAAGGTGCTGCGCCCGGAGCTCGCCGCGAGCATGGGGAGCGTGCGCTTCCTGCGCGAAATCGAGATCGCCGCCGGGCTGTCGCACCCGCACATCCTGCCGCTCTACGACTCGGGCTCGAGCGACGGCGTGCTGTTCTACGTCATGCCGTTCGTGGACGGCCCCTCGCTCCGCGACCGGATGAGAAGCGAGGGCGCGTTGCCCATTGCCGACGCCGTGCGCCTCATCCGCGAGATTGCCGACGCGCTCGGCTATGCGCACGGCCGCGGCCTCATTCATCGCGACATCAAGCCCGAGAACATCCTCCTCTCGGGGACGCACGCGCTGGTGGCCGACTTCGGCGTGGCCAAGGCCGTAAGCGACGCCGCGGGCGCCGCCAGCATGACGGCCACCGGCATGGCGCTCGGCACCCCCGCCTACATGGCGCCCGAGCAGGCGATGGCGGAGCCGACGCTCGATCATCGCGTGGACCTCTACGCGCTTGGCGTGATGGCGTACGAGATGCTCGCCGGGCGTGGTCCGTTTACCGCGACGAGCGCGCAGCAGCTCATCTCGGCGCACCTCACGAAGGTGCCGGACCCGCTCTCGGTGCATCGCGCCGACGTACCACCTGCGCTTGAGGCGGTGGTGATGCGCTGCCTGGAGAAGGATCCAGCGGCGCGGTGGGCGAATGCCGGCGATCTGCTCGCGGCGCTCGATACGGTGCTGACGCCCGTGGGAACGACGAGTCCGGTGGCGGCGAGCGCGGCGCCTGGGGTAGCTGTCGGCGCCGCCGACCCGCGCCGCGGTGCGGCGGGTGCTGGTGCGGCGGGTGCTGGTGTCTCAGGCGGTGCCGCATTGCCCGCCGCTCCCCGCCGACGCGGCCCGCTGATCGCTGCTGGCGGCGCCGCCCTCATCCTCGCCCTCGGTGGCTTCGGCGCCATGCGCTACACGCAGACGGGCCGCGCCGGCACGCTCATCGGCAAGGACGTGCTCGAGGCCAACGACATCGTGCTCGTCTCCGAGTTCGAGAACCACAGCGGCGACTCGACGCTCTCGGCCACGGTCACCGACGCCGTACGCGCGGACATGCAGCAGTCCCGCACCGTGCAGGTCATGTCGCAGGCGGCGATGTGGGCCGGCCTCAAGCGCATGGGGCTCGAGCGCGGCGTGGCGCTGCAGGCGCAGAAGGTGCAGGAGCTGGCCGAGCGCGAGGGGGCGAAGGCGTTCGTTGTCGGCGACATCGCGCGACTGGGTGCGGGCTACCAGCTCGTGGCGCGCGTCGTGGCCACCAAGGATGGCAGCGAGCAGCTCATCGCGCGCGCCACCGCGAAGAACGATGCGGAGTTGATTGCCGCGCTCGAGGACGTCGGGCGTACGCTGCGAACGGGGATCGGCGAGTCGCTGCGCTCGGTGGCCAACGCGCCGCCGCTCGCGAAGGTGACGACCGCGTCGCTTCCGGCGCTGCGGGCCTACACCGCCGCCCAACGCGCCGAGAACACGGGTGAGCGTCGGCAGGCCGTGGCGCTCGCGAGGGAGGCGATCGCGCTCGACTCGGCCTTCGCCTCCGCGTACTCGCTGCTGTACGTGGTCTACTCCAACATGGACTCGATCTCGGCCGCCACTGCGGCCGCCGAGCGGGCCAACGCCCTCGCCGACCGATTGGGCGACGTGGCGCGCCTGCAGAACCAGGCGCGCGTCGCGGCCGTCCGCGGCGACCGAGACGGGGAGGAGCGCGCGTGGCAGCGCCTGGCTGAGATGGGCCACGACCAGGTGAACTACGCGAACATGCTGATGCAGCAGGGGCGCGTGGCGGAGGCAGAGGTCATGGCGCATCGCGGGGTCGTGTCCGATTCCCGCGTGAGCGTCGCCTACTGGAACCTCGCCGAGGCGCAGGCGGCGCTGCTGCACTGGTCGGCGGCGGACTCGACGGCGCGACTGATCGCCGAGAAGCTACCCGACAATCCGTATCGCCTCTTCATTCCGTTCCGGCTTTTGTGGGCGCGGCGCGATCTCGATGGCGTGGACGCATTTCTCGCGACGCCGGAGGGCCGCACCATGCCCGGTGCCGACCGGGTGGGCTGCATCCGGCACCTCTGGCGCGGACGCATCCAGAGTTGGCGCCAGTGCAGTCTTGGGGTGAACGGCAACCCGATGGCCGCGCTCGCCGATTTTCGGTTGACGGGCGACTCCGCGCGTGCGCGCGCGACGTGGGACTCCTTCCTCGCGCGACCGGTTGCCCAACGCGACCTCGATCGCTACGTCGGTATCATCGTGCTGCTCGCCGACGTCGGGCGCGTCCGCGAGGCCGAGGCGCTCCTCGATGAATGGCGCCAGCTCACGGGGCCCAAGGATCCGGGCTATCGGGCGGATTCCGCGAGCGCGGTGGGCGCGATCGCCGTGGCCAAAGGGCAGTGGGAGCGCGCGATCGCGGCGTACCGCGCCTGGCGCGAGGCACCGTCCGCGGGTTCAAGCAACTGGTACAACCGCGGCCTCCCCGAGGCGGCCATGGTCTATCGCCGTGTGCAGCAACCCGACTCTGCTCTGGCGCTGCTCGAGCGTGCGCTCGAAACGACGTCGCTCACCGGCGGCATCGGCTACGAGGTGGGGTGGTACCCGGAGGCCTTGGTTGCGCTCGGCGAGTTGCACGAGCAGAAGGGGCACAAGGACAAGGCGGTGGACTACTACCGCACGTACATCAACCTGATGAAGGACGCCGATGCGCCGATTGCGGCGCAGGTGGCGGAGGTGCGGGAGCGGGTGTTCAGGTTGACGGGGGAGCCGGGGCAGAAGCGGTAGGGGGGCGAGTCCCCTACCGCGCGGAAAGCGAGTCCTTCGCTGCGCTCAGGACGACAACGGGCGCAGGATGACATCACCCGAGGATCATCGCGAACATCAGCGGCGCGACGATGCTCGCGTCGCTCTCGATGATGTACTTGGGCGTGTCGATGCCGAGCTTGCCCCACGTGATTTTCTTGTAGGGCAAGGCACCCGAGTACGAACCGTAGCTCGTGGTCGAATCGCTGATCTGGCAGAAGTAGCCCCAGAGCGGCACCTGCGTGCGCTGCAGGTCCTGATGCAGCATGGGCACCACGCAGATCGGGAAGTCGCCGGCAATGCCACCGCCAATCTGGTAGAAGCCGAGCGCGTGCTTGGCAGTCAGGTCCGTGTACCAGTCGGCGAGCTTCATCATGTACTCGATGCCGGTCTTCACGACGTGCACGTTCTTCACGTGCCCTTCCATGCAGTGGCCCGCGTACATATTGGCGAGTGTCGCGTCTTCCCAGCCGGGCACGAAGATCGGCCGGTGCTTCCAGAGGGCGGCTCATGAGAGCGACTCTGTTCGCGACCTGGCGCATCTGAGCGACGAGCTCGGTGCCGATCTGTTACCGACCAACTGATCGTTGACGTGGAATTGTGACACAGTTCGCCAGCGAATGCGGAGGCGCGAGCACGTCCTCGTTCGACCTGTTGGCCGCATCCGAGGTCGGCTCTTGACGGCGTCGGTCGCCGGACACATCCTAGCGTTGAACGAGGCGACGCGGCCAGACCTTCCACTGCGGAGGGTCTGGCCGTTTTTCGTTCCATTCGGCACCTGACGGAGCTGGTCTGCCACGATCTAGTGGACACGTGATTCTGGACGCGACGGCCGATCCTGCGGTGAGTGGGCGTTCATGGGGTCATAGTACGAATTGCACTTTTGTCACAGGAGACCGACAATGTGTCGCCAGCACCATGACGCGGCCGCAAGGCATCCCCCTGATCCTCGGGACGATTGGGAAGCTTTCTCGAGGATTGGGCAGAATTGCTTCGGTCTCCATCGCGGTGGGCAGCAGCATGCTTTTCTTGCTGTCAGGGTGCGACACTCGGCAGCCGGCAGCCCCCACGACATCATCCGTAGCCGTGTCGAACGTCGCCATTGCCGCGCTTCAACAGGTCGACAGTGTTGTCGAGGTGGATGTGTCCACGGGTCCGAACGGTTGGGCTCCGGAGTTGGCGGATGATGCTCTCGTCGCTGCCGTCGCACAGGTTGGAGGTCAAGTCGCTATCGGTGTAAAACCACCGATGGCGCCAAAGACCCGAGCTTCCGGCCTCCTTCCTGCTTTGTCTGCGCAAACGATCTTGCAGGCGCGCGCCGATCTCCGCGCAATCGGAGGTCGGTTGGTGCGGACGTTTCGCAGGAGCGGCGCGATGATAGCCCTGATTGATCCAAAGTCCGCGCCAGCTCTCCGCCAAGCCACCTGGGTCAACTATCTCGAGCCAATTCACTACATGCAGCCGGCGCAAGCTGCACAATTCATTGACTCGGCGCGATCGATTCTGGCGGTTCCGTGGGCGTGGGGCTACGCGGGAACGCAGGGAGCGGGGGCAACGATCACCATCATTGATAGTGGTGTCGATTCCGTGCACCTTGCGAGCGCATCGGGTGATGGCTCGGCGAACTTGGCGGTGTGCGCCTACGATGCGGCGATTGCGGCAGGCTGCTACAGCGGTCTTGCAACGCCGCACGGTGCACTTGTCAGTGGTGTTTTCGCTGCGCGTAATAATTGCTGTGAGGCAGTCGGAGTCTCGTACGGTGGAACGGTGAACTCGATCCGCGCCGCCAATGCATACGGTAGCTATCCAGACGACGCAGTGGCTGCTGCACTGGATTGGGCCTCCGCGAGCGGAATTCAGCGGCACGTCGTGAACCTAAGCATAGGTGGATGCGACAATGGCTCTGTGCTTCACGAAGCGGTGGCTCGCGCGAACGCGACTGGCATACTTGTGGTCGCGTCCGCCGGCAATACTGACCGGACGTGTCCGGGCGGCACGCAACCAGGAGCGACAGGGGTGATGTTTCCTGGTGCCTATGCAGAGGTGCTAACCGTGTCGGGAACCGTCAACAACGACACGTTCCATACCGGCTCTCGCTATGGTCCCGAGGTTGACATTTCTGCACCTTTCAAGGTGTACAGCACGGGGCCCGGCGGGACGTGGAACTACTTCTCCGGAACGTCGCTCTCCGCGCCAGTAGTTTCGGGCGTTGCAGCGTTGATCTGGAGCCAGAACCCCACGTGGTCCGCGAGCCAAGTGCGTGCGCGGCTCCTCGCGAGCGCGGTCGATCTGGGCGCAGACGGCCCTGACGTGTACTTCGGTGCCGGACGAGTTTCCGCACAGAATGCGGTACAACCTGCGTTCGTTGCCAATATCGCAGGCCCTCAAACCATCTCGAGTGCGGGAACCTACACTTGGAGCGCGAGCGCGAGCGGACCTCAGTCTCCCTACGGAGTGACGTGGTCCTATCGGAACAGCGGATCGTCCTCATGGGTTTCGGCGGGCTCCGGAGCGAACTTCTCTCGAAGCATCTCCGCCACGACGCCGAGCTTTACATTGCGCGCAACGGCGACTTCGTCCACATGGCAGGGATCTACGAAGCAGCTGTACTCCGTCTGGGTCGTGATTGACGGCGGTTGCAATCCTCTCTGCGAGGAATAGCTCTCATGTTCTCGGCTGCCACAGCGAAGTACAAGCGCACCCGGGGGGCAACGATCTTTGCAGGCGCCGTCGTATTGGCGGCTTCCGTCGCGTGCGGTTCGCCGACCAATGCCCGTTGTTCCACTCCCGTGCAACCAGCCGACCAAACGAGCAGAGTCTCGATTTCACAGGGCGTTGCGGGCAATGTGTGGGAGTGGGTGGGCGCGTTTCCGGATTGCGGTGCTATCACCGCGGTCAGCAGGACGGTGTTGGTGTATCCCCCGACTCCGATTCCGGCGCTGGGGTCGGGGAATGATGGGTCTTACTGGAGTTCGTTCCCCGTCGCACCGCTCGACAGCGCAAAGTCGGACGCATCAGGCTTAGTCCAACTGCCCTTGCCGCCTGGTGCCTATAGCTTCGTCGTGCGCGATAGCAGTGGATACTACATCAATCTTCCTTCATTTCAGGCTGG
Organism: Gemmatimonadota bacterium; assembly: GCA_043744185.1. Lineage (GTDB taxonomy): Bacteria > Gemmatimonadota > Gemmatimonadetes > Gemmatimonadales > Gemmatimonadaceae > JACPPC01. The sequence continues at coordinate 37,572 of JAYTVE010000488.1, read as the reverse complement.
CGTGATCGGCGCGGCTACCGTCGCGCCGTATCAAGTGAAGCTGGTGCACTTCTGGATCACCGCGCGCGCGGTGTTCTGATTTAAAGCTGCTCGTTACGCGTGACGACAGGCTACCACCCGAGCAGCATCGCGAACATGAGCGGCGCCACGATGCTCGCATCGCTCTCGATGATGAACTTGGGCGTGTCGATGCCGAGCTTGCCCCACGTGATCTTCTCGTTGGGCACCGCCCCCGAGTACGAGCCATAGCTCGTCGTCGAGTCGCTGATCTGGCAGAAGTAGCCCCAGAGCGGGACTTCGGTGCGCTGCAAATCCTGGTGCAGCATGGGCACCACACAGATCGGGAAGTCGCCGGCAATGCCACCGCCGATCTGGTAGAAGCCGAGCGAGTGCTTGGACGTGAGCCCCGTGTACCATTCGGCCAGCTTCATCATGTACTCGATGCCGGTCTTGACCGTGTGCACGTTCTTGATGTGCCCTTCGATGCAATGGCCGGCGTACATGTTGGCGAGGGTCGCGTCTTCCCAGCCGGGCACGAAGATGGGCAGGTTCTTCTCTGCGGCCGCGAGCAGCCACGAGTTCTTCGGATCGATCTGGTAGCTCTCCTTGAGCTTTCCGCCGAGCAGGATGCGATACATGAATTCGTGCGGGAAGAGGCGTTCGCCGGCGGCGTCGGCCTTCTGCCATTCTTCGAGCACGACGGATTCGATGCGGCGCATCGCTTCCATTTCCGGGATGCACGTGTCGGTGACCCGGTTCATGTGCTTCTCAAGCAACGCCTGTTCGTCGGCGGGGGTGAGGTCGCGGTAGTTCGGCACGCGCACGTAGTAGTCGTGCGCCACGAGGTTGAAGACATCCTCCTCGAGGTTTGCGCCGGTGCACGAAATGCCGTGGATCTTGTCCTGCCGGATCATCTCGGCGAGGCTCAGGCCCAGTTCCGCGGTGCTCATGGCGCCGGCCAGGGTCACGAACATCTTGCCGCCGCCGTCCAGATGCGCCGTGTAGGCCTCGGAGGCGTCCACCAGCGCGGCCGCATTGAAGTGGCGGTAGTGGTGGCGGATGAAGGCAGAGACAGCGCCCTTCGAGGCCGTCCACGGGGCGCGCTTGGGCGCGGTGCTGGGAGTTGCGGTGATCGTCATGGGGCGGAAAGCTAGCGGCGCCGGGTCACGCTGGTAGCGCCGTGCCCTCGACCGTGCAATCGGACCGAGACTGGTGACGCTTCGCCCTCGACAGTGTCCCGGGCGACCGATAGGTATAGGGGAATGGCCACGACCCTCGCCCCCCCGGTTCCGGCCCCCGCGCGCGATGCGGGCGACCCGGACGTTTCGGCCCCTCCCAAGCCACGACCGCGCGAGCGTCTCAAGTCGCTCGACGTGTTCCGCGGGATGACCGTGGCGGGGATGCTGCTCGTGAACAACCCGGGCACCTGGTCGGCCATCTACGAACCGCTCGAGCACGCGCCGTGGCACGGCTGGACGCCGACGGACCTGATCTTTCCGTTCTTCCTGTTCATCGTCGGCATCACGACGCACCTCTCGCTCACCGAGCGGGCGGCGCGCGGCGACGACTTGGCGGCGCTCCGCGTGCAGGTGATTCGCCGAGGGCTCACGATCGTGCTCATTGGCATGGCGCTGAGTGCGTTCCCGTTCTACCAGTGGAACGGCGTGCCGGGCGTGGCCAACGCGGGCCTCTGGGAGCGGATCGTTTATCGCGTGGTGCACCTGCGCGTGCTCGGCGTGTTGCCGCGCATCGGCTGGTCGTACCTGATCGCGGGGCTGCTCACGCTGCAGGCGCCACTCAAGCGCGCGGTGGGTATCCTCGTGGCGCTGCTCTACGGCTACTGGGCGTTGCTCACGCTGGTGCCCGTGCCGGGTACCGGGATCACGGGCGAAATCGACGTCGGTGCGCTCACGCTCCAGGCGTGGGTGGACACGGCGGTGCTTGGCGCGAACCACATCTACGCGGGCACCAGGTACTGGGACCCCGAAGGGATTCTCTCGACGATTGGAGCGGTGTCGAGCGTGATCACGGGGGTGCTCGCCGGGCGCTGGATCGCACGCCGAGAGCGTTCGCTCATCGAGCGCGTGGCGGGGTTGTTTGGTGCCGGGACGATTGCGGCCGTTGTCGGCCTGTGCTGGCACTGGTCGCTGCCGATCAACAAGAATCTGTGGACGCCATCGTATGTGATCTTCATGTCGGGCATGGCGTCCATGTCGCTGGCCACGTGCATGTGGCTGATTGAAGAGCTCGACGTGACCACATGGACGGGGCCGTTTCTCGTCTATGGCATGAACCCGATCGTCGCCTTTGTGGGCAGCGGACTGATGGCGCGGTGCATCTACACCATCTTCACGGCCGAATGGCACGGCAAGGTCGTGCCGGTGCAGAAGGTGATCTTCGAGTCCGTCTTCCTGCCGCTGTTGCCGGTGAAGGATGCCTCGTTGCTGTTCGCAGCCACGTTCGTCATGACGTGGTTCGGCATTCTCTCCGTCTTTCATCGCAAGCGGTGGTTCCTGAAAGTTTGAAGCGGCCGCTCTCGGCACTGCTCGCCATCGTTGGTTGCCTGGGTGCCACGCTGCCGGTCGCGTCGCGCGCACAGGCGTCGCCGCCAATTTCTATCGCGCCAACACCTTCCCCCAAGGCGAGCGGGCAGCCCGGCGCGAGCGAGAAGAAGCCGGCAGCGGCCGCGAAGAAGCCGGCCGCCGCGGCGAAGAAGCCCCCTGCTGGCGGACGTGGCCGCAAGAGGTCAGCGAAGCGCTCGCCGCGGCCCATTCCCACCAAGGGCGCATGGAGCACGACCGTGGGCGCGAGCGCGCTGACTGCCGCACTCACGGAAACGCTGCCGGGCCCGGTAAAGGGCCAGTGGGGCGCCATGGTCGTCTCGCTCTCGCGCGGCGACACGCTCTTTGCTCAAACTCCGGGCGTCGCGCTCATGCCCGCGAGCACGATGAAGCTCTTTACCAGTGCGCTCGCCCTCGAGACACTCGGTCCGCAGCATCGCTTCAGCACCGAGGTGCTGCGCGACGGCGTGCTCGCGGCCGATGGCACACTGCGCGGCAACCTCGTGCTTCGCGGCGATGGCGACCCGAGCATCTCACCGCGCCTGTTGGGTGGTGCGCCCGGTGATCCGATGCAGCGCCTCGCCAGGGAGATCGCGGCGGCTGGCGTGAAGCGCGTCACCGGCGACGTGATCGCCGACGGCTCCGCCTTCGACGACAAGGGAATTCCCGATGGGTGGCGCAAGCGCTACCTGGGCGCCGCCTACGCGGCGCGCGTCTCGGCGCTCTCGCTCAACGAGAACCTGGTCTGGATCGTGGTGAAGCCCGGTCCCAAGGGCGCGCTCGTCTCCACCGATCCGCCCACGGCCGGCCTTCCGATCGAGAGCGAGGTGAAGGTCGTGCCCGGTCGCGGCGGGCGCATCTCGGCGTGGCGTCGCCCGGACGGCAGCATCAAGGTCAAGGGCTCGATCGGCGCGAGCGCGCACGAGCGGCGCTGGTCGCTCGTGGTCGAGGATCCGGCGCTGTTTGCCGCGGGCGCGCTGCATGCGCAGCTCGAGGCGCTGGGCATCGACGTGGCGGGCAAGGTGCGCGCAGGGCGAGGCTCGCCGGTCGCGCCGCGCATCGCGTCGCTGGCGTCGCCGCCGCTCAAGGAGATTGTCGCGGCCATGAACGGCGAGAGCATCAACCTGTTTGCCGAGTTGCTGTTCCGGAATTCGGCGCGCGGCCCGATGCGGTCGGCGCCGGGCAGTGCGGTGTCTGCGAACAACGCGCTCGAGCGATTCCTGTCGGGAAAGGTTGGCGTGGACTCCGGGGCGGTACACGCCTCCGACGGCAGCGGCCTCTCGACGCTCGATCGCGTCACGGCGCGTTCGCTCGTGAAGCTGCTCGCGTACGGCCACAAGGCGTCATGGAGCCCCGAGTATCACGCGTCGCTGCCGGTGGCCGGCGAGAGCGAAACGCTCAAGCATCGCATGCGCTTCACGCCGGCGCAGGGCAACCTGCACGCCAAGACCGGCACCACGAACGACGTGATTTCGCTCGCGGGTTACGTGACGGCGAAGAACGGCGAGCTGCTGGCGTTCGCGATGGTGTACAACGGGCGCGACCGCTGGCGCGCGAAGGATCGCATCGATCGCGTGGGCGCGACGATGGCGGCGTTTTCGCGGGAGTAGGTGAGGCGCGAGTAGGTCAGGCGCGAGTAGGTCACGCGCGAGCAGGCCACGCGCGAGCAGGCCACGCGCGCGGAAGGCGCGCTCGAACGCTGCGTCCCGTTCGTGAGGCCGACGCGCGCAGGCGTTTATTCTCTTCGCGCGTGCTTAGTGCGGCCCAAAGGAATTCGCTGACGCCCGCACCGGTGCGCGCCGCCTACTCTCGCATCACGTCGGCTTGCGACGATCTGCGTGGGGTCATCCTTCTCGGTGATACGCGCCCCACGTCGTGCGCCGGACTCTGAACGCCAACGAATCGTTTTCTCGTTCGATAGAGGGTCCCATGCGCGTGCTCGCGTCCGCTGCCATGCTCCTGCTCACCGTTGCATCTGCCGCCTCGGCAAAGGGCGACGACCTTCCGACTTTCGCGCGCCGTTATCTCGACCGCCAGGTCCATGCCGTGCTGCCGAGCGCTGTCTCGAGCGGCATTTCGGGCGGCCCAACGCGCGGCGTGCCCGCCGCCGCGCCGCTCACGCTTCGTCTGGTCCCGAGCTTCGCGCGACAGACCGGCTTTGCCTGCAGCATGTGCCACTACCAGTTCCCGCAGCTCACGGCGTTCGGCCGCCAGTTCAAGCTCAACGGGTACACGCTGACCGGCCTGAAGACGATCGAGGACAAGGACAAAAAGGAGAAGCCGACGCTCTCCATGCTGCCGTTTTCGCCGCTCTCCATGATGATGCAGGCCTCGGCGACCCAGTTGAGCACCGCCATCCCTGGTACGCAGAACGGCACCGTCTTGATGCCGCAGCAGCTGGGCGTACTCTGGGCTGGCGCCATCGCCCCGAACCTCGGCACCTTTTCGCAAGTCACGTGGGTGCCGTCGGCGGGAACCTTCGCGATCGACAACGTGGACGTGCGTTACGCCAATCATGGCACGGTCGGCGAGACGCCCTTCACGTGGGGTGTGAGCTTCAACAACAACCCCAGCTCGCAGGACCTCTGGAACACGACGCCGGCTTGGGGATATCCGTTCGCATCGTCGTCGACCGCACCTACGGGCATGGCGTCACCGCTCATCAGCGGTGGGTTGGCGCAACGCACGGTGGGCATCGGTGCGTATGCGATGTGGAATGACCTTCTTTACACAGAGGTCTCGGCCTATCGATCGGCGATTCCGACCGTGTCCGCGCCCCTCGATTCGAGCGCTCGCCAAACAGTCTCCGGGCTCACGCCGTACTGGCGCGTCGCTTTGCAGAAGACCTTCGGCACGCAGTATCTCATGATCGGGACGTATGGGCTCTCCGCCAAGCTGTTCCCGGAGGGCGTCTCGGGACCGACCGACGACTTCACCGACGTCGCGTTCGACGCGCAGCACGAAATGCCGGTGGGCGACGGCCACCTGGTGACGCGTCTGGCTTGGATCAACGAGAGCCAGACCTTCGGGTCCGGCATCCTCTCGGGATCGGTCGCCAGCCGCACCAACTCGCTCAACATGCTGCGACTGAGCAGCTCGTGGTACCCGAACCAGAACATGGGCCTGACGCTCAGCCTGTTCAACACGTCGGCGGCAAGCGTTGACACGCTGCTGTACGCGCCGGCCGCCCTCTCGGGCAGCGCCGTCGGCTCGCCTGAAACCACGGGTGGGTCGATCGAGGCGAGCTACAACATGTGGCAAAACGCGCGATTGTCGCTGACCTACACGCTCTACAGCAAGTTCAACGGGCGCGACAGCAACTACGACGGCGCGGGACGCAACGCCTCCATGAACAACTCGCTCTACCTCCTCTGGTGGTTCGCCTTCTGATGACAACCGACCCGGACTCACCCATGCGCCAGTGGGGATTGGTGCCCCTGCGTCTCGTCGTCGGGTTCGTCTTCCTGGTTCACGGCGGACAGAAGCTCTTCGTCTTCGGGCTCGCCGGTACGGCCGACATCCTCGGCAAGATCGGCATCCCGATCCCGAGCGTTGCCGCTGCCGTTGTCATCGCCGCCGAGCTCCTGGGCGGGCTCGCCATCGTCAGCGGGCTCTTCGCCCGCTGGGCGGGTATCGTCCTCGCGATCGACATGACGGTGGCCATCCTCGCGGCGCGCCTGCAGGGCGGGTTCTTCACTCCCTATGGCTACGAGTTCGAGCTGACCCTGCTCGGCGCGTGCATCACGTTCGCGCTCGTGGGCGCTGGCGGGATGTCCGTCGAGCAGCTACTCAGCGCCAGAAAGTCGCATGGCTGATGCCCGCACATGGCGCGTTGTACGCAGCTGGCGGCTCACGCGGTTTCTCACGTGGGCCGTGGCGGCGTCCATCGTCAGCGTCGCCCCCGTGTCGGCGCAGCAGACCGAGGCGGACACCAACGCAATCACACCGGCGATGGTGGACCTGGGGCGCGCCGTTTTTCACGGCAAGGGGATGTGCTTCGCGTGCCACGGTCAGTCGCTCGAGGGCACGCAGGTGGCGCCGACGCTCAAGCCGCATGCGTGGCGCGACGCGAAGAATGGCGACTACAGCGCCATGATGGACGTCATCACCAAGGGCGTCGCGTCCACCGCGATGGTGGCGTCTCCCGGCGGCGTTTCGCGCGCCGAGGCGGCCAGCGTGGCCGCCTACATCTGGTCGGTGAACAACCGGAAGGCGAAGCCGTGAGCGTCAGCTACGGCTTCTTGACCGCCGTGCGCCCACCGCTCGAACTCGGCGGCGCGCTCTTTCCGCTCGACGCGCTGCCCGTCGAGTTCGACGTGCTGCCGCCCGAGTTGCCCGACTGACCGCTTGCCGTGCGTCCACCACTCTGTCCGCTGCCGGCCGGTGCATAGCCGCCGCCCTTGCTGAGCGTGGTGCGCGTGTCGGGGCCCCTCACCACGGGGGTGATCGATCCCACCGGCCGCCAGAACCAGCCGCCGCCGTAGCCACCGCCATAGCCACCGCCATAGCCCATGTACGGCGACCCGTACGGATAGCCGTAGGCGAGGCCCAAGCTCCAGCCGCGGCCGTACGGTGTGTAGCCGTACATGTCGCAGCCGCCCATGCCCATGCCCATGCTCGGGAAGTAGCCGCCGTACATCGGACTGTAGAAGCTCCAGTTGTACGCACTCCACGGGCCGTAGCACATCGGGTCGTTGATCCACGAGTAGCCGTTGCGACGCAGGCGACCGTCGTTGGCGCCGACCGCGTTGGCCGTGGAGGCTGCGCGAACGCCGCCGTCCACCAGGTCGAAGCTCTCGGGGTTCGCGAGCGCGACCAGCACGTCGGTGACCGTACCGCTCACGCCGGCATCGGCCAACTGCTTGAGGCTCTCGCCCGTGATCGGCATCGTGTGGCGGCCCGCGGCAGACCGCGAGACGAGCCAGGCGCGCACGACCGCCTCATCCACGTCGCGCGAGACGCTCGCGATTTCGCGCGCGTCGGGATCGGCCGCCGCCGCCACGCGCGCGACCTGTCCGGCCGTACCCGTATTGGCGAGCGCGCTTCGCACGTCGGCGGGCCACGTCGAGTCAGTCGCCACGCGTACATACCACTGGGGGCGCGCTTCCACGTTCTTGCCGGAGCGGATGCCGGAGATCTGCACCCAAGACGACGGCGAGAGCACGTCGAGCACGGACGACGTGAAGCCCGTGCTGCCGCCCTTGCAGTTCAGTTCGCCGCGCACGATCAGTCGCGCGCCGCCCCCCGTCCACGTAGCGCGCTCCGTGCCCGTGCAGCCATCGCGATCGATCGCGTGGTCGGCGCCATCGGCAATGACCTCCTGCCGGTCGAGCACGTCGCCCTTGTGCACGGTGAGCATCTGCACGCGATCATCCGAGCGACCGGGAATGACGCAGCGCATCGGCCCCGACGCGGAAACAGCGGGGGACATCACGCTGACAACGGTGCCACTCACGGAGACAACGCGAGACTCGCTCACAGCCACCGACGGGTCGCCCGGAACCCAGCAGCCGAAATAGGCGGCCCACTGTCCGGATGCCCGCTGCGCTCCGGCGGGCGCCGCCGTCAGCGCGACCGCCACCATCATCATGCCCACCCTGAGGGTTCGCATCGCGAGCTCCTTACCGCATCCGGTACGAGAGACCGACCGTCACGCTGAGGCCGGAAAGGTCGATCGGCTGAAACCCCGTGAAGTCGGCGCCCAGCGTCCTGTTGGCATAGATGTAACGCCCCTGGGTGAGGAGCGAGAAGTGCGGATTGAGCGCCACGGCCACGCCGGCGCTCACCGCCGCCGTGGGGGCCCACCCATTGGACGTGAGGTCGCCCGCAAAGACGGCGTTGCCTGCGTTGAAGTTCACGAACTCGCCGCTCTGGTGGAACTCGTACCACATGACGCCGCCTTGCAGCGACACGAAGGGCGCCACGCGAGCAGGCACCCATGCGAGCTTGCCGATGCGCGTTCCCGGCGGGGTCAGCCAGTAGCGCGCGCCGAACGTCACGGGCACGCGCACGATCGTCGTCTGCTGGTAGATCGGCAGCCCGTCGCTGCCGACGTAGTTGCGGTAGTCGGAAGCTGCGGTGCGCGATGCCACGTCGGCCGAGAGCAGCCACTCGAGGCGCTCGCCCTGCATGACGCCGATGTCGGCCCCGATTTCGACGCTGCCGAAATCGCGACGCCTGAGCGAGAACTGACTCGTGGCGAAATCGAAGAGGTCGCTCTTGGCGAGCGGCTGCGCGTAGCCCATGCGCACCGTGAGCGTGCCGATTGGCGCGCCGAACAGATAGCCGTCGCCGCTCGTGGCTTGCGCGCCGAGCGGCGCGGCAGCCTCGCCCACCACGATAAACGCGGCAAGAGTTGCGGTCGTCCAGCGTGCGATGGACCGTGCGATGGAACGTGCGATGGAACGTGCGTAGCGCATGCCCTGCTCCGCGTGGTGCCGTGCCGGGGATCGGAACTTGTCTCGTCGACGAGAGCCCGATTGTCCGTACCCCCCGCCGCCTGAATGGGTGCCGTGAGCGATACTCATGCTTACTGTGATCGTGTGTGCCCAGTTCCCTCACCAGAGCCACACCGTCATGCGATTGTCAGGGAAGTGCTGTCAGCCGCATTTTCACAGTGCGCTGCGTCCTCTTGCACAGAAGCTCGCGGCGAGTAACACATTAAGAGTAGCCGCCTTTCAACACGAGCCACTCGTCCCGTCGTCCAACTCCGCACCCCTGCCGACCTCATGCGCGCCTTGAAGCTTGCGCCACTCGCCCTCGCCGCAGCGCTCGCCGCCTGCGCGGGGGGCACCGACACTTCCGCTACTTCGGGACCGGGTGGCGGCACCGCCACCCCTCCCTGGACCAATGGACAGGCAGCCGAAGCGGTGCTGGGCGCCACGGCCGTGGGTTCCGGCGGGAGCAACGCCGTCACCCAGAGCACCTTCAAGGGGCCATGGGGCCTGGCCGTGACCAGCACCGGCACGCTGTACGTGCATGACAACAGCGCCTATCGCGTGCTGCGCTTCGACAATGCGAACTCCAAGGCCAACGGTGCCAATGCGGACGGCATTCTGGGGCAGACCACCTTCACGGCCTCCGGCTGGAACGGCAGCCTCAACGGGAGCACGGCCGTCACCAACGGGTTCGAGGACGGGCTGGGCATCGCGGTGGATGGCGCCGGCACGCTCTACCTGTCGGACGCCGGCAACACGCGCGTGCTCCGCTGGAACGGCGCCGCCGGCAAGGCCAACGGCGCCTCAGCCGATGCGGCGATCGGCCAACCCGATCTCGTTACCAAAGGCTTCGCGACCACGGCTGCGAAGTTCTTCGCCGTTGCGGGGGTCGCGGCCGATGCGGCGGGTCGCGTCTGGGTCGCCGACGGCTCCAACAACCGCGTGCTGCGCTTCGACAACGCCGCCGCGCTCGCCAACGGCTCGTCCGCGATCGGCGTGCTCGGGCAGACGACGTTCACCACCGGTACTTCGGGCACCACGGCTACCAGCATGCGGAATCCGACGAGCGTCGTCGTGGATGCGAGCGGCAACCTCTACGTGGGTGAGCGCGGTAACTCGCGCGTGCTGATTTTCCTCAACGCGGCCGCCAAGGCCAACGGCGCCGCCGCCGACAAAGTGCTCGGCCAGCCGGATTTCGTCACGGGCACCAACAGCGGCGTCATCGGCACGCAGGCCAACATCTACCTGCCGTACGGCCTCGCAACCGACCTCAAGGGCAACCTCTACGTCGCCGACGGTGGCTTCAATCGCGTGCTCGTGTTCTACGCGGCGGCCTCGAAGAGCAACGGTGCGAACGCGGACGCGGTCCTCGGCAAGGCGAACTTCACCGACATCTCGACCACTGCCGCCTCGGCGAGCAACGTGGGCCAGCCGTACGGCGTCACTGTTCAGAGCACGACGGGCAAGCTCTGGATCACGGACTACTCGAACAGCCGCGTGATGCGCTTCCAGGCAGCGGCGGCGCTGCAGTAGCGCCAGCACGGCGTCCTTCACAACCCCACGCTGTTCGGCGGCCAGCGAGGCGCTTGAGTCAGTCCGTCATTTCGTCCCCCGCGCCCCGGGAAGGTGCCCCGGGGCGCTGGCATCACGCTACGGCTGCACCGCCTCGCCCAAGTGCGTACCGAACCAGTTCTGCCAGCGCTCGTAGCGATCCACGAGGAAGCTCGGCGTCGTCAGCCCGTGAAACTGTCCCGGATAGACGACCATCTGCGTCTCGACGCCGAGCACCTTGAGCGCCTGGTACATCTGCTCGCTGCCGGACGTCGGCACATTGAAGTCCTTCTCGCCCGACATGTAGAGCGTGGGCGTCTTGATCTTGTCCGCCTTGAAGAACGGATAGCTGAGCTTGAGCCACAGCTGCGGATTCTTCCACGGACTGCCCAGCTCGGCCTCGTACTGCGTGATGTACTGGTCGGTGCCGTACATCGTGAGCTGCAGCGCGCTGCCCGCGCCACTCGACGCCGCCTTGAAGCGCGTGTCGCTGGCCGTGGTGTAGTCAGTGAGGATGCCGCCGTAGCTCCAGCCGCCGATGCCGAGCCGAGCGGGATCGGCCACGCCCATCTTCACGATTTCGTCGGTGGCACCGAGGATGTCGATGACTTCCTTGTTGCCCCAGTCGGCGTAGATGGCGCGCTGCCACGCATGGCCGCGTCCGTCAGAGCCGCGATAGTTCACGCCAACAACGGCAAAGCCCTTGGCCGCGATCATCTGGCGCGTGAGGTCGAAGCCGTAGCCATCCTGCCCCTTCGGTCCACCGTGGATGAACATCACGGTGGGCAGTCCGCGCGCCGACTCCTTGCCGGGCGGACGAATGAGCACCGAGTGCGTCTCGGCGCCGTCCTTGCCCTTGGAACTGAATCCCTCGACGCGACCGAGCTGGATGGTCGCCATGAAGGCGTCATTGTGCGTGGTCAGGCGGCGCAGTGCACCGTTGTCGAACGCGTACACCTCGTTCGGGTGCTCGGGGTCGCTGGCGAGCACGGCCCAGCGGCCATTGGGCCCACGTGCGAGCGTGCTGACCTCGTTGCGTTCCCTCGTGAGGCGCGTGAGCGTGCCGGTGGCGGAGTCCACGCGCGCCACGTACTGCTCGCGGTCGTCGGTCACGAGCAGCACGATGCTCGCGCCATCGCTGCTCCACATCGGCTGCGACACGCCGCGGTCGAGCTTGTCAGTGATGACGCGTGGCGCACCGCCCGCGACGCTGAGAACGGCGAGACGATACTGGTCGTACGCGAGCGAGCCCACGTCTGTACCCGTGAGGAATGCGACCTGCTTGCCGTCGGGGCTCCAGGCGCCCGCGCTGGCGCTGATGTCGCGTCCGTCGAAGGTGGTGAGCTGGCGCGGCATCGCACCCGGCCGCGCGTCGACGACCCACAGGTCCTGATTGTCCACCTTGTCGGCGTCAGGACGGCGGTTGCTCATGAAGAGCAGCTGCGTGCCATCCGGCGACCAGATCGGACGCTCATCATCCCACGCGCCGCGCGTGAGCGTGTCGACCTTCTTGCTCGCGATGTCGTACAGGTAGAGATGCGAGCGGCGGTCGTTGAGGTACCCGTCGACGTCGCGCTTGAAGCGGTAGCGGTCGAGCACGATGGGCTTGGGGCCGGCGTCCTTCTTCGTGGTGTCGGCCTCGTCCTTGTCGAGGTCGGTCATCACAAGCACGAGCTTGGTCGCGTCGGGGCTCCAAGCGAAATCGCCCACGCCGCCCTTCACGTTCGTGAGCTTCACGGCCTCGCCACCCGCCCGGTCGAGCAGCCACACCTGGCCGCCCTTCGCGCCCTGCCGCGCCGACGTGAACGCGAGAAACTTGCCGTCGGGACTCCAGCGCGGGCGCGATTCGCTCTCGGGAGTGGAGGTGAGGCGAACTTGTCGCGAGCCGTCCCATCTGGCCATCCAGACGTCGCTGTCGTTCTTGTTCGCGGTGGAGTCGGCGCTGGAAACCGTGTACGCAACCCAGTCGCCCTCGGGCGAGAGCTGCGGATCGCTCACGCGTTTGATGCGATAGACGTCGCCGGGCACGAGCGGTCGGCGGGCCACCTGTGCTTCGGCGCCAACGGCAACAACGACAAATGCGGCCAGGCCGCAGCGACGCACGAAGGAAGTCAGCGAACGGCGCATCAGGCGTCAGTCTCCGTTTGGGGGTGACGTCGGCATCGCTTCGTGCGCGACGCCGGCTCCGGTCAATCTGGACTTACGCCGTCACCCCGGCCAAGTCCTGCACGCGCACGCCACGATCGGCAAGCGCCTTCACGTACGGCTCGCCCGGCATGGCTTCATCCGGCGTGAGCACGCCGTGGCCCAGTACCTTGCCCGTGGCCTGGAAGATGCCGGTGATCGCCAGCGAGTAACCGGTGCAGCGCATCATCGCGCTCACGCCGTTGGTCGTGTCAGCACTATCGATGAGCTCGCGCGCCCACACCTGCTTGACGCCGTTCTTGCTGCCCTCGACCGTCACCCGCAGCGCCACGAGGTCGGGCGAGTTGATCTTGGTCAGGCGCGGACCGACCGTTGCCACGAACACGTCACGCGGCGCGACCGTCGTGCCATCCTTCGTCGTCACCGTCTCGAGGTCGAGCAGCCCGAGCGCGCGGATCGACGCCATCAGGGCGGCATGACCCGGATAGCGGAGCGTCTTGTACTCCATCACCGGGATCTTGTCCTCGTAGCGGAACGCCATCGTGGACAGGCCACCGGCCGTGTGGAACGCCTCGAGGTGCCCGAGCGGCGCAGGAAAATCCACCGTCACCAGCTCGGAGAGCGCCGTCACCTGCGTGCGCTTGCCGCCGCGCAGCACCCACGAGAGCGTCGTGTAGTAATCGAGCACCCCCTCCATGGAGTAGACGATCTGGTAGTTGAGGGGCGGCTCCGGATGCTGCGGCAGCCCACCGACGAAGATGCGCACGGCATCCACCGAATCCATCGACTCGATCCCCATCTGCGCGAGGACGTTCACCATGCCCGGCGCGACGCCGCAGTCGGGAATCACCGACACCCCCTTTCGCTTCGCTTCCTCGTGCAGCTTCTTCTGCTGGAAGACGATTTCCGTGTTGCCGCCCAGGTCGCTGAAGTGCACCCCCGCCTCGACGGCTGCGCGAGCAAGGTCGAGGTTGAAATAGTACGGGATCGCCGACATCACGGCGGAGCAATCGGTCATGGCCTTCACGACGGCGGCGTGATCGCGGACATCGAGCGTGATCACCTTGAGCCGCCCGCCGACGAACGGCTTCAGAAAGGCGCTCAGGTGATCGGTGACCTTGTCGGCCAGCACGACCTCGGTGACCTCGGGAACTCGCAGAAGGTCGAAAGCACAGGCGGAGCCCTGAAGGCCCGCGCCGAGAACGAGCATGCGCATGGGAAACTCTCGAGTGGGGAATACGTGCGGTACAGCCTGCTAAACTTACCCGCCGCACCCGTTCGCCGCCGCCACGCGACACCCCGGGCCACCCCGTGACGGGACCGCGCAATCAGGTGTATCGGACGAAGCGACTGCTGGCGCCCGCCTCACCGCCCCGCTCCCTCCCGCGCTCATGAAGGCACGCCCGCGCACCGCACCCACCACCCCCGACGCATACCTCGCCGCCCTCACGCCGGACAAGCGCGCCACGCTCGCGAAGCTGCGCACCGCGAGTGCGACCGCCGTACCGGACGCCGAGGAATGCATCAGCTACGGCATCCCGGCGTATCGGCACGCCGGGCGGGTGATCTGCTTCTATCACGCCGCCGCGCGCCACGGCTCATTCTTTCCCGGCGCGCATCCGATCGCGGCAAGCGCCGACGCGCTCGCCGACTACGCAACGAGCAAGGGCACGGTGCGCTTTCCGGTTGGCAAGTCGCTGCCAGCCGCGTTGGTGAAGAAGCTCGTGAAGGCGCGCCTCGCGGAGTTCGCGCTCAAGCAACGCGCGAAGAAGCCGGCCCCCACGAAGACCGTCGCGAAGAAGTCCGCACTTGGGAAGCGCGCCGCGGTGGCGCGCACGATCTCGCTGGTTCTCACCTTGATTGCCGCACTCGCGACCGGCGCCACCGCGCACGCCCAGGCGCCCGCAACCTCTACCGGCTCAGGCGGGCTCAACGATGCGCGGCACGCGGCCGCGCCCACGATCATCCTGCTCTCGCTCGACGGGTTCCGCTTCGACTACCTCGACCGCTATCCCGCAGCGAACTTCGCGCGCCTCCTCGCTCGCGGCGTGCGCGCTGATGCACTCATTCCGGCCTTCCCATCCAAGACCTTCCCGAATCACTACACCATCGTCACCGGCCTCGAGCCGCAGCACCACGGTCTCGTCGCCAACCGGTTCTTCGATCCCGCGCGCAACGAGAGCTATGGCATGAGCGACACGCTCACCGCGCGCGATGGCACCTGGTATCGCGGTGAACCGGTGTGGGTGAGCGCAGAGCGGCAGGGCATGGTGGCCGCATCCTACTTCTGGCCGGGCTCCGAAGCTGACATCGGCGGCGTGCGCCCGTCCCGCGTGAAGGCGTACGACGGCACGGTGCCCAACGCGACCCGCGTGGACTCCGTACTCGCGTGGCTGTCGCTCCCGGTCGAGTCGCGCCCGCACCTCATCGCGCTCTACTTCAGCACCACGGATGACGGCGGCCATCACGGCGGCCCCGAGTCGGCCGAAGCCGGCGACTCCGTGCGCGCGGTTGACATCTCCATCGGTCGCTTGCTCGACGGGCTCGAACGGGTGCCAACCGGCCCGGGAGGCCTCGAGCTCCTCGTCGTCGCGGACCACGGCATGGCGAGCAGCGGACCGGACACCTACGTCGCGCTCGACACCGTCATCGACCTGCTGGGGGTGCGCATTGCCGACGGCGGTCCCGCCGCCACGGCGCACGTCACGGGTGGCCGCGATCGCGCCATCGTCCTGCGCGACTCCATCAATCGCCGCATGCAGCACGGCCGCGCGTACCTGCGGGACGAGGTCCCCGACGCGCTCCACTTCCGCGACGACCCGCGCATCGGCGATCTCGTCGTCGTCATGGAGCTGCACTGGCAAGTCGGCCAGGCACGCTTCGCACCGAAGAGCGCCGGCGGCAGTCACGGCTGGGATCCTGCCTATCCGGAGATGCAGGGTGTCTTCGTGAGCTGGCGTCCCGACGCGGCCGGGCCGGCGCGCATCGGCCCCGTGCGCAACGTGGACATCGCCCGCTACATCACCGATCGTCTGGGCCTCGCGCCCGCGCCAACTACCGACGGCGTTCCCGGGCGTCTCGCCCAGCAGTTGAAGGCCGCGCGCCGCTGATCTCGTGCGCGCGTTCGCAACGCGCGCGCGGTGATCAC
The DNA here is from genome assembly GCA_043744185.1 of Gemmatimonadota bacterium. GTDB lineage: Bacteria > Gemmatimonadota > Gemmatimonadetes > Gemmatimonadales > Gemmatimonadaceae > JACPPC01. Next base: position 21,730 of record JAYTVE010000488.1, on the reverse strand, counting down.
GGGCGGACTACCGCGCCCGCCGCGACTTCCGCCAGGCCGCAGGCGACACTCCCGTGGCGCGCTTGAACGCGCGACTGAACGCCGCCTCCGAGTCGTACCCGACCTGCGTACCAACCGTCGCCACCTTCTCGCCACTGCGCGCGAGCAGCTCAGCTGCGCGCTGCAGACGCCACTTCGCGAGGTACTGCATGGGGGGAATGCCGACCACCTGCGTGAATCGCTCAGCGAGCACCGACCGCGACGATGCCACGGCTTTCGCGAGCTCCACGAGCGACCAGTGACGCGCGGGATCCTCGTGCAGGCGTGCCAGCGCCGCGCCCACGAGCGGATCACCGAGCCCCGCGAGCCAACCGCTGCCCGTCCCTGCCAGCGATTCAAGGTGACGGCGCACCACCTCGACGAACATCAGCTCGGCCATGCGCGTCAACACCTGATCGCTCCCAGGGCTCGGAGCGAGCGACTCGAGCGCTGCCTGTTCCGTGAATGCGGCTAGCCAGCCATCCCCGGTCGACTTGAGGTGCAGCAGCGATGGCAGCGCTCCGATCAACGGATTGAACGGGCGCGCATCACAGCCCAGGAAGCCGCACACGAAACGGTTGTCGCCCGGCCCCTCATTCACGCGCTTGAGCGTGGGAAACGGCAGCGCCGCGTACCCCATGTGCCGTAGCTCACCGCGCGGTACGTGATCGCTCGACAGCCGGTGCGCGTGCCCGTGCGGAAACACGGCGATGTCGCCTGCGCACATGAGCAGCGGGGCATCGCCGTCGAGGCCCACCCAGCACTCCCCTTCCGTCAGTACGTGATACGCGATCAGGTGCTCGGACTCCGGCAACACGCGCGTCTTGTAGCTGAGCGCGGGTGGCGTCAGGATCGACCATGGACGCGAGGCCTCGACGAGGAAGAAATACGCGCCGGTGAGGCGAATGGCGCGGAGGACGTCGGAGAGCGGATCCATGTCGGTGATGGAGCTTGCGTGATACTCGTCGTCTGGGCAACTCGGTTCAGCGCCTTCTCGTCGCAACAGTGGACGTGCAGCCAGCTTTCACAGGCCCACGAGCACGTCGCCGCGCGCTCAAGCATGCGGCGCGGACGCACGGTCATTGCCGCGTGCACAGCCGTACCGTACCCTACGTGCGGTCGCCGCAGCGAGGTTTCACTCCACGTCCAATCCGCATCGTCATCATGAAGTGCTCTCCTCGTGCCCTGCTGCTCGCGTGCCTCACGTTGGTCGCCACGCGCGGTGCCGCGCAGCGCCCCGCGCGCGCCTCCAGCGACTACCTCTACCTCTGGTCGGCATCGCTCGACACGAGCGCCGGCCCCGACTTTCTCGCCGTCCTCGACGTGCGCCCCGCTGCAGGCCGCTACGGAAAGCTCGTCACTACCGTGCCCGTACCCGGGCGCGGCAACGGCCCGCATCACACGGAACACGAAATGGGCACCGACGGCAAGCTCTTCGCCAACGGCTTCAAGTCGGGCCAGTCGTTCATCTTCGACCTCGAGAATCCTGCGGCGCCACGCATCACTACGCAGTTCGGCGACGTCGGCGGGATGATGCATCCGCACAGCTTCTTGCGGCTGCCGAACGGTAACCGGCTCGCGACGTTCCAGATGCAACATGACGCGCAGGGCACGGCGCCCGGCGGACTCGCCGAGCTCACTCCACGCGGCAAGGTCGTGCGCACGAGCTCCGCCAACCTGCCCGGCGTCGATCGCCGGATCCGCCCGTACTCGGCGCTCATCCTGCCCAAGATCGATCGCATCGTCACGACCACGACCGATATGGGCATCGCCGACTCGACGCGCACCATCCAGGTCTGGCGCCTGAAGAACCTCAAGCTCCTGCACACCATCGAGCTCCCGAACGGACCGGGCGGCAATGAGGGGTTCAACAGCGCGGAGCCGCGCGTGCTGTCCGATGGCAAGACCGTGACCGTCTCGACCTTCAACTGCGGCCTCTATGTCGTCGACGGTGTGGCGAGCAATGCGCCGACCGCACGCCTCGTGAACGCCTTCCCGCGCAAGGCGGGCACGAACTGCGCCATCCCCACAGTCGCGGGCCGCTACTACCTCGTCACAGTCCCCGCGTGGAGCGCGATCGTGAGCCTCGACATGTCCGACCCGTCGCATCCACGAGAGGTATCGCGCCTCACGCTCGGCGACGACGACGTGCCGCACTGGATCTCGCTCGAGCCCAACATGCAGCGTGTCGTTCTCACGGGATATCGCTCCCTCAAGACGCGCGTCATCATCGCGAACTTCGATGCCACCACCGGCGCGCTCTCGCTCGACGAGCGCTTCCGCGAGGAAGGCAGCAGCGAGGCCGGCTTCCGCTTCGAGAACAAGACGTATCCGCACGGCGCGAGCGGCGGCGCCGTGCCGCACGGTGCCGTCTTCAGCCGGCCCCCCTGAGATGACCTGGACCCGTCGCCTCGCGATCGCTGCCGGCTTGCTCGCGTTCGGCTACATGACCACCTGCCTGTACTTCGACCGCCAGCACGTGCCGGCGGAACTCGGGCCCGAGTCGCGAACCGCCTTCGACTCCAAGTGGCCCGCAGGCTTCCTCTGGGGAACGGCTACGGCAGCCCATCAGGTCGAAGGCGGCAACACGCGCAACGACTGGGCACGCTTCGAGGCGCAGCCCGGTGTCATCAAACATGGCGACAAGAGCGGTAGCGCGGCCGATCATTGGAACCGCGTGGCCGAGGACATCGGCCTGATGAAGACGCTCGGCGCCAACGCGTATCGCTTCTCGATCGAGTGGAGCCGCCTCGAACCGGTCGAGGGCACGTGGGACGACGCGGCGTGGGCGCACTACGCCGATGAACTCACGCAGCTGCGCGCGGCCGGTATCGAGCCGATGGTCACGTTGCTGCACTTCACGCTGCCCACGTGGATGGCGGATCGCGGCGGGGCGGTGGCACCCGACTTTCCGGATCGCTTTGCGCGCTTCGCCGCCGAGGCGGCCAAGCGTCTCGGCCCGCAGGTCACCTGGTGGTGCACGATCAACGAGCCGCAGGTCCAGATGTTCTTCGGCTACGTGGCCGGCATGTGGCCGCCCGCCAAGAAGGACAATCCGCTCGCGGTACAGGCGTTCGCCGGGTTGTTGCGCGCGCATGCCAAGGCGGCGGCGGCCCTGCGCGCCGGCGACGCCGACGCGAAGATCGGCGTTGCATCCAACATGATCGTCTTCCAGCCCGCCGCGCGCTGGAATCTCCTCGAGCAGATCGTGGCGTCGAAGGTAGCCAACGGCTTCAATTGGGCCTTCTACGAGTCCATTGCAACCGGACGACTCGCGTTCAGCACACCAGGCTTCCCCACGCTCGACGAACCCGCACCCGAGCTCGCCGGTACACTCGACTGGGTCGGCATCAACTACTACCGCCGCAACCTCATCACTTTCGCGCCAAGCTCACCGGGCATGGTGGAAATCCACCCGGGCCCGGGCCAGCAGACCGACGCTGGCATCGAGATCTATCCCGAGGGGCTGCTCGAGCTCATCCGCGAATCGCACAGGCGGTACCCGTTGCCGATTCTCGTCACCGAGAACGGGCTCGCCGACTCAGCGGGCACCATGCGCGCGATGTTCATTCGCCAGCACACGTACGCCATTCGGCAGGCCATCACCGAAGGGATCGACGTGCGCGGCAGTTTCCACTGGTCGCTGATGGACAACTTCGAGTGGGCCGAGGGCTACGGCGCGCGCTTCGGCTTGTACCGGCTCGACCTCACCACGCAGGCACGCACCCCCGCGCCGGGATCGGAAGAGTTCCGCCGACTCGCGCCCGCGCGGTAACCGCGCGGGCGTTCGGGCGCTTGCCTGTTACGGCTGCACGCGCGGGCGGCCGATCTGGTATTCCTTGGGCGGCGTGTCACCGCGCAGGTTCTTCACGAAGTAGTCCCAACGGCGGCGCATCACGTACGCATTGTCGGCGCCGTAGCCGTGTCGCGCGTTCGGCAGGATGAGCAGGTCGAAGTCTTTGCCGGCCTTCACGAGCGCATCGGCAACGAGCGTCGTGTTCACCGGTGGCACGTTGTCGTCCATGCCGCCGTGAATGAGGAACAGCTTCCCCTTCAGGTTCTTCGCGTACGTCTGGTTCGCCTCGGCGACGTAGTTGTCGCTCGGGCCCGACTTGACGAGCAGCCCCTGATAGCGCTCACCCCAATCATCTTCGTAGTTGCGGTTGTCGTGGTTGCCGGACTCCGCAATACCGACCTTGAAGAAGTCGGGCTCGCGAAACATCGCCGACGCGGTGGCGAAGCCGCCGCCCGAGTGGCCCCAGATGCCGGACTTGTCGATGTCGATGAACGCGTAGCGCCGCGCGAGCTCCTTCATCCCGGCGACCTGGTCCGGAATCGTGTTGTCGTCCATGTGGCCGTAGTACGCATCGCGGAACGTCTTCGAACGCCCCGGCGTCCCCATGCCGTCGATCTCGACGACCACGAAGCCGAGTTCCGCGAGCGCCTGATTATCGCCGCGCGCGGGCACGAAGCTGCGCGGGCCCACGCTGCCCGCCTGCGGTCCCGGGTAGATGTGGTTGATGATCGGGTACTTCTTCGTCGAGTCGAGCGTCGACGGCGTGTACATGAGGCCGTAGATGTCGGTCGTGCCATCGCGCGCCTTCACCTTGATTGGCGTCGGTGGGTGCCAGCCCGAGGCGAGCAGGGGCTGGAGGCTCGCCGTCTCCAGCGCAAGCAGCAGCCTGCCGTTGGCATCGCGCAGCACGCTCGTCGGCGCGACGGACGGCGTCGACCACGTGTCCACGAACGTGCTCCCGTCTGGCGACAGGTTCACCGCGTGATTGCCGCCCTCCGTGGTGAGGCGCACCTGGTTCTTGCCGTCGAAGCCGACGCGATACAGGTGCCGGTGGTACGGATCCTCGCCCGGCTCCTTGCCGTTGGCCATGAACCAGATCTGTCGCTTCTTCTCGTCCACGCGCACCAGTTCGGCCACGTTGCCGTCGCCAACGGTGATGCGGTTCTTGAGTGCGCCCGTCGTCAGGTCGTACAGGTAGAGCTGCGTGAAGTTCTCGCGGTCCGACCACCAGATGAACTCGTTGCTCGCCGGCAGCACGCGCCACAGCTCCTGCGGAAACGACGCGTCACCCACCTGCGTGGCCGCCTTCTCCTCGATGAGCGTCCGCACGTCACCGCTGGCCGCGTCCGCGACGCGCAGCGCCGCCTGCTTGTGGTCGCGCGTCGTCGACACGTACGCCACGTGCGATCCGTCCTTGTACCACTGCGTGTCGCAGATGGAGGCGCCGCACGCGATGTGGTCCGACACGGTCGACCGGTGCGCATCAGGCGGCATCTTGAACCGCACCACGCTCGGCGCGCCGTCGCTGAGCGTCACCACCACTCGCGACACCTTGAACACGATCGAGTCACCCGGCATCGGGTACTTCCACTGCTCCACGCGCGGGTTGCCCACGTTGGTGGCCACGAGCACCATGTCGCGAACGCCGCGACCGTCGTGCTGGAACGTCGCGATCGCCTTCGAATCGGGCGACCATGTGACGACCGGGTCGTCCGAGTGTACCCAGCCCGCGTTGTTGGTCGCGTACCCGAAGTCCTTGATCCCGTCGGTCGTGAGCTGCGTTTCCTTTCCCGACGCCAACTCGCGCGCCCACAGGTTGGCCGAACGGATGAACACCGCCGTCTTGCCGTCGGGTGAGACGCTCGCATTGGCCGGTGGCGCGGGCTTGGACGCAGCCACCGCGCACGTGTAGCCCTTGAGCTCGCAGGTCAGGCTGCGCGCGCGCACCACGACGGTCACCGCATTGCCATCGCTCGAGAGTTCGAGGTCGCGGAACGGCAGCCGGTCGCCCTCCACAGGTACGCCGGCCGCGGCACTGAGCGCGGCGGCAAGCTTCGCGTGGTCGAACAGCAGCGCCCGCGTCTTCTTCGCCGGGCTCGCGACCATGAACGCGCTCCCCGCCGTCGTCGTCGCGCGATAGAACACGCGGCCATCCGTCGTCCACGTGCCGCGACCGGCCGTGCCCGTGACGAGCGGCGTGCTCGTCGGCGCCAGGAAGCGCTCCGCGCGCGCGTAGTCCTCGATCGTAAATTGGTACGGCGCGCCGGCGGGCGCGGTGGCGACCTGCGCGGAGAGCAATGATGGAAGCGCGAGGGCGGCACTGAACACTGCGAGGCGACGGCGCATGCGCGGCATGGTGGGAGAGAGCGAGCGGTCAATCGACGTCCAACAGTCTACCGGCGCGGTCCCGCCAAGGGAAACCGGCGCGCAAACCACGCGCTCAGCGTTCGCCCGCCCGCAGCTGCGCGCGCAACGCCGTCGGCGGTACCCCGTACGCGTCGCGGCAGTGGCGCACGAAGTGCGCGTGGCTCGCGAAGCCCAACTCGTGGGCGATCGCCGACAGGCCGCGCCCGGGCACCTCGATTTCCTCGAGAGCACGCGCCAGTCGCAGGCGCACGCGGTAGGCATGCATCGTCATGCCGGTCTCCGCCTTGAACGTCCGGCACAGGTGGTACGGCGAGGTGCCCAGCGTGCGCGCGATCGTGGCTACGGGGCGGTTCTCCTGCAGCGTCAATGCGAGCACGGCACGTGCCGCCTCCGCGAGATCGCGGCGACGCCGCGCCCCTTCCGCGGCGGGACTCCTCACGCCCGTCGCGCCCTCCCCTTGGCGGAGCACGTCGCCCACGATTGAGAGCGCCTCCTCTTCCACTTCGAGCGCCGACGCGCGCCCGGCCCGCACACGGGCGAACAGCGCACGCTGGCGCCGGTACAGCGCGACAGAACCGGGCACGCGCTCGAGGGCACCGAACGGACGCTCGGTGCCCTGCGCCAGCGCCGGTGCCGCCTCCACTACCAACCCGTGCGCCTGCACGTCGGACAGCGCGTACCAGTCGCACCGATCCCCCTCGGGCGACACCGCGAACCGCTCGTAGCGCTGCGCCCGGTTGTACACCGTGATCATCGTCGCATCGGCCACGAACGCGCGCGAGCCCTCATGCCGAATACGCACGCTGGTACGCGGGAAGACCACCACCGCGTTGCGGATCGGCCCCGTGTCGCGGAAAGACGGGTGCGCCGGATCGCACCGGAACTCCCCGATCGTCACGCCGTCTGCATCGTGCAACACCCGGTCGACGGCGGTCGACGCGCAATCACGTGAAAGCGCGCCCGCCAGTCGCGATGTTGCTTGCATCCCTGTCACCTGACCGGAGTCTCCATGCGCCGTACCTCGTTGGTGGTCTGCCTCTTCTTACCACTTCTCGCCCTTCAAAGTGTCACCGCTCAGGCGACGGCGGTTGCGTCGCCGCCGGCGGCCGAGCTGCAGCGGGCCGCGACTCTCTTCGCGGCCAGTGACTGGACGGCGGCCAACGCCGCGTACACAGCCCTCGCCAGCCGCTACCCGGCACATCCGCTTTCGCGATTCCGCACAGGCGTCACGCTCACCGAACTCGGTCGCCCGGCCGAAGGGGAACCGATGCTGCGCGCCGCCGAGAGGCTGGGGATCCCGGCTGCACAAGCCGCCTATCGGCTCGCTGAGTCGCTGGCGGAACAGCGCAAGCCGGACGCGTCCATCGCGGAGCTCGAGCGCTCGCTCGCCCGCGGCATGTTCCTCACGTCGCAGGTTCTTGTTGCCAACAAGCACCTTGCATCGCTCAAGGCGCACGCGAAGTGGAGCGCCGTGCTCGTGGCCTACGATCAGGTGACGCAGCCCTGCCGCGTCGACCCGCGCTTCCGCGAATTCGACTTCTGGGTCGGCGATTGGGATGTCCAGCCCACCAGCGGACCGCCCAGCCCGCAACCCTCGCGCAACCGCATCACCCTTGAGGAAAACGGCTGCGTGGTGCAGGAGCACTGGAGCGGCCAGGGCGGCTCGTCAGGCCAGAGCTTCAACATCTTCGATCGCAGCATCGGCAGGTGGCGCCAGACGTGGGTCGACAACAGCGGCGGCCAGCACGACTACGTGGGCGAGCTCAAGGGCGGCAACATGGTGTTCGAGGGCACGACCCCAGCGCCGCGCGGTGAACTCGGCCGCGTGCCCACCAAGCTCACGCTTTTTCACGTCGGCGCCGACACCGTGCGCCAGTTCTCGGAGACGAGCAACGACGGCGGCAAGAGCTGGCAGCTGTCGTACGACCTCACGTACGTGCGGCGCGCCCCCTGACGTCGTCCTGAGCACAGCGAATGACCTGCCTGTCATCCCGAGCGAAGCGAGGGATCTGCTTGTGCCGTTGCTCTTGCCGTTGCTCTTGCCGTTGCTCTTGCTCTCCAACTTGCCCACTCCCTACCGCGGCAACACCGCAATCTCCCCGCGCGACGTGATCAACGTCCACTTTCGCTCGCCGAGCGCGGTCCGCCCCTCCACGGTCGACATCGGAGAGAACCCGCCCACGACGAGCCCCCAGCCATCCTCCGTGAACACAATCGGCACGCGCGCCCCCTGCACCGCACGCGGATCGACAGGGTACCGCCGCAGCGTCACGGTGTAGCGCTCGGGGTCGATCGTCGGCTGGCGGTCGCCCAGCCAGTCGAGTCCGACGCGTGCACCGGTCGTATCCCCCGGCGCCGCGACACGCACGGGCACGTTCGTGAACGACACGGCGCCCGCACGTACGGTGTCCACCACCGCCACACGCAACGCCCCCGCATCGCGCGCGAACAGGCGCACGCCGCGCCGCCGCGCCGAGGCCGCATCGAGCAACACGCCACGCACCGTCGGGTCGATGCTCGCGCGCACCGTGTCGCCGCCGATCACCAGCGCGATACGCCCCATCGTCGCCGGACCGCCCCTCTCGAGCCGAAGCACTGCCGAGTCGGCCCCTACCGCACTGCTGGGATGCGCCATCAGGAACTCGGCGCGCGCCTTGTCACCGGTGCCGATCGCGGACCCCGGGAAAGCCGCGATCGCGCGCCACATGCCCGCACGCTCATACGCCGCCAGCAGGTCGGGCAGGATCAGCGCCGGATCGCCGCCGAAGAAGCGCGCTTCCTCGAGCAGCGCGACCGCCACCTTCCCCACGCCGCGCGCCAGCACGTGCCGGCCGAGGTTGAGCCGCGCCCAGGGGTCACGCGGCCGCACGCGCACCGCCGCGTAGTACACCGACTCCGCGCTCACCAGCGCGCCGCGCGAGATCAGTTCGTTCACCATCTCGCGGTCGGCACGCGCACGGCGCTCCTGCGGCGATTGCGCGCCAAGGACGGTCGCACTCGCCAGCAGCAGGGCGAGCGCCTGCGAAATGCGTCGCGCCGTCACGGTGGCGTGAGTGCGGTCACCGTGAACGTGGCCAGCAGGTCGCCGCGCGGATCGGGCTTGAGCGTGCGCACCGTCGCGCCCGCCGGCACGGTCTGCAGCGTCATTGGCGCGCCCTCGTCCTCGACCTGCACCACGCGATGCAGCACGGTCCCGTCAGCAAGCTCGATGTCGAGCGGCAGCTGGAGCCGGTAGCGCGGCGCGCCGGCGGGCTGCACCGCCCATAGCGCAACCTCGCGCCCTTGCTGGCGCCACTGCAGCTCGACCGTCGCCCAACCCGGTCGACGCAACCACTGGTCGAAGAACCACCCGAGCTTCCGGGTCGACGTGGCCTCCACCGCATGCATGAAGTCGTCGGTCATCGCGTTGCCATTGCGGTACCGCGCCTGATAGTCGCGCATCGCCCGCACGAACGCGCTGTCGCCGATCTCACGACGCAGCATGTGCAGCACGTACCCGCCCTTCTGGTAGCTGTTCGTGTTGAGCAGCTGCATCAGCACCGTCTGCGCGGTGTCCACGACCGGTCGCTCCCGACTCACGCGCGACCCCAGCACGGCCTTCCGCATCCCTGCCAGCTCGCGTCGCAACGCCGTGTCGCCGCCCACGTGCTCGGCGTACATCGCCGCCAGGTACGTCGCGAACCCCTCCGACAGCCACGCGTGCGACCACGCGCGTTCCGTCACTGCGTCGCCGAACCATTGGTGCGCCGTCTCGTGCGCGATCAGGCCGGGTGGAAACGGGTTGCCGTTGCCGAAGATCTCCCAAGCGTAGAAGATCGCGCCTGCGTTCTCCATCCCGCCGAATCGGGTGCGGCTCTGCACATGCATGAGCCGGTCGTACGGATACGGCCCGACGAGCGAACTGAAGAAGCGCACAATCTCGTCGGCCTGCGTGAACGTCCCCGGCATCGCACGCCTCACCGAGGGCGCGAAGATCACCGACTGCGGCACGCAGCCACCCGTGAGGCTCGCCCCGCACGCCGTCGCGCCGAGCGAGAGTTCCTCGAGCTTCCCCACGCCGATCACCATCAGGTACGTCGGAATCGGCTGCGCCTGACGGAAGCGCCACGTGGCGACCTCGGGCGTACCCGCAGTATCCACCGTGCCGCTCACGCCGTTCGCGATCACGCGATAACCCACGGGCGCGCGCACCGTCCACGACACCGTTGCCTTGTCCGACGGATGATCCACCACCGGCAGCCAGAGCCGCGCGCGGTTCGGCCAGTTATCGCCGAACGCCGTCCATCCGTCCGCGTCACTCGTGATCACGAGGCCGTCCTTGGGCACACCGCTCCACGCGACCGTCACCTGCACCGTGTCGCCGTCAGGATCGGCAAGAGGCACGACCACGGCGGAATCGAGGCGCTGGAGTGCCACGGCCACGCCGCGCACCTCCACTCGCGTGATCGTGAGACCGACGGCATCCAACCTCAGTTGCCGCACGCCGCGCCGACGCACGAGCGTGATCACCTCGCGCCCCTCGATCGCCGACGACGGCGGCGACACGCCCAGCGTGATGTCGTAGTGGAGGACGTCGATGCCGGGCTGCGGTCGCTCGACGCTGGCCGCCGTCGGCGTGAACGTCGCGCCCTGGGCATCGCTCCGCGACGCGAACACCGAGGTCACGCCGAGCGCCAGCGCGCAGGCCGTCAGGCGCGCTCCACAACCACCCACCTGCCAGCGCGCCATCATGCGCTAACGAGTCACCCGATAGATGACGCCGGCGTCATCGTCCGACACGAGCACCGAGCCATCTGCCAGCACGAGCACGTCCACCGGCCGGCCCGAACGCTGCCCCTTCTCGTTCTGCCAGCCCGTGATGAAATCCTCGTACGCCACCGGACGACCGTTCTCGATCTTCACGCGGACCACCTTGTCGCCCGTGGGCAGTCGCCGGTTCCACGATCCGTGAAACGTCACCAGCGCGTCGCCCTTGTACTCCGCGGGAAACATCGTGGCGCGCGCGAGGAACGTGATCCCGAGCGGCGCCGAGTGCGCCTGGAACGACAGCGCCGGCGGAATCGTCTTCGTGCAACGCGCCCGGTCGTTGAACTCGGGACTCGGCACGCGCTGGCCCCAGCAGTACGGCCAGCCGTAGTCGCCGCCCCGCTGCAGAATGTTGAGTTCGTCGGGCGGGGTGTCCTCGTGGCTCGGCGACAAGTTGTCGCGCTCGTGTTGCGTCACCCACAGCGCGCCGCTCGCCGGGTGGAAGGCGAGCCCCACCGCGTTGCGCAGCCCGCGCGCGAACACCGCGCCGTGCTGCCCCTCGGCGTCGAAGCGCATGACCGTTGCGCGCGTCGAGTCGCGCTCCACGCACACGTTGCACGTCGATCCGATCGACACGTACATCGCGTTGTCGGGGCCGAACACCACGGTGCGCGTGAAGTGTCCGCCCGCCGCGTCGTACGTCGCGGCGGTCGGCAGCGGCTTGTCGGTGATCGCGCCCGACGCCTCCACCTGCACGCGCACGACTTGGTCGGTGTTCGCGATGTACAAGTACCCGCCGTGGAACGCGAGCCCGTGCGGCAGGCTGAGGTTTTCGAGCACCTTCTCCACCTTCGCTGCGCGCCCGTCGGCGGTCATGCCCGACAAGCGCGTCACTTGCCCCATCCCCGGCTGGCTCACGTACACGCTGCCGTCCGGGCCCTGCGCCATGAACCGTGCCCCGGCCACCTTGGCAAATTGCTTTACCGTGAAGCCCGCAGGCGCGAGCAGCTTCCCGTCGAGCGTGGGCGATGGATTCGGCATCGGCAGCGCCGGCGCCGCTGCGCCCGGCTCGCCCTGCGTCAGGGCGCGCGCAACACGCGGGCTAGCCGTCGTTGCCACCACCCCGACGCCAAGCACCGCCACGGTAAGCAGCAGCCAGAGGGGGCTCGCGTCGCGACGACGACGCGTGGGAGTGGCTGACATCAGCGTGGGCGGCCTAGCGACCGAAGAGCCGGCCGAGCACGCCACCGCCACGTTCGTCCGTGTCGGTATTCGCGGCGTTCGCGAGCGCCGTCGCAAACTCGGGGGCCGTGGCGTACCGCTCCTCGAGCGTGCGGGCCATCCCCTTGAGCATCACCTTCTCCACCGCTGGCGGGAAGTTGAGCTCGGGCCGCATCGTACGCAGCGGGATCGGCTCGTTGCGGAGCCTCGCGATCATCATCTCCTGCTGCGTGCGCCCCGCGAACGGCAGCTTGCCGGTCAGCATCTCGTACGTCATGAGCGCGAGCGAGTACACATCCGTGCGCGCGTCGAGCGGCTTGCCGCGCAGCTGTTCCGGGCTCATGAACTCCGGCGTGCCGAGGATGATGCCGGTGGCGGTGAGCTTCTCCAGCTCGCCTCCCGCCTTGCGCTCCTTGGCGAGGCCGAAGTCCATCACGACGGCGTGGTCGATCCCGTCGGCGCCCTTCGAAATCATGATGTTCTCGGGCTTCAGGTCGCGGTGGATGATCTTGAGGTCGTGCGCCACCTGCAACCCGGCCGCGATCTCGCTCACCCACTGTACCACGAGGCCCAGCGGCAGGTGCCCTGCCTTGTGCCGACGATCGGCGAGAATCTCGCCCTCCACGAACGGCATGACCACGTACACCATGCCGTCCTCGGTCTCGCCCAGTCGGATGATGTGGCAGACGTTCGGGTGCTCGAGGCGGATGGCGAGTCCCGCTTCACGACGCAGGCGTGCCATCGCGTTCTGGTCCTGCGACAGCGACGGCGACAGCACCTTGATCGCGTAGCGGCGCCCGTCGCTCACGTCGGTGGCGAGGTACACGAACGACATGCCACCCTCGCCCACCTTCTTGTCCACGCGATAGTGCCCGTCGAGCACCCGGCCCGCCATCGCGCCGATGCTCGGCGTCGGCCCGGCCGCGGGCATGCCCGCACGTCCCGGCGCGGCGGTGCCGCGCGGCGCGCCTCCCATTGGGGCGGCCTGCGCGACCGGCACGAGTCGCGTGCCGTCGCGGGTGCAGAACTTGGCGTCGTCACCGTACGCGGTGCCGCACGACGGGCACTTGGAGGGCATGGTCGATGGGGGGAGGGTAGGTCAGGTGCGAACGCGATTCCGGCCGTCGGCCTTGGCGCGATAGAGCGCCTCGTCCGCGCGGGCGAGGAGATCCTCGCCGCTCTCGATGTGCTGGCCGGGATAGCTCGCCATTCCGATGCTGCAGGTCACGTGGAACGTTCCATGCGGATGCGCGCTGAAGTCTTGCGCCTCGATCTTCTCGCGCAACCGCTCGGCGAATGCCTGCGCGCCAACCGCGGCCGTCTCGGGCAGCACCACGACGAACTCCTCGCCACCGTAGCGCGCCACGACGTCAACGGTGCGCACCGCGTTGCGCAGGATCGCCGCCACGTCGCGCAGCACGTCGTCGCCCACGAGGTGGCCGTACTGGTCGTTCACGCGCTTGAAGTGGTCGAGGTCGATCATCATCAGCGCGATCGTGTTCTGGTAGCGCCGTGCGCGCTCGACTTCCTGCACGATCCGCTCGACCAGCACGCGCCGGTTGAGCAGCTGCGTGAGCGGATCAGTGCGCGCAAGCACCTCGAGGCGCGCGTTGTCCGCCTTCGTCGTCTCGATCATCCGCGCGCGCTGGATCGCGCTCACCGCAGCGCGAATCACCGTCGACGCGAACTCCACGTCCTCCTTGTCGAACGGCGGCTCCTCGCCGGTGCGCCGCAGGAAGAAGACGCCCACCTGCGCGCTGTCGAGCGAGAACGGCAGCGCGATCACCGAGCGGATCTTCACCACCGTCCCGTGCTTCGCCCACTTCTCGCGGATCTCCGCGTACAGCGGCGCCAGCAGCAGGTCCTCCACCAGCACCGGCGCCTGCGTCGCGAGCGCCGTCCGGATCTCGGGGTAGAGCTCGAGCTGGATCCGGTAGTTGATCACCGACGGATCCTCGAACGCGGTGGCCACGATGCCGAACTTGTCGTCGGGCCGCGCCAACACCACCGAGCAGTGCGACGTGTTCAGCGCACGCGCGACCCGGCGCGCCACCACGTGGTAGATCTCCTCGGGCGACAGCTCGTCCGTCACCTCGTGCAGGATGTCCACCATCGTGCGCCGCGTTTCTGCCTCCTCGCGCGCGCGCACCAGGTCGGCGTCGCGCTTTCGCACGGTATCCTTCGCCGCGCGCAGCTCGGCCCGCACGCGCAGCTGCGCCTGGATGCGCGCGAGCAGCTCCCGCACGCGGAACGGCTTGCGGATATAGTCGGCCGCGCCCAGTCCGAGCGTCTTGACCGTCGCTTCTTCCGCCGGCAACGAGCTCACCATCAGCACCGGCAGGTCGGCGTAGCGCTCATCGGCCTTGAGCCGTTCGAGCAGCTGGAAACCGTCGAGGTGCGGCATGAGCACGTCGAGCAGGATCAGCTCGGGCTCGCGCGCCTCGATCGACTCGAGCATCGCTTGCCCGTTCTCTGCCGTCGCGACGTCGTAGCCCTGCTCACGCAGGACGATCGAGATCGTCTGCAGCAGGGCCGGATCGTCGTCGACGACGAGAATGCGCGAGCTAGCCAATGACGGCGCCGTCCGAGGGACAAGGAACAAGCGCGCGTCGGCTGTTCGCCGACGCGATCCTGTTGGCACGAAGGTACCATTCGCCCCGGAGGGCGTAAAGCAAGAACAGCCCGCAGCTCCGGGCGTTGTCGGCCGGGCGCAGGTGCCGGCCGGCCGCTGGTCGAGCTATTCCGCCGCGGCGGTGTCCCCCGCAAGTCCGGGCTCCTCGCCCTCGCCCACCGGAATCCCTTCCGCGACGCCATCGTCCGGCACCACCCGTGCCACCGCGCACACCAGGTCGCCCTCGGCAGGATTGACGAGCTTCACCCCCTGCGCGTTGCGCCCCGTGACACGCACTTGATCCACGCTCGAGCGGATGATCTGCCCCTGCTTGGTGATGAGCATGATCTCGTCCTCCGGCAGGACCTCGATCAGCGTCACCAGATTGCCCGTCTTCTCCGTCCGGTTGAGCGTCAGGATTCCCTTGCCGCCGCGCTTCTGCACGCGGTACTCCTCGAGTGGGGAGCACTTGCCGAGCCCCTTCTCGGTCACCACGAGCAGCGTCGCCTGATTTCGGCGCACCACCACCATGCCGCACACCGCGTCCTCGGGACGCAGGTCGATCCCCTTCACCCCCGTGGTGTCGCGCCCCATCTCCCGCACGTCCGACTCGTGGAAGCGCACCGAGAGGCCGTACCGCGTCGCCAGCACGATGTGGTTCGAGCCGTCGGTCACCTGCACGTCCATCAACTCGTCGCCGCCCTCGATCTTGATCGCCTTGATGCCGTTGGAGCGCGGGTTCGCGTACTCCGACAGCTTGGTCTTCTTCACCGTGCCCTTCCGCGTGCAGAACAGCAGGAACTCGTCGTCGCGGAACTGCTTCACCGGCACGATCGCCTTGATCTGCGTCTCGGGGCTGGTGTTGATGAGGTTCACGATCGGCTTGCCCTTGGTCGCACGGCCGCCCTGCGGCACCTCGTAGACCTTGAGCCAGAAGCAGCGCCCATCCTCGGTGAAGATCAGGATGTAGTCGTGCGTCGAGGCCACGAAGAGGTGCTCGATGAAGTCCTCGTCCTTGAGCTCGCTCCCCGAGACCCCCTTCCCACCCCGGCGCTGCTGGCGGTAGGTGCTCATCGAGGTGCGCTTGATGTAGCCCGAGTGCGAGATCGTCACGACCATCTGCTCGTTGGCGATCAGCGACTCCGGGTCGATGTCGCCCGAGTCGCTCGTGATCTCGGTGCGGCGCTCGTCGCCGAACTTCGCCACCATCTCCGCCAGCTCCTTCTTCATCAACGCCAGCCGCTTCGGCTTCGACGCCAGCAGCGTCTCGAGGCCGGCGATCGTGCCGCGCACCTCGGCCAGCTCCAACTCGAGCTTCTCGCGCTCGAGCCCGGTGAGCTTCGCCAGGCGCATGTTGAGGATCGCTTCGGCCTGGATCTCCGTCAGCTTGAAGCGGCGCTGCAGTTCCGCCGACGCCGATGGTGTGTCCTCCGCCGCGCGAATGACCTTGATGACCGCGTCGATGTTGTCGACCGCGATCTTGAGCCCCTCGAGGATGTGCTCGCGCTCCTTCGCCTTCCGCAACTCGTACTGCGCGCGCCGTGTGATCACCTCGTGCCGGTGCGCCACGTAGTGCTCGAGCACCGTCTTGATGCCAAGCTCCTTCGGCACGAGCCGGCGCGTCGTCGGATCGGGTACCAGCGCCAGCATGATCACGCCGAACGTCGTCTGCATCTGCGTGTGCTTGTACAAGTTCTGCAGCACCACGCGCGGGATCGCGTCACGCTTGAGCTCGATCACGATCCGCATGCCGTCGCGGTCGGACTCGTTCCGGAGGTCCGAGATCCCCTCGAGCTTCTTGTCGCGCACGAGGCTCGCGATGTCTTCCAGCAGCTTGGCCGAGTTCACCTGGTAGGGGATCTCGGTGATCACGATCTGCGAACGGCCGTTGCCCCCCTCGCGCTCCTCGATCGCTGCGCGCGCCCGCATCACGATGCGGCCACGCCCGGTGCGGAAGTAGTCCGCGATCCCCTGGCGACCGACCACGTAGCCGCCCGTCGGGAAGTCCGGCCCCTTCACGTGCGTCGCGATCTCCTCGATCGTGATGTCGGGATTGTCGATCAGCGCGATCGTTGCCGCGATGATCTCGGCCAGGTTGTGCGGCGGGATGTTCGTCGCCATGCCGACCGCAATACCGCTCGACCCGTTGATCAGCAGATTCGGCACGCCAGCCGGGAGCACGCTCGGCTCCTCGAGGCGGTCGTCGAAGTTCGGCACGAAGTCGACGGTGCCCTTGTCGATGTCCGACAGCAGCTCCATCGCGATCGCCGTCAGGCGTGCTTCCGTGTACCGGTACGCCGCCGCCGGATCGCCTTCCACCGAGCCGAAGTTCCCCTGCCCATCCACCAGCGGGTGCCGCAGCGAGAACTCCTGCACCATGCGCACGAGGGCGTCGTACACGCTCGAGTCGCCGTGCGGGTGGTACTTGCCGAGGACGTCGCCAACCACCGTCGCGCTCTTCTTGTACGGGCGCCCGGGCACGAGACCGAGCTCGTTCATCGCGTACAACACGCGGCGGTGCACCGGCTTCAACCCGTCGCGCACATCGGGCAGGGCGCGCGAGACGATCACGCTCATCGAGTAGTTGATGAACGATTCCTTGACCTCCTCGTCGATCAGGCGCGGCAGGATGCGTTCGCGGTTGTTCGGCGCGGTCATGAGTCCGTCGGATGGGGGGTACAACGCCCGCAGCGGGGAACCACGAAACATAGCCGCAAAGACCGGGCAATGGCAGCCCGCTGGGCCCCTCGTAACCGGTTGTGATGCATGGCCTTAGGGCGGTGGTTCTCGACCGCCCGCTGCCGTAAGGCTATCGGGGTGTGTTCGGGGGTGGTTCGGCCCCGACCGACGCACGGGGCGAGGGCGGCTTCGCCGCGTCTTCCGCCTCTTCGGCCAGCAGCGACAGCTGCGCTTCCCGCGCGATCGAATCGCGTTCCACCTTGTAGCGCGTGTACCACTCGCGCGTGATCTCGCCGGCCAACTCGCGGTTGCCGAGTCCGAACGCGAGCGCGGCCGCGAGCGCCACCGCTCCGAAGATGATGCTGAACGCCAGCGTCACGATGTCGGTCGCGATCCCGAGCGCCTCGAGCGCCATGAAGATCGCCAGCACAATCACCCCCGCCCGCCCCACACGGGCGAGCGTTGCGCTCCCCTCGATGCCGCCCGTGCTCGCGAGAATGAGCCCGCTCACGAACGAACCCAGCACGATGCCCACGATGATGATCGCGATCGCCGCAATCACGCTCGGCACGTACCCTACCAGCTCGTTGATGACGGTGGTGAGCGACTCGAGTCCGATCAACTGCGCGGCGAACAGGATGACCGCGAACATCAGCAGCCAGAAGACGAGATTGGCGACGATCCGGCTCGGAACCAGGTGGTGGCCCGCCCGGTCCATGGCAGTGTGCATACCACCCTTCAGCAGCAGCTCGTTGAACCGGAGCTTGCGCAGCAGCACCCCGAGGCCGCGGGAGGCGAGGCGCGCAAACAGGTAGCCGACAAAGAGCACCAGCGCCGCGCCACCCACTGAGGGGAGGAAGTCTGCGAGCTGCGCCAGCGTGGCCTGAAAACGTTCGATGAAATTCACGGGACGCGTAGAGAGGGTGAGCGTCGGGCAATCTAGCCGAACCGGCCGCGGCGTGTCGTCATGACCGCTCGCAGCCGTGGGAAGGCAGTGAAGCTGCGCCCCGGGAACCATGCGGGTCTCAAGTCGCTAATCTTCTATCCATGTCTGTCCGTCGTCTCCTCGCCCCGTCCGTCGCGCTGGTCGCGGCCCTCGCCCTCCCCGCGCTGGCCACGGCGCAGGGCGCGCGCTGGACCCCCGATTCGCACACCAAGGCTCAACTCGTCGGAGCCGTCTCGACCGCCAGGGCCGGCGAACCGTTCTGGGTCGCGCTGCACCTCCGCATGGAGCCGCGCTGGCACACCTACTGGCGCACCGCAGGGGATGCCGGCGGCCCGACGCACCTCGAGTGGAAGCTCCCGCCTGGGGTTACCGCCGACACGATCCTCTGGCCCGAGCCCAAGCGCCTCGAGGCCGCAGGTCTCGTCTCGTTTGCCTATCAGGACGAGGTGCTGCTCCCACTGCGCATCACTCCGGGCGCGGTCACCGCGGGCAGCACCATTACCCTGCGGGCGAAGGCCACCTGGATCGCCTGCGACAAGGTCTGTATCCCTGGCAACGCCGACGTAGCACTCGACGTCCCGGTCGCTGCGACCTCCACGGGCGACGCCCTCTGGGGTCCGCGCATCGACGCCGCGCGCGCGAGCATCCCGCCGGGTCTCCCAGCCGGCTGGACCTCCACCGCGAAGACCATCGCCACCGGCTACGCGATCACGCTCACGCCGCCCATGGGCACCAAGCTCAATGCCACCGGCGTGCGCTTCTATCCGGCCACGCCGGACGCGCTCTTCCACTTCACGCACGGCGCGCCGCAGACGCCCACGGTCAAGAACGGCAGGCTGGTACTCGTGCTGGCGCGGCAGGATGGCGAAGTCGCCTCGCCGGAAGTGAGCGGCTTGTTCGTGCGCGAGGGCGGCTGGCCGGGCGGCGTGGCTGCGTTTTCGTCCTCCATGCCCGTCGAGGGCGCGCCGGTCGTCGCCGCGGCAGCGCTGGCCCCCGCGACCGCGACGCCAATCGCGACCGCTCCGGCAATTGGTGTCGCCACCACGCTCAACGCGGCCGCTGCCCCCGCCGGCGACATCACGACGCTCGGTGCCGCACTCGCGCTCGCGCTGCTCGGCGGACTGCTCCTCAACGTCATGCCATGCGTTTTTCCGGTGCTCGCGATCAAGGTCATGGGCTTCGCCGAGATGGCCGGCGAGGATGACCGCATGGCGCAGAAGCACGGGTTGGTGTTCGGCGCCGGCGTGATCCTGAGCTTCTGGACTCTCGCCGGCGTGTTGCTCGCGCTCCGTGCCGGCGGTGCCGCACTCGGCTGGGGCTTCCAGATGCAGTCGCCGCTCTTCGTGGGCTCCATGGTGATCGTGCTCTTCGTGCTCTCGCTCTCGCTCACGGGCGCAGTCGAAATCGGCCTCGGGCTGACGCGCTTGGGCGAACTCGAAGGGAAGCGCCACGACTACTGGGGCTCGCTCTTCAACGGCGTGCTCGCGGTCGTGGTGGCCACGCCGTGCACGGCGCCGCTCATGGGTGCCGCGCTCGCGTACGCCGTGCTGCGCCCCGCGTTCGAGAGCTTCCTCGTGTTCACGGCGCTCGGGGCGGGGCTCGCGCTCCCGTACGTCGTGCTGCCGTTCGTGCCAGCCCTCATGCACAAGCTGCCGCGTCCGGGGGCGTGGATGCAGATCCTCAAGCGCGTGATGTCGGTGCCGATGTTCGCGACGGTCGCGTGGCTGTCGTGGGTGTTCTGGCGGCAGACGAGCGATATCGGGCTGCTGTTGCTCATTGCCGCGGGCATCGCCGGCTTCGGCGTCATGAAGCTGTGGGAACAGGCCGACCTCGCGCCCAATGCAAGCGTGCGCCGCACGCGCGTCGCGATGGCCGGCGCCGGCGCCGTGCTCGGCATCGTGCTGGTGTCGCGCGGATCGCGCGCGCTGCCTCCGATCACCGCCGCGCCCACGGCGCCGTTCACCGATCGCTACGGCCTCACGTGGACGCCGTGGAGCGATCAACAGGTGACGCAGCTGCGCGCGGCAGGCCGCCCCGTCTTCCTCGACTTCACCGCCGATTGGTGTCTCACCTGCAAGGTGAACGAGCGCGTGACCTTCGCCGATGACGCGGTCAAGAAGCGCCTGAGCGATGGCATGGTGGCGCTCGTGCGCGCCGACTGGACCGCGCGCGACTCCGTCATCGGGCGCGCCGTGGCGAGCTTCGGCCGGAGCGGCATTCCGCTCTACGTGCTCTATCCGGCGGATGGCACGAAGCCCGGCGTCGTGCTCCCCGAGGTGCTGACGCCCGGCATTTTGCTCGGCGCGCTCGACAAGCTGCCCGCCGCGTCGACGGCGAAGCGCTAGCGCGCATGACGCGGCGGCGGCGATGGATCGTCGCCGCCGCGTGGCTCGCCGGCGCGACGTCGCGAACCAGCGCCCAAGACTTCCTGCGCCGTGATCCGGGATCGACAGCGTCAACCGCCGCTCAAGCGCGCGCGCTCGCGGATCTCGAACGCGCCGTCCTCGCCGCGCGCGACACCGCCGACCGTGCCCGCGCGCGCGATACCACGGACGGCGACGCGAAGCTCCGACATCCGGTGCGCATCAGGCGCTGGCTCGCCTCGTGGCGCGGCGCCACCGACGCCACCGACGCCACGCATCGGCAGGCACTCGCCGCCGCTGTCCTGCTCAACGCCGACAGCGCGCAGCTCGACAGCAGCACCGCGTACGCGCTCGGCGCCTCGCTCGATCCCACATCCGCAGCATGGGCGCTACGCTACGCGCACCATGCGGACGCGATCGGTGCGGCGCTCCGCTTGGCCAACGCGCGTACACTCACCCCCGAGCGCGCGAGCGCCAACGAAGCGTTCCGGACCCGCTGGCTCGCCGCGCTCGACAGCGTGATCGCGCGCCCTGACGCGCATCCTGCCGCGCGCTTCCACGCGCTCGTGCGCGCCGCACGCGTGCGTGGTCGCCGCGAGGGCGCGCTTGCCGCTGCGCCGTACCTCGCGCTCCTCCAGCACGAGTATCCGCGCGAGCACGACACCGAGATCACGCGCGCCGCGTACGGCGCCGGCCGTGCCACGGCCATCGGGCGCGTCGCACCGGACTTCCATGTACGCTCGCTCGACGGTCGCCGCATCATCACGCGCGACTCGCTGCGCGCTCGCGTCGTGCTCATCGACATATGGGCCACTTGGTGCGCACCATGCATAGCCGAGCTGCCGAACATCGCGCGCGCCCATGCGCGACATCACGCCGAGGGCTTCGACGTGCTCTCGGTGTCGATGGACACGCATGCGGGCCTCGTCGCGCGCTTTCGCGCACGCCGCCACCCGATGCCGTGGCAGCACGCCTTCAGCACG
>JAYTVE010000487.1:0-12155 GCA_043744185.1 Gemmatimonadota bacterium | reverse complement strand
CTTCGGCCCACGCCTCGGCGCCCTCGACCATGAGCGCGATGCCACTCGGCGATTCGCGCGCGGTGATGCGCAGGCCGTCCCACGTCGGGAGGTGTGCGCCCGCATCCACCACGGCCTTGAGCGCCGCCACCACCGGCTCGCGCGTGATCAGGCAGTCGGTGACGGTGAAGATCGAGCCTGGCGTGTGATACGCGTTGAGTCCCGCGCGCCATGTCCCGTCGCCCAGCGGACGAAAGTGCAGCGAGAGCGAGCGACGATAGCGCCACGGCGACGGTCCTTCGCGCACCTCGGGCGCCTCGGCGAGCGGCCGCTTGGCGATGCGCTGGAAGGCGTCGCGGATGATGCCGGCCTTGGCGTCACCCTGCGCGGGTACGCTCAGGTGCTGCAGTTGGCAGCCGCCGCAATCGTCCGCGGTGTAGTGCGCACATGCGGGTTCCACGCGGCCGCGGCCCGAGGTGATCACGCGCTCGAGACGTCCGGAGCGGAAGCGCGCGTCCGACGCCGCGGGCTCGAGCAGCACCTCCACCTGATCACCTGGGGCGGTGCGCGGCACGAACACCACGCGCCCGTCCGCGCGCGCGACGCCCACGCCGCCGGCGCCGATGGAGGAGATGTCCACCGTGACGGTGGCCGCCGGAAGGGCGCCGGTCGATTCCGCACGCACGATCGTGGTCACGCTAGCGAAGCCCGTGCATCAGGCCCGCGCGACGCCACGCGTCGGCGCCGCTGGCGGCCGCCGCCGAGGTCGCTGGCGTCGCGGTCATCGCGCCAGCAGCGATGTTGGCCGCGATGCCACCACGCGTTGTGCGATCGCGCTCGGCGATCAAGGCGGCGGCGACGGCCGCTGCACGCACGGCCTCGTCTGGCGCCTGCGGTGTGGCGATCTCGTCGAGGTGCTGCTCGAGCCACTGGATCGAGATGTTGCCCGACTGCCAGTCGGGATGCTCCATCACGCGCAGGTGAAATTCGCGCGAGGTCTCGATGCCATCGATCGTGAGCTCAAGGAGCGCGCGGTGCATGCGCGCGATCGCCTGCTCACGCGTGGCTGCGTGCACGATGAGCTTCGCGAGCATCGGATCGTAGAAGAGCCCGACCTCGCTTCCCGCTTCGATGCCGCCATCCCAGCGCACCCCCGGGCCGCTCGGCACGTGCAGGTGCTCGATGCGCCCCGTGCTCGGCAGGAAGCCGTTGGACGGATCCTCGCTGGTGATGCGGCACTCGATGGCCCAGCCGCGCGGCACGAGCGACTCCGTGTGGGGCAGCTTCTCGCCGGCGGCAATGCGGATCTGCCACTGCACGAGGTCGAGCCCAGTGACGAGTTCCGTGACCGGATGCTCGACCTGGATGCGCGTGTTCATCTCGAGGAAATAGAAATTCCCGTCCCGGTCGAGCAAAAACTCGCACGTGCCGGCGTTCACGTAGCCCGCGGCCCTGGCCGCAGCGACGGCAACATCACCCATGCGCTTGCGCAGGTCGGGAGTGACGGCCACGGAGGGCGCTTCCTCGATCATCTTCTGGTGTCGTCGCTGCACGGAGCACTCGCGCTCGCCGAGCGAGATGCAATTGCCGTGGCTGTCGGCCAGCACCTGAATCTC
This sequence comes from Gemmatimonadota bacterium, assembly GCA_043744185.1. Classification (GTDB taxonomy): domain Bacteria; phylum Gemmatimonadota; class Gemmatimonadetes; order Gemmatimonadales; family Gemmatimonadaceae; genus JACPPC01. Next base: position 10,560 of record JAYTVE010000487.1, on the reverse strand, counting down.
GACGTGGCGCGGTCCCTCGATGTACTTCTCGACGTAGACAGCGTCATCGCCGAACGACTTGCGCGCTTCCGAACGAGCGGAGTCGAGTGCGGCGGTCATCTCGCCGTCGGCGCGGACGATGCGCATCCCCTTCCCGCCGCCGCCTGCCGCCGCCTTGAGCAGCACGGGATAGCCGTACTTGGCGGCGATAGTGCGCGCTTCGTCCGCGTCGGTGAGCGCCTGCGCGGTGCCGGGCACCACGGGCACGCCCGCCGAAATGGCAAGGGTGCGCGCGGCGGTCTTGCTGCCCATGGCAGCGATCGCTTCAGCTGGCGGTCCCACCCAGACGAGACCGGCATCGCGCACGGCGCGCGCAAACCACTCGCGCTCGCTCAGAAAGCCGTAGCCCGGATGGATAGCCTCCGCCCCCACGCGCTTGGCCACCTCGATGATGGCATCGCCCTTGAGGTAGCTCTCGCTCGAAGGCGCGGGGCCGATGCGCACGGCCTCGTCGGCCTCGCGCACGTGCGGCGCCTGCGCGTCAGCATCGGAATGCACGGCCACCGAGCGCACGCCCAATTCCTGGCAGGCGCGGATGATCCGCAGCGCGATCTCACCGCGGTTGGCTACGAGCAGCTTCTTGAACATGATGATCGCTAGAGCGGAATGTTCCCGTGCTTTTTCGGCGGGTTGCGATCACGCTTGGTGGCGAGCGTGTCGAGCGCGTCGATCAACCGCGGCCGCGTCTCGCGCGGATCAATGATGTCGTCGATGTAGCCGCGGCTCGCGGCCACATACGGGTTTGCGAACTTGGCCGTGTACTCGGCCACGCGCGCGTCGGTGGCGGCGGCCTTGTCGGCGCTCTCCGCGATCTCCTTGCGGAAGAGGATCTCCACCGCGCCCTTGGGGCCCATGACGGCGATTTCGGCCGTGGGCCAGGCCACGTTGTAGTCGCCGCGGATGTGCTTGGAGCTCATGACGTCGTACGCACCGCCGTACGCCTTGCGCGTGATGACGGTGAGCTTCGGTACCGTGGCTTCGCAGTAGGCGTAGAGCAGCTTGGCGCCATGCTTGATGATGCCGCCGTGCTCCTGTGCGATGCCCGGGAGGAAACCGGGCACGTCTTCGAAGGTCACGACGGGAATGTTGAACGCGTCGCAGAAGCGGATGAAGCGCGCGGCCTTGCCGGAGGCGTTGATGTCGAGCACACCAGCGAGGACCGCGGGCTGATTGGCGACGATGCCCACCGAGTGGCCGCCCAAGTGTGCGAAGCCACAGAGAATGTTGCCTGCGTAGTCCGGCTGCACCTCGTAGAACTCACCGTCGTCCGTCACGCGCCGGAGCACGTCGTGCATGTCATACGGCTTGTTCGGGTGGTCGGGGACAACGTCCAGCAGCGCTTCATCGCGGCGGTCGCGCGGATCCGTGCCCGCGCCCTTGGGCGGCTCGCCCAAGTTGTTCTGCGGGATGTAGCGGAAGAGTTCGCGGATGGCCTGCAGCGACGCGAGTTCGGAGTCGTGGCTGAAGTGCGCGACGCCACTCGTGCCGGCGTGCGTGTCGGCGCCGCCCAGCTGCTCCATCGTCACGTCTTCGTGCGTGACTGTCTTCACGACGTGCGGCCCGGTGACGAACATGTAGCTCGTCCCCTTGACCATGTAGATGAAGTCGGTGATCGCAGGCGAGTAGACGGCGCCGCCAGCGCACGGACCGAGAATGGCGGAGATCTGCGGAATGACCCCGGACGCCATCGTGTTGCGCAGGAAGATCTCGGCATAACCGCCGAGCGAGACGACACCTTCCTGGATGCGCGCGCCGCCGGAATCGTTGAGGCCGATGACGGGGCAGCCGTTGCGCACGGCCAAGTCCATGACCTTGCAGATCTTCTCGGCGTACGTCTCGGAGAGCGAGCCGCCGAGGACGGTGAAGTCCTGCGAAAAGACGTACACGGGGCGGCCGTTGATCTTGCCCGAGCCGGTGACGACTCCGTCGCCGTAGACGAGCTCCTTTTCAAGTCCGAAGTCGCGCGACCGGTGGGTGACGAAGCGGTCGAGTTCGACAAACGACCCCTCGTCGAGCAGGACATCGAGTCGCTCACGGGCGGACAGCTTGCCCTTCGCGTGCTGGGCCTTGATGCGCTCGGGACCGCCACCTTGCTCGGACTCGGCGCGGCGGCGCTCGAGGAGCTCGAGTTTTTCTCGCATGGACATAGTCCGGAAAGCTATATCGGCCACCCGCTGCCACGGGAGGCGGCGGCACGCGTCTGGCGCGGCGGCGCGCGCACTGCCAACCTACGCCAGTCGTACGTCCCTTTACCCGGCCCGCCATGACCGTTCGTGACTTGCCCCACACTCGCCGGGGCGTGCTGTCGTTGTTGTCGGTGTTGTACTCGCTCCTGCTCGTTGCTGGCTGCGCTGACAAGGGCAGTGGCGCGCCGGCGGCTGCGGCGGAGGCCGGAGGCGTGGCCGCGTCGAGCAGTGCGGCAACGAGCGCGGCTGGTGCTGGGCCGAGCATCGCCGTGCCTCGTCCAGGTCCGGTAGGCGAATGGCCCATGCCGGGCGGCGACTACTCGAACTCCCGTTATTCGGAGCTCGACCAGATCACGGCGGCCAACGTGACGGGGATGCATGTCGCGTGGGCGTTCAGCACCGGCACGCTGCGTGGACACGAGGGGCAGCCGCTCGTGATCGACAATACCATGTACGTGATCACGCCGTATCCCAACGTGGCGTACGCCATTGACCTCAAGACCGAGGGGCAGCCGCTCAAGTGGCGCTTTCGTCCGGAGAATGCACAGGCGGCGGCAGGGCGCGCCTGCTGCGATGTCGTGAACCGCGGGGCGGCGTTTTACGAGGGGCTGCTGATCTACAACCTGCTCGATGGCCACACGGTGGCGGTCAATGCGCAGACCGGGCAGCAGGTGTGGAAGACGCGCATGGGCGACGTGAGCCTGGGCGAGACGATCACGATGGCGCCGATCATCGTGAAGGGCAAAGTGATCGTCGGCTCGAGCGGCGGCGAGATGGGAGTGCGCGGCTGGGTGGGTGCCCTCGATGCCAAGACGGGCAAGGTGCTCTGGCGCGGCTACAACGTGGGGCCGGACAAGGAGATGCTCATCGACGCGTCGTTCAAGCCGTTCTACGACCACGACAAGGGCACGGACCTGGGGGTGTCGAGCTGGGTCGGTGACGGATGGAAGCAGGGTGGCGGCGTGGCGTGGGGGTGGGTGTCGTACGACCCTGCGCTCAACCTCATCTACTACGGCACGTCGAACCCCGGGCCGTGGAACGAGGGCAATCGACCCGGCGACAACAAGTGGACCTGCGCGATCCTCGCGCGCGACGCCGACACCGGCAAGGTGCGCTGGGTGCTGCAGGTGACGCCGCACGACATGTGGGACTACGATGCGGTGAACGAAAACATTCTGGTGGACCTCACCATCAAGGGCACGCCGCGGAAGGTGCTCGTGCACTTCGATCGCAACGGCTTCGAGTACACGGTGGACCGCGCCACGGGCGAGATCATCCTGGCCGAGCCGTTCGTGACGGTGAACTGGGCCTCGGGGATCGACCTCAAGACGGGACGCCCGATCGTGAACCCGGAAAAGACCACGCAGGGCGAGCGGCAGGTGAAGAACATCTGCCCGAGCCTGGAGGGCGGAAAGAACGAGCAGCCGGCCGCGTTCAGTCCCGTCACGGGCTTGTTCTATGTGCCGACGGTCAACCTCTGCATGGACTTCAAGGCGCGCCCCGTGAGCTACATCCCCGGCACGCCGTACATCGGCGCCGACGCGCCAGAGTCGCAGGGGCCAGGCGGCTACGGCGGCGAGTTCATCGCGTGGGACGCCAGCACGGGCAAGAAGGCGTGGGGGATCAAGGAGCCCTTCCCCGTCTGGAGTGGGGTGCTGGTGACCAAGGGTGGCGTGGCGTTTTACGGGACGCTCGACGGGTGGTTCAAGGCGGTGGATGCGAAGTCCGGCACGCCGCTTTGGAAGTTCAAGGTGGGTTCCGGTGTGGTCGGCAATCCCATGACCTACACGGGACCAGACGGCAAGCAGTACGTCGCGGTGTACGCGGGCATTGGAGGTGACATGGGACTGCTCATTGCCGGCGACGTGGCCGTGAACCTGCCCTTCGATGTTCGCGAGCGGGGCACAACGCTCCCGGGACTCGCGAAGTGGACCAGTTGGGGAGGCGAACTGTTCGTGTTCGCGATCGACCGATGAGTTCCCTCCGCGCGCTGCGCGCACTTGCGCCACACCTGTTGCTGGCCGTCGTCACCGCGGGCACCACGATCGCCTTCCTGCGCGTGGGCGCAGCGCCTGCGGCGCTGCAGGCCGGCCCCGACTCGCTTCGCTTCGTCCCGCATCCCGAGACGCACCCCGTCGGCTGGCCATCGCATGACAAGCCGCTCGTGCTCACCAATCCGTACGAGCATGACGCGAAGGCACTGGCACTCGGTGCCAAGCTGTACGTGTCGTACAACTGCGTTGACTGCCACGGCGCCGATGGCAACGGCTCGATGGGGCCGTCACTCGCCGACGGACGGTGGCACTTCGGTGGCGACCCCGGTGAAGTCTTCGAGTCGATCTATGAGGGGCGGCCGGACGGCATGCCCGCGTGGGGCGGGCGCATCTCGAACGACCAGATCTGGATGCTCACGGCATACGTGCGTTCGCTCAACGGTGGTCGAGACGTGAGCACCCAGAACTTCAGCGGCAGAGTGGTGGAGCGCAGCGGGCACTAGTCAACAACGTGCGGGCCGTCAGACCTCGGACACCGCCTCGCCGCCCTTGAGCGCCGTCCGCAACAGCCCGAACGACGTGTACAACACCACGATCACCACGAGCCACCGCACCGCATCGAGCGGCAGGCTCTTCACGATGTACGCCGCAATGAGCGTGGCCGGAATGCCACCGAGCGTCAGCGCGAGCGACGTGCCGCTCGCCAGGCTTCCCTTCTGCACGAAGCGCATGCCCGCTACCGGCATGAGGAACGCGCACGAGCCCATCATGATGGGGAACGCCGCCGTCGGGTTCATGCCGAGCATGCTCACCGCGATCAAGCACGGCGCGTAGAGCCCGATCCCGAGTGTCATGAGCACGCCGAGAATGAAGTTGACACCGACGCCGATGTAGAACTTCTCGCCGGAGAGCGCGAGCGCCTCGCCGCCGCCCGGCGTGAGCTTGAAGATCGACGTGAGCATGAGCAGCGCGGCAGCCGTGAGACAGACGCCCATGCCGATCTGCACCTTCCGGCGAGGCAGCCCGGCCACGATACCCGCGCCGAGCCATGCACCGGCGATGGCCGCCACGATCATCGAGATGAGCGTCTTGGCCTCGACCGGCACCACCTGCGTGAAGATGAATGCCTGCGTCATGGCCGGAATGGCGTGGCCGACGTTAAGCGTGCCGGGAATCCGTTCATCCGGCATCATCTTGAAAAAGCGCGCGATCGACGTCGTGGTCGCGAACGACCCGATGCCGAGCGTGTCGAAGAAGTTCGTGCCGAAGCCGACGCCCAAGCGGAACGGCGTGATCTTCGAGTCGTCGCCGGGCATGCCTGGCACACCGCTCTGGCCCGCCTCCGCCTTTTTCACGAGCATCCAGCGTCGTACCATCTGGAACGCGTGGCCAAGCGCGAAGACAACGAGCAGTCCGAGCAGGACCAGCTTTGCGGTTTCGAGTTGCGGCGGAGCGGCGGGGGAATCCTGGAGTATCAGCATCAGGGCGTCACCGCCGGCGGCACGTACACCTCGGGCAGTCCGACGTCCTTCATCAACTTGTTGAACTCGGCCAGATCGGTCGCTTCGAGCTTCCGCATGATCTGCAATTGCACCTCGAGCTTGCTGGAGAGGTCGGTGAAGAGGTCACCGTGCTGCTTGGTGACACCTTCGTCGCCCGTCTGCACCTGCAGATTGAGCGTGAGGAACATCTGGTAGAGCTTGACGGGATAGTTGAGGGTCGACTGGTCGGCCTTGGTGTACACCTCGTACACCTCGGCGCGCACCGCCTCGAACTTGCCCCGCAGCGCCTTGCCGGCCGCACTGACCTTTTCGGTGAACGCCTTGCCGCCGGCCATTTTCGCGCGCGCGTCAAGCTGCGCCTGCGTCTCCTGCATGCGCAAGATCGACTCCGTGAGTTCGGTCATGCGCGCGGTCGTGCGCTTGGCGAGCGCGAACTGCTGCACGTAGTCGGCCTGCGGCGTACCGAGCCGCGGATCGCCCACGACCTCCGCCGTGCGCGACAGCGTGTCCTTGCCGACGATCAGACGCACGGTGTACGTGCCGGGTACCGCGAGCGGGCCCGCATCTGTGCCTTCGTCAAAAATGGCGCCGGCGATGACCTTCGCATTGGGGTAGCGCAGGTTCCAGACGAAGCGGTTGGTACCCACGCGCATGTGGAGCGCAGAGTCGGCCGGCTCGTACGCGAGCTCGTCGGCGTGCTGCTTCTCGCGTGCCAGCGCGGCGGCGGAATCGGCAGCTGGTTGACCCGTGGAATCGGCCTTCGGCGCGGCCTCGCTCTTGAACGTGCGGATCAGCGCGCCCGTGGCATCGAGCAGCTGAATGGACACGCCATCCTTCGGCTTCTCCTTCAGCCAGTAGTCGATCACGAGTCCGGAGAGCGCGTTCTCTCCTTCGGAGCCGAAGCGACGCGAGCGGCCAGCGGCAAAGCGAACGGCCCTGGCCGACTGGATCAGGAACGCCGACTTGCTGGTCACCGAGTCGGCGAGCGCACGCAGCGGCGTGAGGTCGTCGATGGCCCAGAAGGCGCGGCCGTGCGTGGCGGCAATGAGGTCATTGCCGTGCACGCGCAGGTCGCGCACGCTCGCGCGCGGCAGGTTGAGCTGCAGCGTCTCCCACTTGGCGCCGTCATCGAACGACACGTACACGCCGGTTTCCGTGGCGGCGTAGAGCAAGCCTTTTCGCGTCGGGTCCTCGCGCAACGACCGCGCGTATGCGCCCACCGGAATGCCATCGGTGATGAGCGTCCAGCTCTTGCCGAAGTCGGTCGTCTTGTAGAAGTACGGCTTGAAGTCATCCTGCTGGTAGCGCGTGGCCGATACGTACGCCGTTCCGGCCGCGTGCGGCGACGCCTCGATCTCCGTGATGCGGGCGAACTTGCCCATGATCGCCGGCGTCACGTTCTGCCAGGTGGCGCCGTTGTCGCGCGAGAGGTGCACGAGGCCGTCGTCGCTGCCCGTCCAGAGCACCCCTTGCTGCTTGGGCGATTCGGCGAACGCGTAAATGGTCGCGTACCACTCCGTGCCCGTCATGTCGCCCGTGACCGGTCCGCCCGAGCGCCCCATCGTCTTCGGGTCGTGCACCGTGAGATCGCCGGAGATCTTCTCCCAGCTGTTGCCGCGATTCTTCGAGCGCCAGACGTGCTGCGAGGTCACGTACAAGACGTCCGGATCATGGAGCGAGAACTTGACAGGAAAGGTCCACTGGAACCGGTTCGGCACGTCCGCCACCGCCCATCCGTCATAGTTCGACAGCCAGACGGAGATGTCCTTGGTGCTGTTGGTCTTGTGGTCGTGCTTGCTGAGGAAGCCGGTGTAGCAGCCGCCATACGTGACGTTCTGGTCCTTCGGGTCGATCGCGATATGTGCGTTCTCGCAGCCCGCGACCGGCCACCAGTCGCGCTCCGTGATGGCGCCGTTGTCGGATCGGCTCGCGATCGAGACGGTCGTGTTGTCCTGCTGCGCACCGTAGATGCGATACGGCCACTGGCTGTCGGTCGTGACGTGATAGAACTGTGCGGTGGGCTGGTTGTAGATGCTCGACCAGCTCTTGCCGCCGTCGAGAGACACCGTGGCGCCGCCATCATTCGCGTTGATGAGGCGCGTCGGATCGTTGGGCGCGACCCACATCTGGTGCGTGTCGCCGTGCGGTACGCGCACCCGGGTCCAGTTCTTCCCGGCGTCGATCGACTTCCACACCGTCAGGTTCATCACGTACAGCGCGTCCGGGTTCATCGGATCGGCCGTGACCTGCGAGTAATACCACGGGCGCACTCCCCAGCGCTGGTCGCCGCTGGCGCGCGTCCACGTCTCGCCGCCATTGTCCGAGCGGAAGATGCCGCCCGACGAATCCTTGGCCTCGACCGAGGCGTAGACGCGGTTGCCGTTGGCCGGAGACACCGCGATCCCGATCTTGCCGATCGGACCCTTGGCCATGCCGGGATTGAACGTGATCTCGGTCCAGCTGTCGCCGCCGTCGGTGGACTTCCAGAGTCCCGAGCGGCTGCCGCCAGCGTCCATGCTCCACGGCGTGCGCTGGAACTTCCACATCGACGCGAAAAGAATGCGCGGGTTGGTCACGTCGATCGCGATGTCCGCTGCGCCGATGGAATCGTTCAGGAAGAGCACCTTCTTCCAGCTCTTTCCGCCGTCGGTCGTGCGAAAGACGCCGCGCTCCGGATTCGGCCCGAAGCCGTGGCCGAGCGCGGCCACGTAGGCGCGATCGGCATCCTTGGGATCGACGCGGATCTGCGAGATCTGGTGCGTTTCGGTGAGCCCGAGGTGGCTCCAGCTCTTGCCGCCGTCGGTTGAGCGATAGACGCCCGTGCCGTAGGTGAGATCCTCACGCGGCTGCCCTTCGCCCGTGCCCACCCAGATCACGTTTGGATCGGACTGGGCCACGGCCACCGCGCCCACCGACGAGATGTCGGACACGCCATCGGTGATGTTGTCCCAGCTCTGCCCGGCGTTGGTGGTCTTCCAGACGCCACCGTTCACGCCGCCGAAATAGAAGACGAGCGGCTTGGTCGGGTCACCGGACACCGCCACCGAACGGCCACCGCGGAACGGACCGACGAGGCGCCAGCGCAGCGACTTGAAGGCCTTGTTGGTCTTTGAGCCGTCCTTGTAGATCGCGGGATCGTAGGTCGGGTTGGCGGGGGCGGCGGCGCGGCCGCGCTGGGCGTGGAGAGCGCACGGCGCGATCAGCGCGGCCGTGAGAGCGAGGGCGGAGGTCCGGAGCGCCGCGCGAATGCGGGCTCGACGGACATGGGGCGTTTGCAGCATGACAAATGCTGCCGCCACGCGGGGCCGATGTAAAGTCATCCGTTGCGCCTCGGCGCCTTGTCGCGCTCCCCCTGTTCCCGCCAGCTTTCCGGCATGCGCATCGCAATTACCGGCGCCGCCGGCTTCATCGGGTCCAACCTCGCCCATCGGCTCGCCGCCACGGGGGCCGAACTGCTGCTGGTGGACCACCCCATGGTGCCGGCCAAGCGGGTCAACCTCGCCGGGCTCGACGCCCACCGATTCCTCGAGCACGATCACTTCGCGACCGAACTCGAGAAAGGCCAGCTCGCCCCGGATGTCATCTATCACCTGGGGGCGTGCAGCAGCACGACCGAGACCGACTGGAACTACCTGACCGTCAACAACATCGAGTACACGCAGCGGATGTGGCGCTGGTGCGCCGCGGCCGGCCGCCCGCTCGTGTACGCCTCGAGCGCTGCCACCTACGGAAATGGTGCGCAGGGCTTCGATGATCGCACGCACCCGCGCGACCTCACGCCGCTCAATCTCTACGGCAAGAGCAAGAACGACTTCGACATCTGGGCGCTCGCCGAACTGGACGCGGGACGCCCCGCACCGCCCGCGTGGGCCGGCGTCAAGTTTTTCAACGTGTACGGGCCGAGTGAACTGCATAAGCGCAACATGGCCAGCGTCGTTTGGCACGCCCGCCGCCAGATCCTCGAGACGGGCGCGATGCGGCTCTTCAAGTCGAATGACCCGGCGATCGTCGACGGCGAGCAGCGGCGCGACTTCGTGTACGTCGGTGATTGCCTCGATCACCTCACCTGGCTGGCGCGGCAGCAGGCCATCGGCGGACTGTTCAACAGCGGCACGGGCACCGCGCGCACCTTCCTGGACCTCACGCATGCCGTGTTCGATGCGCTCAAGCAACCGCGCAACGTGATGTTCATCGACATGCCGGCGGCGCTGAGCGCGCAGTACCAGAACTACACGCAGGCGACCATGGCCAAGTTGCGCGAGGCGGGTTGCGACGCCGCTGCAACCCCACTCGAGCTTGGTGTCCCCGCAACGCTCGCAACGGCGACGGACTGAATCCCTGCGGACGGCCACGACGTAGTGTCCTGCGCTGTCCCACCCCAACCCGTGCCACTGCCATGATCCGCTCTTCGCGCCTGCTGCTGCTCGTTGTCGCGCTCGCCGCCTGTGATGGCGACGACGCCAAGTCGTCGATCAAGGTGGCGTCCACCGAGGGCCCGCGCCCCGCCGATGACCTCGCCATCGCGACACGCGACGGCGGCATGCTCCTCGCCGTGCGGCATGACACGATCCGCATGCGGCTCTCCGACTCCGCTCGCCGTGTGGCGCAGTCCGAGATGGCGAAGGCCACGCAGGACACCAGCGGCGGCGCGATCGGCAGCTGGATCAAGGAGAAGGCACTCGGCCTCGTTGCGGAAGGGATGAAGATCGAGATGTCCGTGCCCGTGGCCGGGATCAAGTCGCTCACGCGCGAGGACTCGAGCATCCACTTCGAGATGAGGGACGGAAAGTCCGGCTTCAGCTTCGGCAGCAAGGGGAAGTCGAAGGGAAACGTCGGACC
>JAYTVE010000486.1:0-3520 GCA_043744185.1 Gemmatimonadota bacterium | reverse complement strand
ACGCCATCGTCTTCCTCGGCTCCGAGGAATCGGCAGCGATCAGCGGACACAATTTCGAGATCACGCACGGCATGGCGGTCCGGCAGGAGTCGCGTTCGACGTACGTGTCGCGCCCGGAGCTTCGCACGGTCGACGGCACCGGTCTGGCGGTGCTCGTGGCGGCCGGTGACCAGGTCGCGGACGCCATCAGCATCTCGCGCGTGCAGGCCGGCTGCGGCGCGCAGGTCATCCTTGGCATGGGCACGGAAGAAGCCGTTCGCGCCGCGCGCGAGGCGCTCGAGGACAACGAACGCGACGGCCGCATCACCCCCGTGCTCTTCGACCGCGGCCGTCCCGACACGCTCTCGTCATCGCTCGAGGTGCTGAAGCTCGATGGCGTGACGCTTCGCGGGGCGATCATCATGCCAGCCTACGGTGCCTGGCGCTTCCGTGATCCGCTCGCCGAGGCACGCGATGCCGACGTGGCCGCGTTCCTGCGTGATGAACTGTGCGGCGCGATCGCGATCGCGCGCGAGCTGACGCGCTTCTGGAAGGTGAACGCCGACAGCGGTCATCGCCTGCACGTGCTGTTCATGTCCAACGGTGACGACGGCCTCGGCAACCACTACGCCGACATGCTGCGCGCCGCAATGGAAGAGTTGTGCCGCGTCTGGCGTGACGAAACGGAAGTGCAAGTGAAGGCCGGCGAGCGGCGTGCCGTGGAGTGGTCGAACCAGATCATCCGCTGGACCAACACCGAGGACGAGGGGCTGCCGTTCGCGGCCGGCCAAGCCGCACGGTTGCTCTTCACGCACAGGAAGATCAATCAGGTCAATTTGTACTTGCCACCGTCCATCGTGGATGCCACCGGCTCGCGGAAGGCACTCTTCGGCTGGATGGAGAACTTGCACGGCCTGCACCTCGGCAAGGTGGCGCTCATCACGGGCGGATCCGCGGGCATCGGTGGTCAGCTCGGGCGGTTGCTCGCGCTTGGTGGCGCGCGCGTGATGCTGGCCGCACGTCGTGCTGATCAGCTCAACGAGATGCGCGACGGCATCGTGCGCGAGCTCGAGGAAGTCGGCTACGACGGCGCGTCAGCGCGCGTGCGCATCCTGCCCGACGTGGACGTGGCCCATGAAGAAGGGCTGCGCCGCTGCGTGGACGAGACGATCGCCGCCTTCGGCCAGATCGACTACCTGATCAACAACGCCGGCGTCGCCGGCGCCGAGCAGATGGTGGTGGACATGAGCCCCGATGAGTGGCGCTACACGCTGGACGCCAACCTCGTGTCGAACTACTCGCTCATCGAGAAGGTCGTGCCGCTGATGAAGAAGGCCGGCTCGGGATACATCTTGAACGTCAGCTCGTACTTCGGCGGCGAGAAGTACATCGCCGTGCCGTACCCCAACCGCGCAGATTATGCGGTGTCGAAGGCCGGCCAGCGCGCGCTCACCGAGAACCTGGCCCGCTTCGTGGGACCCGAAATCCAGATCAACGCCATCGCCCCGGGGCCCGTTGCGGGCGACCGCCTGCGGGGGACGGGCGGCAAGCCTGGGCTCTTCGAGCGCCGGGGTCGTCTGATTCTCGAGAACAAGCGGCTGAACCAGTTGCACGCGGCCGTGGTGAAGGCGATGCGGACGGGCGCGACGATCACGGACATGCTGGCGATGATGGCCGGGAACGAGTCGCATCGCCTCACGCAGGACGACGTCCCGGCCCCGCTCAAGGAGTTCGCGGTCAAGGCGCAGGCCGAAGCGGCGCACGCGAGCGACGAACCGACGTGCGGGCGCTACCTGATGGACAAGCGCATCGCGCCCAAGCTGCTGGCGCGGCTGCGCGTGGCCGGCCTCCGGTTGGATGACGGCTCCAGCGCCGCCGACGACGCGGCGTGGGTGGAGCAGCTGCCGGCGCCGCAGCAGCCGTTCTTGTCGAGTGTCGAGATCAGCAGTGAAGCATCCAAGATCTCCAAGGGCGTGCTCGGCATGCTGCACTTGCGCAACATGCCCACCGAGACGGAAGTGGCGCTCGCCACGGTCTACTTCATGGCCGACCGCGCCGTCAGCGGCGAGACCTTTCAACCGTCCGGCGGCCTGCACCAGGAACGCACGATCACGGAGCGCGAGCTGTTCGGCCGCGCGAAGCCCGAACGCATCGTCAAGATGCAGGGGCAGACCGTGTGGATCCTCGGTGAGCATCTGCACGACCACATCACCAAGGCAATCGAGCTCTACCTCGACCCGTGCCATGTGGGGCGCATCGTGCTCCTCACGCGCACGGCCGAGGCGGGCAAGGCGATCATGGAGAAGGTCGCGGGTCTCCCGGGGGCCGACGTGGTGCGCCTCCAGGTCACTGGCGACGATCTCGAACACGGTATGGATGACGCGCTCCGAGCATACGGGCGCCCGTCGGCGGTGTTGAGCACGCCGTACACGCCGATTCCGCGCGCGCTCTTCGGCATCGCGGGTGAGGACCACCTCGACGCGCACGGCTTTTCGGAGTTGATCGAGGGCAACCTCACGCATCACTTCCGCGTGGCGCGGAAGGTTTCGTTGCTCGAGGATGCGCGGCTCGTGCTCGCGTCGCCGGAAGTGCCCATCGGCGCGACGCACGCCCAGTTCGCGATGGCCAACTTCGTGAAGACTACGCTGCACGCGCTCACAGCCACGCTCGGCGTCGAGAACGAACGGCTCGTCTTCCACGTACCCGTCAACCAGGTGAACCTGACGCGCCGGGTGCGCAGCGAAGAACCGCGTGACGCCGGGGAGCAGGCGGAAGAGATCGACCGCTTTGCGCGGGCAGTGCTGCTGGCGTCGGCGCCGCTGCCGGATGCGGACGACAGCCGCTATCGCGCGCGGATCTACCGTGGGTTGGCGATCACGGTGTAGCGGAGGGTCGGAACAGCAGGTCCTTCGCTACGCTCGAGACGACTAGAACTCGCGGCGCTTCATCTCGCTGAAGAACTGCTTGCGCTGCTCGGTCTCCTCGGTCGGGGCCTCACGCTTCGTGGCCTCGAGCGTGGGGTCGTACGTCGGGCGAATGTCCTGCTTCTTCGGCTTGGACTGGATCTTCTTGATCAGCGCCTGGATCTGCTTTTCGTTCATGGCGAAGGTTGGGTTGGAGGACGCGCCGGGAACGGCGCAGCGCGGCATGCGAGAGAACGACGTTCCGGGCCTCACCCCGCAACGTAGGTGACACCGCGCATCTGCAGGCGGTTGGCGGCTACGACCATGGCCGGGACGATGATCACGCCGTTCAAGAGCGACGGTCCCGTCAGGTCGGCCCGGATCGCGGCCTCGGTTCCGTATCCGTCGGCCGCGAGCCCGCGCACGATGCGACCGAGCGAGTTGTTGCACAGGAGAAAGACGACGCCGCGCTTCTGGAGGATCGGCAGCAGCGCATCCGCCGGCAGAACGCCCGCATTGATCACCGGGTTCGTGAGGGCGGGCATCTTCGTGGCCGGGTCAAGCAGCCCGTTGGACTGGCCGAACCGGTAGCGCTGCCAGGCCGCATCGGCAAACGCCATCGGAGCAGCGGTCCCATG
>JAYTVE010000485.1:0-3528 GCA_043744185.1 Gemmatimonadota bacterium | reverse complement strand
TGCTCGTGCGACAGGGTGGACTCGCGCCGATCATCTCGCCCGCGCGTCCGGGCGAGATGCGACGCGACTGGCGACAGGTCCTCTCGGAATCGGTGAAGGTGCCCGTGGCCTGGTTGGCGCGCGTCGCCGACTGAGCGCGCGAACGGGCATTGGCGGGGTTGGTGCCGTGTGGCAGCTTTCGCGCATGCGCATTCCGATCGACAGCTACACACTCACCAACGGGTTGCGGGTGACCTTGAGCGAGGATCACCGCGCTCCCATCGTGGCCGTGAACCTGTGGTATCACGTCGGGTCCGCGAACGAACGGGAGGGCCGCACGGGGTTCGCGCACCTCTTCGAGCACATGCTCTTCCAGGGGAGTGAGCACGTGGGTGCGAACGAGCACTTCGAACTGGTTCAGCGCGCCGGGGGCACGCTCAACGGCTCGACGTGGCTCGAGCGCACGAACTACTACGAGACGGTTCCCAGCAACCACCTGGAGACGGCGCTCTGGCTTGAGGCGGACCGCATGGGTCGCCTCCTGCCGGCGATGACGCAGGAGAAGCTCGATACGCAGCGTAGCGTCGTGCAGAACGAACGTCGCTGGAGCGTGGACAACCAGCCGTATGGCACGTGGTGGGAGCGATTGCCGGCGCTCTGCTTCCCGGCGTCGCATCCCTTCCATCACTCGCTCATCGGCTCGTTCGCCGATCTCGACGCTGCGAGCCTCGAGGACATCGCCGGGTTCTTCGCGACGTACTACACGCCGGACAACGCGGTGCTGACCGTTGCGGGTGACTTCGATCAAGCCGAGGTGCGCGCGCTCATCGAGCGGCATTTCGGACCGATAGCGCGCGGGACGGGACGGCCCCCACTGCCGGACATGTCGCTGCCGCCGACCTTTGGCACGTGGTTGCGCGAGACGGTGGAGGACGACGTGATGGTGCCGCGTCTCTTCCTGGCGAGTCGCTCGCCCGCCTTCGGCACGGACGCCTACTACGCCGCGAGCCTCTGCGCGGCGGTGCTAGGTCTGCGACGCGGGAGCCGCCTGCGACGGGCACTGGTGCGCGACCAGGAAGTTGCGAGTGCCGCGAGCGCGAGCACCTGGGATCTGGCCAAGGGCGCGGACCTGTTCGTGGTGGACGCGACCGCGCGTCCCGGGGTGACAGCGGAGCAGCTCGAGGCGGCGACGGCGGCCGAGCTCGATCGGCTCGTGGCGGATGGCGTGAGCGAGGCGGAGGTGGCGCGCGCCGTGGCGCTACTCGAGACCGACCTCGTGCTCGCGCTGCAATCGGCCGGTGATCGCGCGGACAAGCTGAGCATGTTCGCCACGTTCTTCGACGAACCGGAACGGTTGAACGCGGAAGTGGAGCGGTATCGCGCGGTCACGGCGGCGCAGGTGACGGCGTTCGCGCGCGAGCGACTCGGACCAGACAACCGGGCGAGCCTCATGTATGTGCCCAAGGCGGAGGTCGCGTGAGCCGCCACCAGCAGGTCCTTCGCTTCGCCCATGACGATGTTAGGCGCCCAGCAGCCGGCGTGGCACGGCCGTATCAATTTCCGCGCTTCACGCGCACCACGCTGTCGAACGGCATGGCGCTCCTCGTGGCGCCCGTGCGTGACCTGCCGCTCGTCACGCTCCACGCCCTCGTGGACGCCGGGGCGACGCACGATCCGCGCGGCCAGGAAGGAATCGCGCTGCTGACGACGTCGCTCATGGGCGAGGGGACGATCGCCCTCGACGGTCCCGCGCTGGCGGACAAGTTCGAACGACTGGGCACGACGCTTGAAGTCGGCACCGACTGGGACTCGGCGTCGCTCGAGTGCACGGGCATGAGCGAACGGTTCGAGGCGTTCGTGTCGCTGTTCGCCGACGTGCTCCGCACGCCGGGCTTCGCAGAGCGGGAAGTGCAGCGGCTGCGGAGCGAGCGACTGGCCGAATTGCTGGAGCAGCGCGCAGAACCGCGCGGACTCGCCGATGACATGTTCGCACGGTTCGCCTATGCGGAGGGCGCCCGCTACGGCACGCCAACAGGAGGCAGTGAAGCGTCGGTGGCGGCGCTCACGCGTGATCGCATCGCGGCCTTTCACGCGGCGCGGTACGCGCCCGCGAGCACGACGCTGATCATCGCGGGCGATATCGACGACGAGACGGCGCAGCGGGTGGTGGCGGCACACTTTGGCGACTGGTCGGGCACGCTCCGGGACACGACCGATGGCGTGGCGCCTGACGCGGCCACCGCCCGAGCGGCTGGCATCGATCTCGTGGTCAAGGTCGGCGCGCCGCAGTCCGAGCTTCGCGTGGGGCACGTGGCGATCCCGCGCCCGCACCGCGAGTGGCTGCGCGTGCACGTGATGAACGCGATTCTCGGTGGGCTCTTTTCTTCGCGCATCAACCTGAACCTGCGCGAGCGGCACGCGTACACGTACGGGGCGTTCTCGTCGGTGGATCCGCGCCGCTACGCGGGCACGTTCGAAGTGGCGACGGCGGTGCAGTCCGACGTGACGGTGCCGGCCATCCGCGAGATCCTCGCCGAGATCACGCGCATGACGGAGGCCGAGGTGGGCGCCGATGAACTGACGCTGGCGACCGCGTATCTCGATGGTGTGTTTCCCATCCGCTACGAGACGACGTCGGCGGTGGCCGGTGCGCTAGCGAAGCTGGCGACGTTCGACCTCGACGACGGCTACTACGACGGGTATCGCCAACTGATCCGCGCGATGACGACGGCGGACGTGCTGGCCGGGGCGCGAACGGCGCTGCGGCCGTTGCAAGTCCGCATCGTCGTGGTGGGAGATCCGGTGCAGGTGGCGGCGCCCCTCGCGGCGATGGGGCTGGGCCCCATCCGGCAATGGGACGCAACCGGCGCCCCGCTGTCCGCAGCCGAATAAGTAACTCAACGACACAAATAGTTCTTCATGTCACTCATCGAGCCAGGCCGCATCAGTTCGCGTCGCGCGTACAGCGGACGCGTGATTTCGCTCGACGTGGATACCGTCCGTTTCCCGGATGGGCAGGTGGGCGAGCTCGAAATGGTCCGCCATCCCGGGGCGAGCGCGATCGTACCGTTTCTGAGCGACCCAGCCGGCGAGGACCCACAGCTGCTGCTGCTCAGGCAGTACCGCTACGCCGCCGAGCAGGTGCTCTGGGAAGTACCGGCAGGTCGTCTGGATCCGGACGAGAGTCCGCTTGCGTGCGCGCACCGCGAGCTGCTGGAGGAAACGGGGTGCCGGGCCGCGCGGATGGAGCATCTCTTCACGATGTACACGACGCCGGGCTTCACGGATGAGAAGATTCACCTCTTCATGGCCGTGGGGCTGACCGCGGGCGAGGCGAATCGGGAGGCCGACGAGTTCATCGAGCTCGAGCGCGTGCCCCTGTCCAAAGCACTGGCGATGGTCGAGGAGGGGGTCATCCGGGACGCGAAGACCGCGCTCGCGATCCTGTACGCGGCCGGCTTCCGCGCCACGCGGTAGACAGCGGCGGCTGTCCTCATTCCGGAAATGGCGACCTAAAAGGGGGACATTTCGAGGTCTCTCGCGGCAATT
>JAYTVE010000484.1:0-3529 GCA_043744185.1 Gemmatimonadota bacterium | reverse complement strand
CGAGCTCGTCGACGTCCACCCGCATCCCGAGCGAAGACACGAAACGTGCCACCGCCGGGGCATGGCGGGAGACCAGCTCGCTCGCGGCGCGCTCATCTCCCTCCAACCACCTGGCGATCAAGGCGGCGTCGAGCGCCGGATCGTCGCGTGGGTCTGCTGGTGCCATGCTCGAACTGGAAGACGCGCGCGCCGAGAAAGTGTTAAGCGCCCGAAGAAAAACCGAATCGCCGTGGCCGTCGCCGGGTCGATCCCCTAATGTGGCCAGAGGGGCGCGAGCGGAACAGCCGCGCCCCATGCCCGACCCGAATCTCCCCTCCTGTGCCCCAGCGCCCCGAACGCATCGCCCACCGCGGAGCGCCCCGCGAACTGCGCGAGAACACCCTGCCCTCGTTCCTGCGCGCGCTCGAGCGTGGCGCCGACGCGATCGAACTCGACGTGCATGCGACCGCCGACGGCGTGGTCGTGGTGCACCACGACGCTCGCCTCAAGCCGGATACGGCGCGGCCCCAGTTCGCGGGGCGCGCGATTCGAGAGATGGCGTGGGCGGAGCTGCAACGGGTGCTCTACCGCGACGGGCACGGACTCCCCACGCTCGAGGAAGTGCTCAAGGCCATGGGCGATCGCGCGACGGTGTACGTGGAGGTGAAACAGTCAGGCCTCGAGCACGCCGTGGTGGAGCTGTTGCGCGCCTCGCCCGCGCGTTCGGCAGTGCACGCGTTCGATCATCGCGTCATCGTCAAGGTGCACGCGCTCGCTCCCGAAATCGCGACGGGCATTCTGGTGGACGCGTACCTGCTCGATGTGCCCCACGCGCTGCGCGCCGCGCAGGCACGCGACTACTGGCCAAGCGTCGAGTTCTGCGACGCGGCGTTGATCGAGACTGTGCATGCGGCCGGTGGGCGCGTCATCGCCTGGACCGCGAACGATCCCGCCGTGATCGCGGCGCTCACCACCGCCGGTATCGACGGACTCTGCACCGACGACGTGCGTTTACTCGACGCACCGTAACGGGCGGACACACTGCTAGTGCCATGCAGGCTCGTCGCGTACGTTAGCCCCGCGCTGTTGTGTGTCGGCGCCCCGAAATGCCGTTCCCCCCTCTCCAGTCGGAGCTTCGCATGAATATCTGGATGCGTCACTCGTTGCTCGCGGTCGCGACGGCAGCCGTCGCCGCCGTTCCCGCCTTCGCGCAGGCAAAGCCGGCCGCCGCCGGCCCCAAGAGCGCCACCGTAGGCGATCTCATGAAGGACATCGAGGATGTTCACTCGAAGCTCGTCCAACTGGCCAAGGCGATTCCAGCCGCACAGTACACCTACCGGCCCGACGCCGGCGTGCGATCGGTCGGCGAGGTCTTCCTGCACGTCGCGAGTGACAACTACCTGATGCCGAGCTTTGCCGGCGTCGCGATGGACCCCGCCACCAAGCTCAGCGACAAGGACTTCAAGACGTTCGAGACGTACGAGAAGCAGAAGATGGACCAGGCGGCCACGGTGGCCACTCTCGACAAGTCGTTCGCGCACCTCGCCAAGGCGATGAGCGCCACGACGGATGCGCAGCTCGACACCAAGGTCAAGATGTTCGGCCAGGAGTCGTCCATGCGCGCCATGTGGATTGGCACCACCACGCACCTGCACGAACACCTCGGGCAGATGATCGCGTACGCGCGCGCCAACCACATCACGCCGCCGTGGAGCAAGAAGGCGTAGTCGCAGCACTGCGAGGCCTCCCGGCGTAATGCGCCGGGAGGCCTCGTCCGTTGGTCCCCATTCCTTCCACCACCCGATGGAGCTGCATCGCATGCGCATTTCGATGTCCGCCTTCGCGGCCCTCGCCGTTTCCCTGCCGCTCGGCGCGCAGAGTCCGGCACGGACCGCGGCACCCGACTCCGCCCGCAAACCGGTGACCTACCCGGCTGGCGCGCTCTCGACGCCCAACGCGGATCCGTTCCCGAGCACGTACAAAGTGCGCTCCGCGCGCGCCACCGTCATTCGCAACGTTACCATCCTCACGGGCACCGGCCAGCGCATCGACAACGGTGCGGTGCTGTTCTCGGGCGGCAAGGTGGCGAGCGTCGGTGCGACCGTCAACGCGCCCGCCGATGCCGACGTGATCGACGGTGCTGGCAAGTGGGTCACGCCGGGGCTCATCGACACGCACTCGCACCTCGGGGTTTATCCCGCGCCCGGTGTCGATGCCAACTCGGACGGAAATGAAGCCACCAACCCCAACACGTCACAGGTGTGGGCCGAGCACTCGGTGTGGCCGCAGGACCCGCAGTTCCCGCGCGCGCTCGCAGGTGGACTGACCACGATGCAGATCCTGCCGGGCTCGGCCAACCTGTTCGGCGGCCGCTCCGTGGTGCTCAAGAACGTACCGGGCCGCTCCGTGCAGGAGATGAAGTTTCCCGGCGCCAGATACGGCCTCAAGATGGCGTGCGGTGAAAACCCGAAGCGCGTGTATGCGAATCGTGGTCCGGCCACGCGCATGGGCAACGTGGCGGGCTATCGCGCCGCGTGGATCGCGGCCGAGAGCTATCGCCGCCGATGGGACAAGTGGCTTGGAGACCGAGCGGGTGATCCGCCCGCGCGCGACCTGCAGCTCGAAACACTGGCCGACGTGCTGCGCGGCAACATCTACGTGCATAACCACTGCTACCGCGCGGACGAGATGATGCAGATGATCGACATCGCGCACGAGTTCGGCTACCAGATCCGCTCGTTCCACCACGGCGTGGAGGCGTACAAGATTGCCGACGTGCTCGCCAAGGAAGGGATCTCGGCGTCCATCTGGAGCGACTGGGGTGGTTTCAAGATGGAAGCGCTCGACGGCATTCGCGCGAACCTCGCGCTGGTGCACGCGGCCGGTGCGCGCGCCATCGTGCACTCGGATGACGCGGTGGGTACGCAGCGCCTCAACCAGGACGCCGCCAAGGGTGTTGCCGCCGGCGCCGCACTCGGCATCAACATTCCCCCCGAGGTCGCGATCAGCTGGATCACGAGCAACCCCGCGTGGGCGATCGGCCTCGATGACAAGATCGGGTCGCTTGCCGCCGGCAAGAACGCCGACGTCGTGCTGTGGACTGGCAATCCGTTCAGCATCTACTCAAAGGCCGACAAGGTCTGGATCGATGGTGCCCTCATGTTCGATCGCAGCAACCCGAAGAGCTGGTGGGCCACCGATTTCGAGCTTGGCTTCGTGCCCGTCGTGATGGGAGGGACGCGCTGATGCGCCGCTCCATCCTCGGCGCGCTCGGCGCGCTCGCAATCCTCGCACCGTTCGCCGGTGCGCAGGTCGTCGCCATCACCGGCGGCACCGTGTATCCGGTCAAGGGACCGAAGATCGAGAACGGCACCGTGATCATCACGGCCGGCAAGATCACCGCCGTCGGCGCCGGCATTGCCGCGCCTGCTGGCGCGACCGTCATCGATGCCCGTGGGAAGTGGGTCACGCCGGGCCTCATCAACGCCGCCACCACGCTCGGACTAGTCGAAGTGGGCGCGGTGGCCGAGACGCGCGACAACGGCGCGCG
>JAYTVE010000483.1:0-3546 GCA_043744185.1 Gemmatimonadota bacterium | reverse complement strand
GGGGGCATCGATCCTGCTGGGCGACGGATTGGCCGTGTGGTTTGGCGATGCCGAAGACGGCGCGATCTCGGAGGCAATATCGGCGGTTCCAGCGGCGCTCGCCGCTCTCGCCGCCTATCAGCGATGGCTCGAGACCGACGCGCCCATCGACACCGGTAACCGGGTCGCGGCCGGGGAGTCGATGCTGGCGATGCTCGTGCGCCGCGGTCACTGGTCGCCCAAGCCGCTGCCGGAGTGGCGGAGCGAGCTCGCGGCACGATTTGCCGACGCACGAGGACGTCTGGCGGGCATGGCCGGTGCAATCGCGCCGGGCGGCTGGGCCGAGGTCGATGCGAGACTCGCGCTCGACGTGCCGTCGCCGCCCGAGTACCTCGCGTCGCTCGAGCAGTGCTGGGATGACTGCAAAGCGACGGCCGAGGCGATGAAGTACGTAATCTGGCCGGAGAGCCCGCTCCGCTTTGCGCCGACCGCTCCTTGGGCGCGCGCCGCTGCTCCCTATCTCTATTACCTGCCGTATCGCTGTCCGCCGCCGCTGGTTCCGACGGGCACGCACACGCACGAGGTGGCGCCGCTTTTGACAGACGCCAACGGCGCTGCCAAGGTCAGCCCCGCCATGACGCGCGCGCAGATCAAGCTCAATCACGTGGTCCATCACGCGGCACTGGGCCACCACGTGCAGAACTGGTACGCGGCGCGCTCGGCGTCGCGCGTCGGCCGCGTGTCGGCGCAGGACGGTTCGAGCCGAATCGCGATGTTCGTGGCTGGCTCGCTGGCGGAGGGGTGGGCCTGTTACGCGACGGACCTCATGGAAGAGGCCGGCTTTCTGACTGCGACGGAACGGGTAGCCGAGCAGCATACGCGGCTCCGGCTGCTGGCGCGCGCGATGATGGATATCGACCTGCACACCGGGCAGCGTTCGCTCGACGAGGTGGCGCGATTCTATGCTCTCGAGGTCGGGATGGGCGATGCGGCCGCGCGCAACGAGGCCGTGAAGAACTCGATGTTCCCCGGAGCGGCGATCATGTACTGGCTCGGACTCGACGGCATTCATCAGGCACGATTGGCGCGCGCCAAGCGCGACCACGAGCACTTCGACCTGCGGGCATTCCACCAGGAGCTTCTCGCGATGGGCGCCATTCCAGTGCCGATGGTGGTCGAGCGGATGAACGCGGGAGCCACCCGATGAGCCCGATGCGTGCTGTCTCGCGCGTTGCGCGCCGGGCCGTCACGACGGTCATGGCGGTGGCGGCGGCGAGCTGCGGCGGAGGTGTTGGTGGCTCCGGGCCCTCGAACGACCTGCTGATCGTCGGGTACGACCGCGAGCCGGACACGATGAACCGGTTCTCGACGCACATCCTCGAGGACATCCAGACGTGCATCGTGGAGGGGCTCACGGTCACGGACGAGAAGATGCAGGTGTTGCCGCTGCTGGCGCGCGAGGTACCGACGCTCGCGAACGGCGGCGTGGTGCTGCGCGGGGATGGCGGCATGGACGTGACCTGGAGGCTGCGGTCGGGGGTGCAGTGGCATGACGGCAGGCCGTTCACGTCGGCGGACGTGAAGTTCACGGTGGACGCGATCAACGGCCCCAAGTGGAAGCCTGAGAGCACGGACGGTTTCGACCGGATCACGTCGGTCGACACACCAGACTCGCTGACGGCGGTGGTCCACTACAGGGAGCACTACGCGGCCTACGCGCTGCAGTTCGTGCGCGGTGCGCTGCCCAAGCATGTGCTCGAGGGCAAGGACATCGAGCGCGCCACCGAGTACAATCGCAACCCGCTCGGTACGGGCCCGTATCACCTGAGCGAATGGAAGACGGGCGAGTACGTGATGCTCGAGCGGGTGCCGCACTATTGGCGCGGTGACTCGTTGCCCAAGATCAAGCGGATCATGTTCCGCTTCGTGCCGAACACGACGACGCGCGTGAACCAGCTGCTCGCCGGCGAAGTGCACGTGGTAGCGCTTCTGCCGTGGGACCGGGCGCGCGACCTCGCACAGGCAAAAAGCACCGTGGTGGCGAAGACGATGGGCAACGCGTACGAGCACGTGACGCTCAACGAGAAGTCGGTGGCGGCGTTCCGCGACGTGCGCGTGCGACGCGCGCTGCTCGTCGGCATGGATCGCGAGGCGATCACCAAGCAGATCCTCGACGGGCTGGCACCCGTGGCGCACGGGCCGGTGCAGCCGGTGAGTTGGGCGTACACCGATTCAATCACGCACTGGCCGTTCGACGTGGCGCGCGCGAAGGCAATGCTCGACTCGGCCGGATGGAAGGCGGGCGCCGATGGCATGCGATCGAAGGACGGTGCCTCGCTCCGCTTCACGTTGATGACGCAAGCTGGATTCGTGGTGCGCGAGAACGTGGCGCAAGTGCTGCAGCGGCAGTGGCACGACCTGGGCGCCGACGTGAAGATCGAACTCGTTGACGGTACCGCGATCAGCACCAAGTGGTTCTCCGGCGAGTTCGACGCGATGCTGCACTGGTGGCAGATGCCGGCCGATCCGGACCTGCTGCTGTTCTTCGCGGCGGATCGGACGCCGCCGGCGGGCCGCAACATCAATTATTTCGTCGACAACACGCTGACGCCGCTGCTGGTGGCGGCCGACCGTGAGGTGGACCAGGTCAAGCGGCGCGCGCTGCTGATCCCCGCGCAGCAGCGGATTGCGGACCAGGTGCCGGAGCTCTGGCTCTACAACGTGACCCGACTCGACGCGGTGCCGACCTCGCTCAAGGGGTTCAAGGGCAACCCGACCAACACCGGCATCTTCTGGAACGTGGCCGACTGGGAGATCGCCAAGTAGTGGTGACCGCGCCATGAGCATGGGGGCACTCGCAGCGCGGCGCGCTGCGCAGGCGGTGCCGCTCCTGCTGTTCGTGTCGGTGATCGGCTTCACCCTGCTCCACCTCGTGCCGGGCGGCCCACTGGACGTGTACCTCGGGAGCCCGAACGTGCGCCCCGAGGATATCCTGCGCCTTCGCAAGGCGTACGGCCTCGACCAACCATTGCCGGTGCAGTATCTGGCGTGGCTCGCCGCGTTCGTGAAGGGCGACTGGGGCTACAGCTTCACCGACGGGCGCCCCGTGCTGACGCGACTGCTCGAACGTGTGCCCGCGACACTGGAGTTGATGGTGAGCGCACTGTCGGTGGCGCTCGTGGTCGCGCTCGTGGTGTCGCTCTGGCGCGCGCGCAAGCCACGCGGTGCTGGTGCGGTCGAGGCACTCTCGGTGGCCGGTATTTCGCTGCCGGTGTTCTGGCTCGGGCTCGTGGCGCAGCTTGTGTTCGCGGTGGCGTTGCGCTGGTTGCCGAGCTCGGGGCGGATGTCGTTTGATGGCGCGGGGCTGGCGGATCGCCTGCGACACCTCGCGCTGCCAGCGCTGGTGCTGGCCACGGTGCACGTCGCGGCATGGACGCGCTACTTGGGCGCATCACTCGACGGCGTGTTGTCTGCGCCGTGGATGCGCGCGGCGCGGAGTCGCGGTGTGCCGGCCCGTGTGCTGATGCGGCGACACGCGCTGCGCCCCGCCCTCTTGCCGTTCGTGAC
>JAYTVE010000482.1:0-12383 GCA_043744185.1 Gemmatimonadota bacterium | reverse complement strand
CACTCGGTCGGGGGCCGATGCGTCACCGCATCGAGCACTTCGGGCTGCCGAGTGCACCGCAGATTGCGCGCGCTGCGCGTCTGGGCGTGATCGCGGCGCCGCAGACGATCTTCCTGCACGAGCTCGGGCGCAACTTCCGCGCGTACATCCCCGACTCGTTGTTCGCGCGCACGTATCCCGTGCGCGCGATGCTCGACGGCGGCGTGACGGTCGCGCTCTCGTCGGACGCGCCGGTGGTGGAGAATGACAACCCGCTGCAAGGGATGCGCGCGGCCATCGATCGCCGTGACGATGAGGGACAGGCGATACTACCGGAGCAGGCGATCAGCGCCGCGGAGGCGTTGTACGCATACACGATGGGCGGTGCGCTCGCATCGGGCGATGACGACAACCGCGGCAGTCTACGCGCGGGCAAGTGGGCCGACTTGGCCGTGCTCTCCGGAAATCCGCTCACGACGCCCACGCACGAATGGACGAACCTTCACGTCGATGCCACCTGGCTCGGCGGCACCCTCGCGTACGAGCGCTCCGATGCCTGAGTCTCCCTACCTGCAATTGATCGACGGCCACTGGGTCGGCGCCTCGAATGGTGGCACCTGGGACGTGATCAACCCCGGCACCGAAGAGGTGGTTCGATCGGTGCCGTTCGGAACGCGCGCCGATGCGCGCGCTGCGATCGAGGCAGCCGAGCGCGCGTTCCCGGCGTGGGCCGCGAAGACGCCGTACGAGCGTGGCGCGATTCTCGACAAGGCTGCCGCGATGATGCGCGAACGCGCCGACGCGCTCGGTCGCACCACCGTGCTCGAGAGCGGCAAGCCGTTTCCACAGGGCAAGGGTGAGTGGATGGTTGCCGCGGATCTGTTCGAGTGGTTCGCGGAAGAGGGGAAGCGCGCCTATGGGCGCACGATTCCGTCGCGGACGCCGGGCAAGCGGATGACCGTACTGCGCCAGCCGATGGGGGTGGTGGGCATCATCACGGCGTGGAACTTCCCGGCGTACAATCCGGCGCGGGCGTGGGCGGCCGCACTTGCGGCCGGATGCACGATCGTGGCGCGCGCGTCGGAGTTCA
Source organism: Gemmatimonadota bacterium (assembly GCA_043744185.1). Taxonomy (GTDB): domain Bacteria; phylum Gemmatimonadota; class Gemmatimonadetes; order Gemmatimonadales; family Gemmatimonadaceae; genus JACPPC01. The sequence goes on along the minus strand of JAYTVE010000482.1, from coordinate 11,314 downwards.
CGCCGCTCACGGCCATGGACATGGCGGCCATCCTCGTCGAAGCGGGCGCGCCCGCAGGCGTCGTCAACCTCGTGAACGGCGAGCCCGAGGCGATGGGACAGGAGATGCTCGACCATCCGGCGGTACGGAAGATCAGCTTCACGGGGAGCGTGCGTGTCGGGAAGATTCTCATGGACGGTGCGTCGCGCACCGTGACGCGATTGTCGCTCGAACTTGGCGGCAACGCTCCCGTGCTGATTCTTCCCGATGCCGACGCCAGCGCGCTCGCGGCCGGCGCGGTGAGCGCCAAGTTTCGCAACAACGGGCAGGTCTGCGTCGCGCCGCAGCGGTTTCTCGTGCACAGTGCCCGTGCGGACGAGTTTGCCGAGAAGGCGGCGGCGCGTGCAACCGCGCTGCGCGTTGGCGTGGGGCTCGATAAGGACTCGCAGGTGGGACCTCTCATCAACGCCAGCCAGCGCGATCGGGTGGAAGCACTCGTGGCTACGGCGGGTACGCACGGCGCGGAGGTTCGTGCAGGCGGCAAGCGTCCCGAGCAGTTGCCCAAGGGTTACTTCTACGAGCCGACGGTGCTGAGCGGGGTGGTGCCTGCGTCGCCGCTCTACCAAGAAGAGATCTTCGGCCCCGTGATGCCAGTGACCACGTTCGACGACCTCGACGAAGCGATCGCGCTCGCGAACGGCACACCATACGGGCTCGCCGCGTATGTGTTCACGAACGACTTGAAGGCGGCGGTGAAAGCGAGCGAGCAGCTGCAGTTCGGGATGATCGGCGTGAACGAGTGGACGCCGCATGCGACCGAGGCACCGTTCGGCGGGTGGAAGCAGAGCGGGATCGGGCACGAGAGTGGCGCCGAGGGGCTCGAGGAGTATCTCGAATCGAAGCTCGTGTCCATGGGCGGACTATGAGAGGGGGCGTATGAGCGACCACGAGCTCGGTATGGGGCGGCGCATCACGCGTCGCGATTTCCTCGACGGCGTTGCGCTCGGGCTGGGCGCTACGGCACTCGCACCGTGGACAACGCTGCTCGGCGCCGAGCGGGTGGCGCCGTATCCGCCCGCCCTCACCGGACTGCGCGGGTCGCATGTCGGCTCGTTCGAACTATTCCATGCGCTCCGCGATGGCACGTTCTGGAAGAGCGTTGGTCGCGCGCGGCGCGTGGACCGGGAGTATGACCTCGTCGTGGTAGGCGGCGGGATCTCCGGACTCGCCACGGCGCACTACTTCCTGAAGGCGAATCCGGGCGCGCGCATTCTGGTGCTCGACAATCACGACGACTTCGGTGGTCACGCCAAGCGCAACGAGTTCAGTGCAGGCGGCCGCACGATCATCGGCTACGGCGGCACGCAGTCGATCGACAGTCCGGCGCCATACAGCGCGACGGCCAAGGCGCTCATTGCGGAGCTCGGCATTGACGTGAGCGCGTATGCGCGTGCGCTCGACGGCACGCTCTATCCGTCGATCGGGCTCAAGCCCGGCCTGTTTTTCGATCGGGAGCACTACGGGCGCGACGTGCTCGCGGTGGGCAAGGGCCGAGGCATGGACGAGACGATGATCGCAGCCATGCCACTGTCGGATGCGGCCAAGGACGACCTGCGTCGCCTGATCGCGGGCCCCGCCGATCCGTGGCCGGGCGAATCGAGCGACGACAAGAAGCGCCGGCTCGCGCGCGTCAGCTACGCCGACTTCCTCACGCAGATCCTCAAGCTCGACGAAGCGATCCTTCCCGTCTACCAGACCCGGCCGCACGGCCTCTTCGGTGCCGGCATTGACGCGGTGCCCGCGCAGGATGCCTTCGGGCTCGGCTTCCCCGGCTTCCAGAACATGGGACTCGATGCGGGCGCGGGGGTGGGGCAGAACTACGACAGCATTCGCAACGATGAGGCGGAGCGGTACTACTACCACTTTCCCGACGGCAGTGCGACCGTCGCGCGCTTGCTGGTGCGGCAACTCATCCCGGGCGCCATTCCGGGTTCGACCGCCGCGGATATTGTCACGGCACGCGCGAACTATGCGAGGCTCGACGAGACGACCTCGAACGTACGCGTCCGCCTCGACAGCACGGTGATGCGCGTGGAGCACGACGGCGAGCCGGCGTCCGCGCGCAGCGTGATCGTGAGCTACATGCGCCGCGGGCACCTCGAGAAGGTGACGGCGCAGCGCGTGGTGCTCGCCTGCTGGCACGCGGGCATTCCGCATCTCTGCCCAACGCTGAGCGCAGCGCAGAAGGACGCGCTCGCCTTCGCCATCAAGGTGCCGCTCGTGTATACCAACGTGGTCGTGCGGCAATGGACCGCCTTCAAGGCGCTCGGCGTCAACAGCGTCACGATGCCCAATGCGTGGCACACGAGCGTGAACCTCGACTTCCCGGTGAGCGTGGGCGACTACCACCACACGACCGACCCATCGAAGCCGATCACGCTGCATCTCTCGAAGGCAGCGTGCAAGCCGGGCCTTCCCATCCGCGAGCAGCATCGTGAAGGGCGGAAGGAGCTCTTCACGACTTCTTACGCGACCATCGAGCGTTCGATCCGCGAGCAGCTGGGCCGAGCGCTCGGGCCCGGCGGCTTCGATCCCGCGCGCGACATCGCGGGCATCACCGTCAATCGCTGGCCGCACGGCTACGCCTACCAGTACAACTCGCTCTGGGACGACTTCTGGGTGAAGGGCGGAGAAACGCCGTGCGAAGTGGCGCGACGTCCGTTCGGGCGCATCGCGATCGCCAACGCCGACGCGGGGGCGTATTCGTACACCGATGGCGCCATCGACCACGCGTTCCGCGCGGTAGGCGAGCTGTCGCGCCAAGAGTAGCGGGTGGCACGCGATGTGAGCGCGGAGATGAGCGCGGCTGCGAGCGTCCCGCGCTCGCTCGGGCGACTCGACCTCGTGCTGCTCAAGATCGTCGCCATCGTCAACATCAACAACGTGCCGCCGGCGGCAGTGTACGGGCGGGCCTCGTTGCTGCTGTGGACGCTCGCCTTCGCCGCGTTCTTCATTCCCGAGGCCATCGCCGTGCTGGTGTTGGCCAAGCGCTATCCTGGCGAGGGCGGCGTCTACTTGTGGATCCGCGAAGAGTTCGGCGAGCGGCACGGCTTCCTCGCCGGTTGGTGCTACTGGGTCAACAACCTGTTCTACATCCCGGTGCTGCTGGTGTACATGGCCGGCATCTTCGCGTTCATGGGTGGCGAGCGATCCGTCGAGCTGGTGAACGCCAAGTGGTTCGTGGCCGGCATCGCGTTTGGATGGCTGGCGCTGATCACGGGGCTCAACATCCGCGGCCTTGGCGTGGGCAAGTGGATCCAGAACCTCGGTGGCGTGGGCGCCGCCTTGAGCGTGCTGCTCGTGCTGCTGGCGGGCGTTCTCGCGTGGCGGCGCGGCGTGGCGCAGCACCCGCCGCTCGTGACCGGTGCGGGATGGGAGATGATCACGAGCTTTGCCGTGATGTGCAACGCGCTCGTTGGGGTGGAGCTCGCCTCCACGATGGGCGACGAGATCCGGGATCCCGCTCGTGACTTGAAGCCCGCCGTGATCATTGCCGGCGTGACCGCACTCGGCTCGTACCTGTTGGTGACCGCCGCGGTGCTCGCGCTTGTGCCCATCGCACAGCTGGGCGTCATCCAGGGGATCATGCAAGCGGTGAGTGCGGGGGCGACGGCCGCGCATGCACAGTGGATCATCGCACCGGTGGCGCTCGTGCTCGGGCTCGCCATCGGTGGCGCGGCGTCGGCGTGGTTCGCGGGGAGCGCGCGCGTGCCGTTCGTGGCAGGGCTCACGAGCGCCTTGCCGGCGAGCCTCGGCCGCGTGCATCCCAAGTGGGGCTCGCCGCACATAGCGCTCATGGTCTGCGCGGCGCTGGCCGCGCTCTTCACGCTCATGTCGTTCGTGGGCTCGAGCGTGGCCGAGGCGTATCAGGTGCTGCTCAAGGCGGCGGTGGTGATCCAGTTGGCGCCCTTCTGCTACCTGTTTCTCGCGCTCATGCGGTTGAGTGGCGTGGGAGCCGCCGTGCGCGCGGCTGGCGTCATCGGTCTCGTGACGACGGCCATCGGCATCGTCGCGGCCTTCCTGCCCACCGCCGATGTGGCGAGTGTGGCCATCTTCGAACTCAAGATGGTGGTCGGCGTCGTGGGCCCGATCGCGATCGGATGGTGGCTCTTCCGCCGGTCATCGTGAGCGCAGCGCAGGAGCTGCGTGTGCAAGCGCGGTACCGGTTGTCGTCCCTCTGGCCGCGGCTCCGGCTGTTGCTCTTGCCGGAGCCCGAAACTCGCACGCCCCGCGACTTTCCCGCACATTTCCAGCTGTCGGTTGCCACCTCCCCTTCCGCACCTACCATGTCCCGTCGCGCATTCACCCTGATCGAGCTGATGATTGTCGTGATCATCATCGGCATCCTGGCCGCGATCGCGATCCCGAAGTTCTCGAGCAACCGCGAGAAGGCGTACATCACGCAGATGAAGAGCGACTTGCGCAACCTCGCCACCGCGCAGGAGGGGTACTACCAGGACTGGCAGGTGTACGCGACCGCGACGCCCACGGGCATGGTCAACAAGAACGGGGCGCTGCTCTGGTCACCGACCACCGGCACCTCGCTTGTGCCGGCCGGCACGCAGGGCAACACCACGGGATGGAACGCGCAGGTCCGACACTCGGGCTCGAGCGAGACGTGCTCGCTCTATCAGGGCGTGGGCGGAACCGGGGCCTTCGCCGCGTCTGGGCAGGCGGCGGGCGACGTGACCTGCTACTAGACCGCTAGTTGGTGGCTGCGCAGAGCGCGACACTGACGTACTTGGTCTCGTCGTGGCACAAACCCCAGGGAACACGCAAACGCAGCCACTTCGAGCCGCTTGCGCTGACGCGCGGCTTGCGGCAAGCCACTTCGCGCAGGACGTTTGAGGAGCCAATTCACCCTCCCCGATTGCTCCCGAGGCTCGCGCGTGATCCGCCGTCGCTCGTTCGTCGCCCTTCTGGCCCTCTCCGCGCTCGTCGCGGCTCCCGCCCGTGCCCAGGGCACGCGCCTCCTCCGCCAGCCCACGGTGAGCGCCACGCAGGTGGCCTTCATCTACGCGTCCGACCTGTGGGTCGCAGACCGCGCGGGTGGTGATGCTCGCCGCCTGACCAGCACCGGCGCTGTCGAGAGCGATCCGCAGTTCAGTCCCGACGGCAGGCACATCGCGTTCACCTCCGATCAGAGTGGCACGCCGCAGATCTACGTCGTCGACGCGAGCGGCGGCGATCCGGTGCGCCTCACCTGGTATCCTGCGCCCTCCACCGCACGCGGCTGGACCCCGGACGGCACGCGCGTCCTCTACGAATCGACGCGCGAGACCGCGCCCTCCACGTACGGTCGCCTCTGGACGGTGAGCGCGGAGGGCGGACCCTCCACGTTGGTCGCCGCCTCCTGGGGGCACGCTGGCAGCTTCTCCCCGGACGGTAAGCAGCTCGTGCTCGACCGCATGCGCCGCTGGGACGTCGAGTGGCGCAGCTACCGCGGCGGCCAGAACACGCCGCTCCGGATACTCGATCTCGCCACGTTCGACGAGTCGCAGATCCCGAATGAGCGCTCGATGGACCTCTATCCGGTGTGGATGGGCTCGAAGGTCTTCTTCGTCTCAGACCGCAACTGGACCGAGAACGTCTGGTCGTACGACGTGGGCTCGAAGCAGCTCGCGCAGGTCACGCGCTTCACCGACGTGGACGTGAAGACGCTCGGCGGGAATGCCGGGGCACTGGTATTCGAACACGACGGCTACATCCACACCCTCGACCCGGCCACGGGCAAGAGCACGAAGCTCACGATCACCTGCCGCGGCGACTTCCCGTGGATGACGGCCAAGTACGAGGACGTCACCGCGCGGGCGACCAACGCTTCGCTCTCTCCGACCGGAAAGCGCATCCTCGTAGAGGCGCGCGGCGACATCTTTACCGTGCCCGCCGAGAAGGGCGATGTCCGCAACCTCACACGATCGTCGAGCGCGGCCGATCACACGCCTATCTGGTCGCCGGACGGCAAGCAGATTGCGTGGTTCAGCAACACCGGCACCGGATACGCCCTTATGATCGGCGCGCAGGATGGCGCCGCCGCCGTGCGCACGATCAGCATCGGTGAGTCGAAGGCCGCATGGATTCCGGCGTGGAGTCCGAACGGCGCGCACATCGCCTTCGTGGACGATGACACCCGCATCCGCATCGTCGACCTCAAGACCGGCAAGGTCACCACGGCCGATACCGATGGCTCCAACATCGGGCGCGGCGACGAGGGGATCACCTGGTCGCCCGACTCGAAGTACCTGGCTTACAGCAAGTTCCAGACGAACATGATGGGGCGCATCGTCGTCTGGTCGCTCGAAACGGGCAAGGCGCGCGCCGTGACCGACGCGATGGCCGATGCCACCGAGCCCGCCTGGGATCGTGGTGGACGCTACCTCTACTTTGCCGCGAGCACCAACCTCGGACTCGGCTCTGGCTGGGCGAACACGAGCGCCGGGTTCACGCAGGCCTCGTACGGCGTCTACGCGCTGGTGTTGCGCGAGGGCGATCCGTCGCCGCTCGCGCCCAAGAGCGACGATGAACCAAGCGGCCCTGCGGCCAAGCCCGACACCGGCGCCGTGCCCGTGCGCATCGACACCGCCGGTATCGAGCGGCGCATCGTGTCGCTGCCGCTGCCGGTGCGCCGCTACGCCGCGATCACCGCCGGTCCGGCTGGTTCTTTCTTCGCGAGTGAGCGCGTGGAGAATGCGCCGGGGGTGACGGTCAGCAAGTTCACTCTCGCGGATGCGAAGACCGACGTCTTCGTACGCGGCGTGACCGCGTTTTCCGTCAGTGCCGACGGCAAGAAGGCGCTCACGCGTGCAGGCCAGGTGTGGAGCGTGATCGGCACCGACAAGGCGCCCGAAGCCGGCAAGGGAGTTGTGGCCGTGAAGCTCTCGATGCTCGTGGACCGCAGCGCCGAGTTCAAGCAGATGTTCGACGAGGCGTGGGCCTACGAGAAGGACTTTTTCTACGACCCCGCCATGCACGGCAACGACTGGAACGCGGTTCGCACGCGCTACCGGCCGCTCGTTGAGCATGTGCGCCACCGCAGCGACCTGAACTACGTGCTCGACCTCGTCAACGGCGAGCTGTCCGTGGGACACTCGTTCGTGTTCGGCGGTGACATGCCTGCCGTGGACACGAATCGGGTCGGTCTGCTCGGCGCCGACCTTAAGGCGGAAGGCGGCGCGTGGCGCCTCGCGCGCCTGTACACGTTCGAGAGCTGGAACCCGGGGTTAAGCGCGCCGCTCGACCGACCAGGCGTGAAGGCGCGCGTGGGCGACTACGTGGTGGGCGTGAACGGGCAGGCGATGACCGCCAGCGATGACCCCTACCGTTTCCTCGATGGCACTGCGGGCAAGCAGACGGTCGTGCACTTGAACGACAAGCCGGGCATGGAGGGCAGTTGGACCGAGACGATCGTGCCGGTGGCCAGCGAGAATGCGCTACGCACGCGTGCGTGGGTCGAGGACAACCGCCGCGCCGTTGATCGTCTCTCGGGCGGCAAGCTCGCGTACGTGTGGGTGCCCAACACGGGCGGCGATGGCACGTCGTCGTTCAACCGCTATCTGTTTGCGCAGCAGGACAAGGCGGGCGCCGTGATCGACGAGCGATTCAACGGCGGCGGCAACCTCGACGACTACATGGTGGACCACATGACGCGCACGCTGCGCGCCGCTGTCACCAATGAGGTGCCCAACGGCGTGCCGATCCGCCTGCCGCAAGGGGTGCTCGGCCCCAAGGTGCTGCTCGTGAACGAACTCGCGGGTTCGGGCGGCGACTACTTCCCGTGGGCGTTCCGCCAGCAGAAGGTCGGGCCACTCATCGGTGCGCGCACGTGGGGAGGGCTGGTGAAGTCGAGCGTGCACTACGCGCTTATTGATGGGGGCGCGCTCACCGCACCCGACAACGGCGTCTTCGATCCGATCAACAACAAGTGGATCGCGGAAAACGAGGGGATCGCGCCCGACATCGAGGTGCTGATGGATGCGAAGTCGGTGGCGGCCGGCCGCGACGTGCAGCTCGAGCGCGCGGTGATCGAGACGATGCGCCTGCTCAAGGAGCGCGGCGAGCCCGCCGTCACACCGCCGCCATTCTCGAAGCCGTCGAAGCGCGCGAAGCCATAGCACGCTGTAGCACGCCATAGCACGCCGCCGCACGCTTACCCGCACCGCATGTCACGCGCACTCGCGCACGACCCGCCGCATGGCGTGACGGTGCGGTTCGGCGTCGATCGCGCGGTGGCGGAGCCATCGTTGCTCGGTGCCGCGCGCGCGGTCGGTCTCGTCACCAACGATGCGGCGCGGCTCGCTGCGGACGCACACCGACACAGCCGCGTCGCGCTTGGGCAGGCCGGCGTGCCGCTCGTGCGCCTCTTCGGCCCCGAGCACGGGCTCGAGGCGACCGCCGCCGATGGAGCAGCCGTGCACGACGCTATCGACGCACGCACAGGACTCCCCGTTGTCTCGCTTTACGGCGAGCGCCTGCGCCCCTCGCGCGAGCAGCTGGCCGGGCTCGACCTGCTGCTGTTCGACATTCCAGACGTGGGCGCCCGCTTCTATTCCTATGCGTGGACGCTGTTCGAGACGCTTGCCGCGTGTGCCGACGCGCAGCTGCCGCTCTGCGTGCTGGACCGCCCGAATCCATTGGGCGGCGTGTTGTCCGACGCCGAGGGCCCGATGCTCGACCTGTCGCTTGCGTCGTTTGTTGGCGGCGATGCGATCCCGATTCGCCATTCTCTCACGCTCGGCGAACTCGCGCGGCTCTGGCAGCGCGAACGCTGGCCGCGGGCGGAGCTGCGCGTGGTCGCGTGCGACGGCTGGACGCGTGAGGCGATGTGGCCCGAGACGTCGCTGCCGTGGGTGCCCACCTCACCCGCGATGCCGACGTTTGCTTCGGCGCTCACGTATCCCGGGCTCTGCCTGTTCGAGGGGACGAACCTGAGCGTCGGTCGCGGTACGGACGCGCCCTTTCAGCACGTGGGCGCTCCGTGGCTCGATGCCGATGCGGTGCTCGCGTGGCTCGAACGCGCACGATTGCCGGGCGTGCGATTCGCCCACGATGCGTTCGTGCCCGACCTCGCGCCGCACGAGGGCGAGCGCTGCCAAGGGGTGCAGCTGATCGTCACCGATGCACGCGCCTTCCGGCCGGTGTCGACGGGGCTCTGGCTGCTCTCGGCGGTCGCCGCGTCGCATCACGGGAAGCTGGCCTGGGCGCGCTACCCCAGCGCCGCAAACCCGACCGGGGACGGGCACCTGGACCGTCTCACCGGTCGGCGCACAGTGCGCGAGCAGCTGGACATGGAGCCCGGCGCGGTGGGCGCGGAAACGGTCGCGACTTGGACAGATGCGGTCGGTTGGGCGGCGCGTGTTCGTCCGATTCTGCTCCACGGCGCCTGATGGAACGGGCGGCGCGAATTGCACCGAAGGCGGCAATTCTCGCCCGCGAGTCGCCAGAATGGCCTGTCAATGAAGGGGGCTCAGGCCGGGTCTGTCACGGTCTTTCGGGGCAGAATCGGGCACTTCTGCCCCTCCCATTGGGCACCCAATGCCCACTAGTTCCAGCAGCGGAAATGCCCTTGGCGTAAAGGGTTACACATCAAGTGCCTGCAAGCAAGGCACCACGCCGGGGCGCGCAAGTCACACGTCGGCGGCATGCATCGTGCGTAGGGAAGGGGTGACTGCCTCACGAACGAACCCGTGACCGATGACCGGCGCGCTGCGTCCAGCAGCGTTAGGTGCCGGCACCACGTCTCGGTGTCCGTCCTCCCTTGGAGTCCCGTCATGTCCCGTCGCGCCGGCTTTACCCTGATCGAGTTGCTGATCGTCGTCGTCATCATCGGCATCCTCGCCGGGATCGCGATCCCGAAGTTCAGCAGCTCGCGCGAGAAGGCCTGGCAGTCGCAGATCAAGTCGGACCTGCGCAACCTCGCAACGGCGCAGGAGACGTACTTCCAGGACTACCAGACGTACGCGACCGTGACCGTGGCAGGGCTGACGAGTGCGAGCGGCTTGCCCACCTGGAGGCCGACCACCGGCACCTTCATCGTGGCGGGCGGAACAAGCGGAACTGTCACCGGCTGGAACGCGCAGCTCGGCCATCCCGGTACCACGCAGACGTGCTCGCTCTGGCAGGGCACCGGTGGAACCGGCGTGTTCATGGGATCCGGCCAGCAGGAAGGCGACGTCACCTGCTACTGATGGCCCGCACGACGCGCGGCTAGGTCAGCGCGGTCGACCGCGCCCGGCAAGCATCGGGAGCGAGCGGGTCAGCTAGTCGTCACCGTTGGCAACCGTCGGGAGCGGCTGGTCGCTCCGGCGTGGCATGCGGTTACTCTGCGTCCTTGATGACGCGGTCACTGGCCTCACGCATCTTCCGTCCGGCCCGCTCGAGCTGCACGCGTTCGCGCTCGATGATGCGCTTGGCCTTGGAGTTCGCGGCTTGGACCATGTCCGACATGGCTTTGGTGCCCTGCGTCGCGCGCTCGGCGATCTCGTCGAGCTTGGAATGGAGCTTCTCGGCTTGCGAGGACATTTTCGGCTTCGGTGAGGTGTTGGGACGGGCAGGGTGCGGCATGAGTGGAAGGGTATGGGGTCTGAGGGAGGGTAGCTATCGCACGGAGGATGTACTCCCAATGCGTGGCAGCGCCAGTGCGCGGGGGGGCCTACGCTTCGCTTCATGACTGCTGGTCGGTGCGTGTGTGCGAACGCCACGCGCAGTTCGAATATGCGATCCGCCAGCCTGCGCCACCACTCATGGAGGATGTATGCGCACGTCGATTGCTGTACGTTCAGGGCTGGGCGCCCTTGGTCTCGCGCTGTCCGCGTGCAACCCGTTCCATCAGGCGCCCGTCACGGAAGTGACGCGCGACTTGAACGTCAACGCGCGCTGGCGCGCCTCGCTGGTCACGCCGTCGTCGCTCGGTGGCGCCGTGCAGATGAACGGTACGGCCACCATGCAGCCGGCCGGGTCCGAGACCGTCGTGACCATTGCACTCGCCAACGCGACGCCGGGTGGCGTGCATCCGTGGCACGTTCACCGCGGGCAGTGCGGTGATGACTACGGCGTGCTGGGCGACGCGTCCGCCTACTCGGCCTTCAAGATCGGCGATGACGGGAAGGGGTCGTCGAAGGTGACGTTGCGGCTCATGACACCGACGTCGGGCTCGTACTTCGTCGACGTGCAGGCGTCGGCGGCGAATCCCGAGACGATCGTGGCGTGCGGCAACCTCGCACCACCGGCGATGTAACGAAAGCGATTCCCCTGTGGGCAGTACGCACCGTTCACCCGA
>JAYTVE010000481.1:0-3559 GCA_043744185.1 Gemmatimonadota bacterium | reverse complement strand
AGACCGTGAATGGCAACAACACGTCCGCGCCCCTGGCCGCGCAGATACGCCGCGCCCACGGCGTACTTGCGTTCGGGCATCTCGAAGGTGCCGTCAATCATGAGGCGCGACCACAGCTCGACGAAGTTGACGTCGTGCGCGCGCGAGAGAAGCGTCGTGAACTGCGCGCCCGGCGGCCGCGCCGCCACCTCGCTGATGGCGATGGTGCCGTCGGGACGGCGGAACCACTCCATGTGCGAGAGCCCCGTCTCCATGCCGAGCACGGTGAGTGCCTTGGCTGCCGCCGTCTTGATATCGTCGAACGCGGGGTCTGCCTGCTCGTGCGGGAGCACCACGGCCCACTGGATCCACGGCGTGGCCTTTACCTCGAGCGGCGTGGGCGAATAGTGCGACACCGACTGCCAGACGGTGGTGCCACCGATCGTGATCGACTCGCACGAGTGTTCGGTGCCCTGCACGAACTCCTCGACGAGCGTGGGCGAGCCGCCAAATCGGAACGCGGCCAAGCCCTCGCGGAGCTGCACCTCGTTGTCGGCACGGAAGGTGGCCATCGCCCCCGCGCCCTCGGGCGGCTTGATGACCACGGGAAAGCCGATCTTGGTCGCGCCCGCGACAGCGTCTTCGACCGAGTGGGCGAGTTCCGCCTTGGCGCACGGCAGCCCATTGGCGCGGAAGAGCGCCTTCATGCGGTGCTTGTCGCGGAAGTTCCTCGCCGCCTCGACCCCCATGCCGGAAATTGCCAGCTGCTCGCGCACCTGCGCGATCGGCACCTGGAGCTGTTCAAGCGCGGCATAGAGCCGATGCACGAGACCGTGGCGCGCTGAGAGCGCCTTCACGGCGCCGGAGAGCTGCGCGACGTCAAAAAGGTTGTCCACGCGCCAGTGGCCGACGATCCGGCTGCGCGCGGGCTCGGGAAGGCGCTCCCATGGCTCAGGACAGATCACCCCCAGCGTCACGCCGGGGAGCCCGGCGGCGGCCGCGATCATGTCGGTCGCGGCGGGGGAGAACATTGGGCAGGCGAAGATGACGAATGGCATGGATTTCCCATGCTCGCCACCCCTCGCCAGCCCCGCAAGGGGCGACGTGCGAACAGATTACCGTTCCCGCGTGTATGGGGAGTGCGCGGGAGGCTCGTTTCCCGCTTCCCTGACGCTCGCCCGACCCCGACCGCCCCGCATGTCTCGTCTCCGCACAACCGTTTTTGTCCTGCTGTTTGGCCTGGCCGGCATCGCTCCTCTCGCGCACGCACAGCGGGGGATGGGCCGCGGCGGTCGCGGCGGCTTTCCGCCGCAGGGACCCCGCCCCACAGGGCAGATGGGGATCGACACCAACCAGGCGCCGGGCGCACGCGACAGTGGCATGACGCTGCCCCCGACGCCCGAGGACGCCCGCGTCGCGCAGCGCGACTTCGAGCACTACCGCCTCTTCTGGCTCAAGGACTCGAACGCGGGACGTGGCGCAGGCGACTGCGATGAACAGATCGGCCAGTGGTGCTACTGGTACGACCCGAAGGCCCCTCCGCCGCCCGCGGAAAACCCAACCGTCGGCAAGGCGCGCGTGCGCCTGCTCGCACTGCTCGACTCGATCGCCATCGCATATCCCGGAGAACGCTGGGTGGCCGGGCAGCGCGTGCGCTACCTGGTCGAGTCCGAACGGTTGCCTGACGCCGAGCAGGCGGCGCGCGCCTGCTCCGCCTCCGGTCCGTGGTGCCAGCAGCTGCTCGGGTTGGTGTTGCAGGAGGAGTCCAACTACGCGGGCGCTGAGGCGGCCTTCGGCAAGGCCATCGCGACCATGACCGCGCTCGAGAAGTGCCGCTGGGGCGACATCATCATGCTGCTCGATGACGCGCTGCGCGGTCGCTACAACAAAATGACGTGCGAGCAGAAGGCGCCCTTCGAGCAGCGCTTCTGGTGGTTCGCGCGCCCCTTCTATGGGCTCGGCCCCAACGACGCGCGCACGGAGTTCCACGCGCGGTTGACCATGGCGCAGATCCTCGACGGCACGATCAGCGGCTACCAGAACGCGTTCGACAAGGACGAGCGCGAGATGCTCATTCGCTACGGCTGGTCGCGCGCGTGGAGCAAGAGCCGGCAGCCCGGCGCGCAGGGCGGCGTGTCGATCGTCGGTCACGAACGCGTGCCCGCGTACCCGTTCGTGCCACTCACCGGCATGTACGACTATCCGTGGCGCACCGACTCGTCGCTCTGGGCGCCCGGCTACCGGCCGGCGTTCGGCCGCTACGGGCCGAGCTACGCGAACGCGCTCGTGCAGCTCAACCACCAGGCGGGACTCTTCCGGCGCGGCGATACCGCGGTGGTGGTGGTCGCGTGGGACGTGAGCGACACGAAGCCACCGGCCGGCACCTTCGACGCCAGCGTGACGGTGAGCGACAGCGCGCTGCACGCAGGCGTCGCGCGCGCGAAGGTCGCGGGAACCACGGGCATGCTCATGGCGCGCACGACGTGGGGCGGCGTGCTGGTCTCTGCCGAACTGCGCAGCGAGAAGGCGTCGTGGGCCGCGCGCAGCCGCTACGGCATCCAACCGCCCCTCGCCGTGGGCTCGCGCGTGACGCTCAGCGACTTGCTGCTCTACAAGCCGAGCGACGATCCGCCAAACACCCTCGAGGAAGCGGCTGCCGTCGCGTTCGGCAACCTCAAGGTGCGCGCCAACCAGAAGGTGGGGCTCTTCTGGGAGCTCTACGGCGTTGACGCCGCGGGCGAGACCGCGACGGTCACTATCACGGTGGTGCCGGACCAGCAGGAGACGCCCGGCTTCTTCACGCGGCAGGCACGGCGCCTCAACCTCATGAAGGCGACGGAGCCCGTGTCGATTTCGATTGGCGACCAGACCACGCCGGGGGTCAACCGCGCCTCGCGCGCGGTGGCGCTCGACCTCTCGACGCTCAGCAAGGGGGTCTGGCGCATCGAGCTGGACATCGAGCTCAAGGGGCAGCCGTTTGCGCTGCACGCCGAGCGCACGATCGACGTGCAGGGCAAGTAGCGCAGCTTTGCGCGGCGCCAACGCGCGCCGCACGGGGCTCACTCACGCGAACGCGGCCTTCGCGTCCTCGAAGCCGGCCGGCACCGTCAGGTCGCAGTAGCGCCCGCGGATCATCTTGCCGACGAGCTGTCCGCGCATGAGCAGGCGCTGCAATACCGGCGTGAGGTCGGTTTCGGCGTTGCTGCCCGCCGCCGCGCGCAGCACGGCGTCGAGCGCCACGTAGGCATCGGGAGAGAACACGAACCGTCCGCCCGACGCGTACGGCACCGATCCCGGCGACAGCGCAATCACGTCGCCCGCGTCAGGAATGGCGTCGATCTTCACTTCCTCGCCCGTAAGCACGCCGCCAATCGCCGGCACCGATTGCCGCGTGGCCGCGAGGGCGGCGCGCGCCTCGACCATGCCCATCACCGAGTGGAGCCTGGCGCGATACGCGCTGATGACCTGCGCGAGCGCGGGACGTTCGCCCTTGTAGAGCACACTCGGCAACACCACCGCCAGCGGCTGCTCCGGTGCGGTATCGCGCGCGCGGCCAACAGCGTCGGCGAGGCCGAGCGCC
>JAYTVE010000480.1:0-3578 GCA_043744185.1 Gemmatimonadota bacterium | reverse complement strand
CGCCAGCATCACGGATGGTCACGCTCGTGGTGAGCGTGGCGCCCGCAGAAGTGCTCATGGTCGCGGGGGCTATCGTGACGAAGTCGAGCGAGGTGCCTGGCGTCACGGTAACGGTGGCGCTGGCCGACGCGCCGAGCGACGTCGCGGAAATCGTCGCAGTGCCGACGTCGAGCGCGGTGACAATGCCGGTCGTCCCCGCCCACGCCACCGGCGGCAGCGTAGTGGCGTAGTTGATCGGCGCGCCCGGGATGGGGACGCCAACGGGATCGAGCACGGCGCCGGTCAGCACCACGCTGTTGCCGGCGCGCACCGTACTGATGGTTGGCGTCAACGTCACACTCACGTTGCCCACCACGGCCGTGATCGGCAGGTTGCCCACCCCCGCGCCGAGCGCAAAGCTCACCGTCGGGTTCGTGCCGGCCACGACGTTGACCGTCACGCTGCCCGAGTACAGAACGGCGGTGGACGTGTCGAACGCCTGCGCCTGAATCGTGCGCGCCGTGCCGATCGGCACCGCGATGTTGCCGTTGGCGTTGCCGCCCACCACCGGAATGTTGAACACCAACGGCGTCGGGATGCCGCTGCCGGTGACGGTCACCACGATGGTCGGCACCAACACTCCGGCACCAACATTGGCGTGGAACGGAAGCACCGCGTTGCCCTGCGGCGGCGACGTTGCATCAGACGTGGCCGTGCAGGCAATGCCCACGGCCAGAAGGCCCGCGACCAACAGCCGCGCAGGGCGCAGGAAGCGCAATGCGCTCATGGGACGGTCACCGTTGCGTTGGCCGCCGCGCCGAGCACGGTAGCGGTAATGGTCGTCACGCCGGTATGCACCGCCGTCACGACGCCAGTCGTCGGGTTCACCGAGGCGATGGCCGGATTTGCCGTCGCCCAAATGGCGGACACGCCGGTAACCAGGTTGCCGAGCGCATCGCGCACCGTGGCGGTGAGCGTCGCGGTCTGACCGACGTTGACCGTGGCGGCGGTCGGAGCGACGCTCACCACGAAGGATCCGACCGTCACCTGGATCGGGACGTTGCCGGTGATCGGCGTGGGCGTGACCTGCTGCGTCGGGTTCGTGCCGTTGAGCACGTTGATGTTCGACGTTCCAGAGAAGACCAGCTGGCCCGAGAGGTACATGTCCACCTGCAGTTGGCGATTGACGCCGACCGGCATGTTGATCGAGGTGCTGGCGACGCCCGAGGCGTTGAACAGGGCGCTCGTTCGGAGCGGCGTCGCGATGCCGAACCCGGTGACCGTGAGCACGGCGCTGTCGGGCACCGCGCCGGCCGACAGCGGCGGTCCGGGCACGACGACGTTGAGCGCAAGCGCGCTGTTGGACGTGGTGGGCGTCATGACCTGCAGCGCGTTGGTGCCGGGCCCGACGTTGAAGGTGCTCGTGCCGGAGAGCACCAGCAGTCCGCCCTTGTACTGGTCCACCTGCGCGACGCGTTGCGTGCCCACCGGAAGTGGCACCGAGAAGTGCGCGATGCCGCCGACATACGGCGCACGCACGACCACCGGCGTCGTGATGCCAACACCGGTCACCGTGATCACCGCACTGTCGGGCACCGCTGCCGGCGAGACCGGCAGGATGTCGAGCAGCGTGATGTTCGTGACGGGGGTGGGCGTGACCTGAGCCGGTGGGTTGGTGCCGGCGCCAACCGAGAAGGTGCTCGTGCCCGAGTAGATGAGCAGTCCGCCCTTGTAGAAGTCGAGCTGGAGGGTGCGGTTGTTGCCGATCGGCACGGACAGCGTGACGGAGGCATTGCCCGCCGTGTCGAGCACCACCGACTTCACGATGGGGCTCGCAATGCCGTAGCCGGTGATCGTCAGAATGACGCTGTCCGGTATGACCGTGGTGGCGCTCTTGCCCCCCGGCGGCGCCAACCGCAGTTCGAGCGAGGCGATGCGCGGACTGGTGCTCTCTGAGCTGGCGCACGCCGCGAGCACGGCGAGTGCCGCTGCCGCGCACCAGCGCGCGAGACGGGACGGTCGCGGTACCGCGGGCGCGCGGTCGTGGGCCACGGCGGACCTACCCGCTCGGCGCCACGACCACACACCATCGGACCGCAGGGACACGGTAGCGTGGGCGGGGATCATTGTGTGAGCAAATTGCTGACGGGTCACGGGCAGCGTCAATGATGTAGCTCACGCTTTGCACGCCACACCGCGACGCCACACTGTAGGGGAACTGTCGCGTCGAGATCCGGGCACGCCACGGCGCGCGCTGGCCCGCAGCGGTGGATTCGCGACGACGCGTTGAGGGGAACGGTCGTCGGGCAACCGCAACTGCAACGCAACGGGTTGGCATTACAAGAGTTACGTGCGTGCGGATGAGGCTGCCGAGGACGAAAAGCAGGTCCTTCGCTTCGCTCAGGACGACTGGGGGGGCTGCTATATTCCATATGCTGTGGCGACCATCTGGGCGCCACGACCACTCATCGGGATTGCCTCATGGCCACCGCCACCCGTACCGAAAAGAAGGGCGCCGCTGGACTCTCGCGCGCCGAGCTGCTGGCCGTGTACCGCACGATGCTCCTGTCGCGCCGCCTGGATGACAAGGAGATCGGCCTCAAGCGCCAGAACAAGATCTTCTTCCAGATTTCGGGGGCCGGGCACGAGGCGATCCTGACCGCGGCGGGACATGTCCTCAAGGGCGGCCACGACTGGTTCTACCTCTACTACCGCGATCGCGCGCTCTGCCTGCAGTTGGGCGAGACGGCGGCCGAGATGCTCTACAGCGCCGTCGGCGCCGCCATTGACCCCAACTCGGGCGGCCGCCAGATGCCGTCGCACTGGGGCAAGAAGGAGCTGAACATCGTGTCGGTGTCGAGCCCGACCGGTACGCAGTTTTTGCAGGCGGTGGGCGCGGCCGAGGCGATCCAGCGCGCCAAGACGCTCGGAATCGGTGAAGGATTCGAGTCCGACGAAGTCGTGCTCGTCACCACCGGCGACGGCACCACGAGTGAAGGCGAGTTCTGGGAGTCGCTCAATACGGCCACCAACCTCAAGCTCCCCATCGTCTACCTGGTCGAGGACAACGGCTACGCCATCAGCGTGCCGGTCGAGGTGAACACGGCTGGCGGCTCGATCAGCAAGATCGTGAGCGGCTTCCCGGGGCTCTACATCCAGGAAGTGGACGGCTGCGACTTTGTCGCCAGCCTTGAGGTCATGCGCCGGGCCGTCGCGCATGCGCGCGAGCGCAAGGGGCCGGCCTTCGTGCACGCAAAGGTCATTCGCCCGTACTCGCACTCGCTCTCGGACGACGAAGTGATGTACCGCCCCGACACCGAGCGGTCGGCCGATGCGGCGCGCGACCCGATCACGACCTACCCGGCGTGGCTGCTGGCGGAAGGACACGCGACCGAGGCGGAGATCGCGGACGTCAAGGAGAGCGTCGAAGCCGAAGTGCTCGCGGCCACCGACGACGCCCTGTCCCAGCCGCAGCCCGGCGCCGACACGATTCACTTCGGCGTCTACTCGCCCGACGTGGACCCGACCGGCGAAGCCTTCGACACGGAAGACGACCCGCAGTCGAGCGGCAACCCGACGACGATGGTGGACCTCCTCAA
>JAYTVE010000479.1:0-3585 GCA_043744185.1 Gemmatimonadota bacterium | reverse complement strand
CGATGCCGAAGTCGGCCACCAGGGCATGGCCGTCCTGCAGCATGATGTTCTCGGGCTTGATATCGCGATGGATCACGTCGTGGCGGTGCGCGTGATTGAGCGCGCCGGCCACCTCCACCGCGATCCGCACCGCGTCCTGCACCGGCAGCTGCCGCTCGCGCGTGAGCAGGTCGCGCAGCGACTGCCCCTCCACGCAGGGCATCACATACCACGGCAGGCCGTCCGTCTCTCCCGAGTCGAACACCGGCAGGATGTGCGGGTGGCTCAGCTTGGCCGCCAGCTGGATCTCGCGCACGAAGCGCTCGGCGCCCATTGTCTGCGCGATCTCGGCGGCCATCACCTTGATTGCCACCGTCCGATCGTGCTTGCGGTCGTGGGCAGCGTACACCGTGGCCATGCCGCCACGACCGAGCTCGCGCTCGATGCGGTAGCGTCCCACCACCACGTCGTCCTGAGCGAAGCGAAGGACCTGCTTCTGGTCGGTCACGGCATCAAGCCGGCGGCTGGCAACGCACTCGCATCACGCATCATCCCGCGGCACGGTCCGCCCGATGATGATCGTGATGTTGTCCGTCCCGCCGCCTGCAAGCGCATCCTGCAGCAGCTGCTCGCACGCCTGCTGCGCGCTGGTCATACTGCTGATCACGTCCGCAATCCGCTCGTCGCTCACGTGCTTCGTGAGGCCATCCGAGCAGAGCAGGTGCACGTTGCCCCAGTCGGCGGGGAGCTTCGTCACCACGGGCGCAGTGGTGTCCGCGCCCAGCGCGCTCGAGAGAACGTTGGCGAGCGGCGTCTTGGCCGCCGCGGATTGCGACAATACGCCATCGTCCACCAGATCCTGTGCCAACGTCTGGTCGCGCGTGAGCTGCGTCAGCTTGCCCTCGCGCCAGAGGTAGTAGCGCGAGTCGCCCACCTGCAGCAGGTAGTACGTGGGCCACACGCCGATGTAGAGCGTGAGTGTCGTGGCCATCGTCCCCTTCACGCCACGCGCCGCGCGCCGCGCGAGCACCGCCTCATGCGCGCGCAGCGCTGCCGCCTGCAACAGCTCGGTGAACTGCGCCGATCCGGTGTTGGCGCCGTAGTACACCGCCATCGAGTTGTTCACGTATTCCATCGCCGCCTCGAGCGCGGTGGCGCTTGCCTCCGATCCGCCCACGCCTCCCCCGACGCCATCGGCCACCATTGCGATGTTCGCCAAGCGCTGCTCGCCCACGGTAATGCGATCGCCGAGTTCGAGGTTCGTGCCCTGCACGTCGATGCGCTTGTGGATGGACGCCAGCAGGAAGTGATCCTGGTTGTCCTTGCGCACCTTGCCTTGATGCGAGAGACCGTGGCGGTCAATCTCGTGATCGCGGGGCTTGCGGCTCAGGTCAGGGGTGTTGGTCATGCGGTGCCTCCTGTCGAGCGAGGTCCTGCGTGGGGGGATGGCGTGGACGACTCCTCGGCGCGCCCGCGTCGGCGCTGAAACTTGTCATGCGACATGACGAGCATGATCATGGCGTGCTCGCAGCGGCGGCATATCGCAAACGTGCCTCCGCGAGCCAGCCCACCGCAACGACGGGCTGCGCCGACGCATCCACTCGGCGGATAAGCGCCAGGTGCTGGCCATCAGGCATCACGTCGAGCAGCGGGTGCCCATTGCGAGCGGGCAGGTAGTAGCCCCCACGGACCACCGTGTCGCGCGACAGCACGCGGAGCGGGGCGCCGGCCGCGAGGCGCGCGCGGACGACCACGCCACCCAGTGCGCCCACGTAGAAGATCGCGTTCCCGTCACGCGACCAGACGGGCTGGTTGCCCCCATCGATCGAGATCTGCATGCGCTGTCCCCCATCGGGAAAGGCGCGCACGTACACATGATAGACGCCCGACTCGTTCGACACGTACGCGAACCAGCGCCCGTTCGGCGAGAAGCGCGGCTCGAGATCGGCCGCCGACGATGACGCGAAGAGATGCGTGGCGGTGTCGCCGTTCAGGCGCCGGTACCAGAGGTCCGCCGTGTTGAGCGTGCCCGTACGATAGGCGAGCCACTGCCCGTCGGGAGAGATGATCCCTTCCCACACGTCCCGCGACGCCACGCCGAGCAGCCGCTCGGGCGTGCCGCCGCCCGCGCTCGATTGCCACCACAGCTCGGACGTGCCGGAGCGGAACGAGCGATACAGAAGGCGCGACCCGTCGGGCGACCACTCGGGTCGGGCATTGCCGCGACCGTCGGTGGTCATCCGAGTGGTCGCCTTCGTGGTCAGGTCCACCACGTACACGTCGTTGCCGCTCCGGCCCGAGGTGGACGTGGCCAGCTTCGTGGCGTCGGGTGAGAGCCGGACGTCGAGGTACTCGCGCGGCTCCGTGGAGAGCACGGTGCTGTCGCCACGCATCCCGACCGACACGAGATCGGCCAATCCGCTGCCCGGCCGGTACACCAGCGTCCCGTTCGGGGCGACTGCAGCCTGTGGCACCTGGATGACGGTACCCACGCCGTCGAATACCTGTCGTGCGGGGCCAGTCAGGTGGGTCCCGTCGCTCGAGATGGGCGCGACGCGCAGCACACCGCCTTGCCCGCCCGTCACGAGCCATCCGCTCGCGATGCCCAACGCCGCATTCGAATCGAGCCCGATCGCCCGCGACGAGCCCTCCTCGATCGTGCGACGCATGATGTGCGTGGTCGCGACGGTGCCTCCCCACGTGGTATAGAGCACGCTCTTGCCATCCGGAAGCGCAATCGGATAGCGCTCGCTCTCTCCAGCCTTGGTCGTGCTGCCCGGGAGTTCCCGCAACGGGCCGCCATTCTCAGGCACGACGGCCAGGCGTCCCCGCGCGCCCACGAAGATGAGCCCAGCCGAACCCCACGCGATTCCGGTCTCCTCGCCGGTCATGTCCGCCAACACCGTCACCGGACCGCCGACCGCCGGCACCTTTTTCACGGCATTGCTGGTCGTGAACGCCAGCCAGCGCCCGTCGGGCGAGAACGAGACGGACAGCGCGCCCTCCGTGCCCACCAGCATCGTCGGTGAAACGTTGCCAAGCGCACGGACATGGAGCACCGGTACGCGACTCAGGCCTTCAGCCACCACGGCCACCAACCGACCGTCCGCCGACACCGCGAACGCACCCGGCGCCTCCTTCAACGTCGCGTTGGGCGGAAGGTTGACGGTGAGCAGCACGGCGCCCTCGCTCGCACTCTGCTCACGCGAGAGCGCGCGCCACCAACCCACCGTGGCAAGCACGGCCAGCAGTGCGCACGCTCCGGCCAGCCCGATCACTGCACCCGACCGTCCACCCGCTGCTCCTTCGCGCGACGCCTCGGCCTTCGCTGCACGCGCACCGCGCTCCGTCGTCGCCCCGCTCTCCGCCGGACGCTCGATCGCGTCCACGAACGCGCGCGCACTCGCATACCGATCGGCCGGGAGCTTGGCCAGCGCCTTCAGCACCGCGCGCTCCACCCCCGCGCTCACCGTGTCGCGCACCGCACTCGGCGCGGTCGGCTTCTCGGTGAGCACCTTGGCCACGATCGCCTGCACCGTGCTGCCCGTGAACGGCGGATCGCCAGTGATCATCTCGTACGTCACCGCGCCCAGCGCGTACACGTCC
>JAYTVE010000478.1:0-3587 GCA_043744185.1 Gemmatimonadota bacterium | reverse complement strand
TCGAGATCGAAGCCGAGATCCAGTCTTCGGCAGGCCAGACCGCAGATTTCCAGGAAGGGGTCAACGCCTTCCTCGAGAAGCGGTCACCACGCTTCACCGGGAACTAGCCATGATGCTCGGGCACGATTCCATCATTGGCGTGCTCGGCGCCGGTGCGATGGGCACCGGCATCGCGCAGGTCGCCGCCGCGCGCGGGCACACGGTGGTGCTCGGTGATCAGCGCGCCGAGGCAGTGGCCAAGGCCAAGCAGGCGCTCGCCAAGGCGTTCGCGCGCGATGTGGAGAAGGGTCGGCTGTCGCAGGATGCCGCCACGCGCGCACTCGAGGGCATGACCTTCGCCTCGGGAAGCGACATGGCGGCCTTCGCGAGCTGCGCCCTCGTCATCGAGGCGATTGTCGAATCGCTACCGGTCAAGCAAGCGGCGTTCCGTGCGCTCGAGTCGGTGGTGAGCGCCGATGCGGTGCTCGCGACCAACACATCGTCGCTATCGGTGGCGGCCATTGCCGGCGGATGCAGCGAGCGCGCGCGCGTGTGCGGTGTGCACTTCTTCAATCCGGCGCCGGTGATGCCGCTCGTGGAAGTCATTCCGTGGCTGGGCAGCGATCGTGGCATGATTGCCGACGTGCAGCAGCTGGTGGCGGGGTGGGGCAAGACAGTCGTGATTGCGTCCGACACGCCGGGGTTCATCGTCAATCGCATCGCGCGGCCGTACTACGGCGAGGCGCTGCGGATCTTCGACGAAGGCATTGCCGATGCCGCCACCATTGACTGGGCCATGCGCGAGCTGGGCGGCTTCAAGATGGGGCCCTTCGAGCTGATGGACCTCATCGGGCTCGACGTCAACTTTGCCGTCACCGAAGCGGTGTTCGAGGCGTTTTTCTATGATCCGCGCTATCGCCCCTCGCTCACGCAGCGGCGACTGGTGGAGGCGGGCTGGCTCGGTCGCAAGACGGGGCGCGGCTTCTACGACTACGCCGAGGGGGCCGCGAAACCGGAGCCGACGCGCGACAAGGCAGTGGGCACGCAGGTGCGCGACCGCATCGTGGCCATGCTCATCAACGAAGCGCTCGATGCGCGCTACGCCCGCGTGGCCTCGGCGCAGGACATCGAGCAGGCCATGCAGCAGGGAGTGAACTATCCCAAGGGACTGCTCGCGTGGTGCGACGAGATCGGAGCGAGCACGGTGCTCGCACGCATCGAGGCGCTGCAGGCGGAGTACGCGGAGGATCGCTATCGGCCGAGCGTGAAGCTGCGACAGGTGGCGCGCGCTGGCGCGAGTGCGCTCGCATGAGCACCAAAGAGCCGAAGGGGCCGCCGCTGTCGGATGAGCAATTGCAGGCCAACGCCGAGAGGGTCGTGGCGCGCATGGTCGAGCGCGACGGCTTTAGCCGCTGGCTCGGCATCAGCGTGGCAGACGTCAAGCCGCGCGAGGCCACGTGCACGCTCACGGTGAGTCGCGAGATGCTCAACGGCTTCGGCGTCTGCCACGGCGGCGTCACGTTCTCGCTCGCCGATTCCGCGTTCGCCTTTGCCAGCAACACGCAGGGCAACGTGGCCATGAGCATTGACAACCAGATCAGCTATCCGGCGCCCGCTCGCGAAGGCGACGTGCTGACGGCCACTGCGCGCGAGGAGTCGGGCACCGAGCGCCTCGCGTTTTACCGAGTGGACGTGAAGACGCAAACGGGAACATTGGTGGCCATCTTCAAGGGGACGGTCTACAAGACGCGCACCCCGCACTTGCCAGAGGGAGCCTAGACGTGAGTGAAGCGTTCATTGCCGGTGGCGTGCGTACGCCCATCGGTTCGTTTGGCGGCGCGCTCAGTGCGGTGCGCGCCGATGACCTTGCCGCGCATGCCATCCGCGCGCTCGTCGCGAAGCACCCCACGGTGGACACGAGCGCCATCACGGACGTCATCCTCGGCTGCGCCAATCAGGCGGGTGAGGACAATCGCAACGTGGCGCGCATGTCGCTGCTGCTCGGTGGTTTGCCCAGCACGGTGCCCGGCGAGACGGTGAACCGGCTCTGTGCGTCGGGGTTGAGTGCGACGGTGAGCGCGGCGCGCGGCATTCGCAACGGCGAAGGCGACCTGTACGTGGCCGGCGGCGTGGAGAACATGACGCGTGCACCGTACGTGATGAGCAAGGCGGGCACGGCGTGGGCGCGCGATGCGCAGCTCCACGACACGTCGCTCGGGTGGCGCTTCATCAATCCCGCCTTCCGGAGCCAGTTCGGCGTGGACTCCATGGGCGAGACCGCCGAGAACGTGGCAGGCGAGCGTGGCGTCACGCGCGAGGATCAGGATGCGTTCGCGTTTCGCTCGCAGCAGAAGGCGGCCGTTGCGCGCACCTCGGGGCGACTGGCCATGGAAATTGTGCCGGTGGAGATCTCGGCCAAGAAGGGTCCGACCATCGTGTCGCAGGATGAGTTCCTGCGCCCCGACACGACGCTCGAGACGCTGGCCAAGCTCAAGCCGGCATTCCGCAACGACGACAAGGGCACGGTCACGGCAGGAAACGCGAGCGGGCTGAACGATGGCGCGTGCGCGCTCTTCGTGGCATCGGAGCACGGGTGCAAGCAGCACGGCCTCACTCCCATGGCGCGGCTCGTGAGTTGGGCGGCCGCGGGGGTTGACCCACGCGTGATGGGCATTGGACCGGTGCCCGCGTCGCGGAAGGCCATGCAGATGGCCGGCATCACGGTGGAGCAGCTCGACGTGATCGAGCTCAACGAGGCGTTCGCGGCGCAGGTGCTGGCGTCGCTCCGCGAGCTTGGCATTGCCGATGATGATCCGCGCGTCAACCGCAACGGTGGCGCCATTGCACTGGGCCACCCGCTGGGCATGAGTGGTGCGCGCGTGGCGTTGAGCGCCGCGCACGAGTTGCAGATCACGGGCGGGCGCTACGCGCTCGTGACCATGTGCATTGGCGTGGGGCAGGGGATGGCGGCGATTCTCGAGCGCGTGTGAGCTTGGCGCACGCCGCCGATTGTTCGTTGAATGAGATGCAGCAAACCTGACCGGGACTTCACGGAGATCCGATAGATGCGCTTGAAGAACTATGTCCTCGGCCAGTGGGTCGAGGGAGGCGGGGCCGGTGCGGAGCTGGTGAGCGCCATCACGGGCGAGCCGATTGCGGTGGCGAGCACGGAGGGGATCGACTTCAAGGCTGCGCACCAGTATGCGCGCGATGTAGGCGGACCGGCGTTGCGCGCCATGACGTTTCACGAGCGCGCCGCGCGGCTCAAGGCCATGGGCAAGTATCTCACGGAGCGGAAGGCCGAGTTCTACGACCTGTCGTATCACACGGGGGCGACCAAGTCGGACTCGTGGATCGACATTGACGGCGGCGTCGGCACGCTGTTCGTGTACGCCAGCAAGGGGCGCCGCGAGCTGCCCAACGAGCCGTTTTTTGTGGATGGCGGTCCGGAAGCGCTCAGCAAGAGCGGCTCGTTCATCGGGCGGCACGTCTGCGTGCCGTTGGAAGGGGTGCACGTGCAGATCAACGCCTTCAACTTCCCCGTCTGGGGAATGCTCGAGAAAGTGGCGCCGAGTTTCTTGGCGGGCATGCCGAGCATCGTGAAGCCG
>JAYTVE010000477.1:0-3592 GCA_043744185.1 Gemmatimonadota bacterium | reverse complement strand
TGCCGACGCTGATCATCTTCGGCGTGATTGCCGCCGGGATCCCGGTGTTCCGTTACGTGGAGAAGCGGCGGCTGTCGGCCTAGAAGATTGAGAGCTTCACGAAGCGGCGCGGGTCCTTCTTGAACTCCGCCGTCAGCGTGTCGAGCCGCATCGTCAAACGCCGAAGGTCGTTGTAGAGCCCCGGGTCGTTCATCAGCATGCCCACCGTGCCCTTGCCGGTGTCGGCCTTGGCGAGCAGCGCATCCACGCGCGCCGTCGTACCGCGCAGGTCTTCGGTGAGCTTGGCCACCGTTGCCGTCGTCGCGCGCAGGTTCTTGACCGTCGAATCGATCATCGTCGAGTCGAGCGCACTCGCGCCTTTTCGCACGGCCGCCATCGTCTGCGTCAGGTTGCTCGATTGATCTTGCACCACCTGCCCCAGCGTGCCGGCGAGCGTGTTCATCTTCGAGAGCGTCTTGCGCAGGTCCTCGATGCCACCTTCGTCCACCATCTTGAGCTTGACCGTCTTGACGACGTCGGCCAGGCGCGCGCTCGCGGTGTCCATGCGCGCCACGAGGGCATCAATGCCCGCGGCTTCCGTGGCCGCCGGGATCGTGTCGCCCTTCTGCCAGACCTGCTTGCTCGGCAAGCCTCGCAGTGCGACCTGCTTGTCGCCGAACACGCCATTGGGCTCGACCACCGCCACCACCGTGCGGGGAATCGGCTTGTTGATCGTGATGTTGATCGTCGTGACGACGATCCCTTCCTCGCGCAGGTCCACGTCCTCCACGAACCCGACCGTCACGCCGCCCAGGAGCACGGGCTGGCCCAGCTTGAGCCCGGCACTCCACGGGAACTTCACGTACAGCCGGTAGCCGCTCGTGAGGCCGCCACGCGCGATCCAGATCGACCCCAGCACCACCACAAGGATCGCGATGAGAGTGAGCAGCCCGACCAGCACTTCGTTGCGACGCTTCATGACTGGAGGTACGGCGCGAGGAGAATGGCGGTAAGCGCGTCGAGGATCAGCACGGCCACGCATCCGAACACAACGGCCTTGGCGGTGGCACGTCCCACCCCCTCGGCTCCGGCGTCGGTCACGTACCCTTCGTACGAACAGAGAAAGCTGATGGCCCCGCCGAACAGGAACGCCTTCAAGACGGAGTAAACTACCTGAAAATAGGTGAAGCCGAGGCGGAGTCCTTCCCGGAACTGGTCCGAGGTGACGTCCGTGGCCAGGCTCGCCGTGATCCAGGCCGACACGAGCCCCACCGCGTTCGCGAGGATCGAGAGCGCTGGCAGCATCAGCAGCCCCGCGATGATCCGCGGCACCACGAGATACGCAATCGGGTCGAAGGCCAACGTTTCGAGCGCGTCAATCTGCTCGGTGACGCGCATCGTGCCGATTTCCGCCGTGATGCGCGCGCCTACGCGGCCCGCGAGCACCAGCGCCGTGATCAGCGGCGCCATTTCCAGCGTGATCATCTGCCGCGAGATGAAGCCCACCACGGACAGCTGGATGCCTGGAAAGAGCTGGTAGCGCGTCTGCAGCGCAATGACCGAACCGATGAACGCGGCCACGAGGCAGGTCAGCGGCACCGAGTCCACGCCGATCGAGCGCATGTGCTTGAACAGCTCAGGCCCCCATGTGCGGACCTCGCCGAACGCGCGCACGGCGTCGCGCATGAAGTACGCGCGCTTGCCGATGCCGGCAAAGAAGCCGTACGTGAGCTTCGCGTAGGGGCGGAAGAAGCTGACCGCCACGCGGTCCACGCTCGAGAGTTCTGCCGTCTCGCGCGGCACCGGCTTGTTGCGTGGGGCGTCGCTCACGTTCGCACTCCGCGGAACAGAGTCAGGCCGGTGATCGCGAACAGGATGTTCGGTATCCACGCCGCGAACTCGGGGCTGCCGAACGCCTTGCCGCCCACGGAGCGGGTCATCTGGATGAGGACGAGGAAGAGGACGGTCGTCGCGAGCGAGATGCCCACGCCGTACGCCGTCCCGCCGCGTTGCGTGCTCGTCGCCAGCGGCGCGCCGAAGAGCATGATGATCACGCAGGTCACGGGAATCGCGAGCTTGAGCTCGCGCGCGACGCGCAGGTCGCTGGCGTCACCGCCCGAGCGGTCGAGTGACGTGATGAAACGTCCGAGCTCGGTGTAGCCCATCTCCTCGGGGGAGCGTGGCGTGGCCAGCAAATCCGTCGGCTTCTCGCGCAGGTCGCGGTCGATGGCCGAGTCGGCGGCGAACGCCATGTCGGCGCCCGGCCCGGTGATGAGGTGGATGCGCGTCCCCTTGAGCATCCAGCCACGCCCCGCCTTGTATTCGCCCGTCTGCGCAGTGAGCACGTACGTCGGATACTCGGGGCCGGTGCCCTTCCGTTCAACTTCGAGGCCGTCGAGGCGCCCCTCGAGGGCGTTCAAGAGCGACACCTTGTACACGCGCCCTTCTTCCGCGGCAAAGGCAAAGTTCGACCGTTCGTTGCGCCCGGCGCGGAACTTGGATTCCTGCAGCAACTCGAACCGGCGCGCATTGGCCGGCGGCGCGATCTCCCCGACCACGAGCGCCAGCATCATCGCGCCAATGGCCCCGAAGAAGACCGGCGCCATGAGCCGGTAGAACGAGATGCCGCTCGCCTTCGCGGCCGTGATCTCGGAATGGCGCGTGAACGACCCGATCGAGAACACCGTCGCGAACAGCACCGCCGCCGGCATCACGTTGAACATCGAGTCCGGCATCCAGTACAGGTACGACATGGCGATGTCGACCTTCGGCAGGTGCCGCCCGAGATAGCCGTCGAGGTGGTCCGTCAAATCGATGACGATGAGCAGGACCGGAAAGCCCAGCGCCGTGGCCAGGAAGATCTTGAGCCATTCGAAGAACACGTACTTGTCGAGCGGGCGGACGAGTGCCATCAGGCGCTGGCCTCCGCACGCGGCGCGCGCCGCAAGATGCCCACGAGCTTGTCGCGCCACTCGCCGATGCGCTCGCCCATCTCGCCGCCGCGCGACGACACCCCCTCGTTCCCGACCGTACGCAAGAGCGCCAAACCGATGGTCAGGAAGATCAGGTTCGTGGACCACATCGCGAGCCATGGCGGCAGGAGGTCGCGGTCCGCGAGCGCCTCGCCGGCAATCAGTCCCACGTAATACAGCGCGAACACGAAGAGCGAGACGCCGAGCGTGAGGCCGACACCGCCGCGCGGAAAGCGCAGCGCGATCGGTGCGCCAAACAGCACGAAGACGAAGCACGCGAACGACAGTGCGAACTTCTTGTGAATCTCGACCGAGAGTGAGTCGATCCCCTGGTCGGCCGTCAGCAGCCGGATGCGCGCCACATCCGCCGAGTTGGACGTGGCCGCCAGCGTGGAACCGAAGTCCTGCACCACCGTTTCCGTGCGGAAAACCGGCACGGGCTTGTTCTGCCCGGGAGGTCCGCCTGCAGCGACGGTCGCCACCTCGGGGGGGAGCGCGACGCGGCTCGGGTCCACCTGACCCGGAATCGCCTGCGTCGGCGCGGTGGGCGGGGCGGGGGGCGTGGCCCCGGGCAGCATCGAACCCACCCACGCCACCGCCCCGCAGTAGATCCGGTCGATCGACGGCACCTCGTGGAACGC
>JAYTVE010000476.1:0-3623 GCA_043744185.1 Gemmatimonadota bacterium | reverse complement strand
TCGGCGAGATGTCGGTGTTCGACCGGAGCGAGCGGTCCACCGACGCGATCTCGAACGGGGGCTGCAAGTGCCTCACGATCGGCCGCTCGGACTTCGAGTTGCTGCTCGACTTCAATCGCGAGATCGCCTACAAGGTGCTCTGGTCGTGCGTGCGCTTGCTCTCGCACCGGTTGCGCTCGACGAACGATTCGCTGCGCAGCTTCCTCGCCATGAGCATGTTCTAGGTGCGCCCACGCGCGACGCCTGCGCCGCGCGGACATTAGGATGCCCGCGGGGTTCCGCCACGTGGTGGCGGACTTCACCGGCGTGCCGGTGGAGCAGGCGAACGATACCGCGTTCCTGACCGGCCTGTTGATCGCGGCCGCGGGTGCGGCGGGATACCCCACCACCGGCGCACCGGTGGCGCGGCATGGCGGCGGCGCGCATTCGATCGTGCTCTTTCTCGATGGCTGCCACTTGAGCGTGCACGCACATCCGGCGCGCGGGCTCATCTTGCTGGACATCCTCGCAGACGGCCGCATCGACCCCAAGAAGGCGCTGGCTGTCTTCACTCGAAAGCTGCGCGCCAGCAACGTGCGCACCGAGGAGCACGCCCGCGCGTGAACCTCGCCGCGATCACCCTTGGCGCGGCGGGCGTCGCGCTCACGATCTGGAACGTGTCGCTCGCGGGCGCGATTGCGCGCACCCCCGCGCGCAACCGGCTCTTCCGCGTCGTCACCGCACTCGCCGGGCTCTTTGTCATCCCCGGCGTGCTCGTGGTAATGGCATCGGGTTCGGTGCTGACCGCGCGCGTGGCAGATGGCATCTGGTGGTTTTGGCCGCTGGCCGTGTCGTGCTTCGCCATCCAGGCAACGTGGGCGGTGGCGGCGCGCCTGGCTGCGCCGCTCACCGGCGTGCCGATCGCACTCTGGAACCTCGCGCTGGCGGTGGCAGCATGGGCCAATGCACTCGTGCAGCATGATCTTGGCGTCGCACCGCCGAGCGAGTGGGCCGACGCGACGCTGCGTCTGGCGATGGCGTGGATCGTGGGTCCGACGGCGCTCATCTCGCCGCTCGCGGTCTGGCTGCCGGCCATCGGGCCTGCATATCCGCCGCGCTGGGGGGTGGGCGCAGCCGCGCGCGGCGTGGTGGCGATCGGTTGTGCAGCTTCGCTCGCGCTCGCGCTATGGAGCCTTCCGCGTGCGCGGGCACTTCAGGCGTCGTTCGACCGGTTCGGGGAGGAGCGCCTCACCGAGCGACCTCGCGGCGACTTCGTGACGGGCTTGGCGATCCTGCCAGCGCTCGACCATCCGACGCCGCCACTCACGCTCCAGCTCGACCTCGCGCTCGCGGACACGATGGAAGCCGACCTGCTCCTGGTGACGATCGCGCCCACGGTTCGCGCCGGCGCGCTCGATTCGATGGCGAGCGTACTCGAGGAACAGCGACACGACTCGTCGCTCGTCGCCATCGTGCCTGCGCTCGGCAGCGATGCCCCCGCCGGACCCGAGCGAGAACGGATGCTCGTGGCGCTCGAGCGCGCGGCGCGCAGCCTGCAACCCGACTTGGTGCTGACCGAACCCGCGGAGAACGTGCGTGTGAGCGCGCAGGGCCCCAGGCAACGCTGGTTCGAGCAGGTACGCACCGCCACGCGGCGCGGCGGCTCCAAGGCGCGCGTCTTGCCGCTCGTACGCACCGTGCCCGCCGACAAGGCCTGGTTCACATGGGCCGACTCGGCGGCGGGCGGCATGGTGCTCGTGTTCGACGCCGCGGATGGCGGACCGTCGCTCGGGCGCGAGTTCGACATCGCGAGCGGGTGGATGGCGCTGCCACCTCGCGCGTTCGACGGCACGCGCCTGGCATACGCGATGGGTCCGCGCGCGGCGCCTGCCGTGATCGGCAAGGCGGCGCAGTCGCGCGCGCTCTTCGCGCTGCTGGCGTGGGGCACGCGCACGAGCGGCGTGAACGGCGTGATTGCCGGACCATCGGCGGACTACGACGCGATCAATGGCCTGCGCGATGCCGGCGGCCGGCTGCGCGCAGCGGCGGTGATGCTCACGCGCGCGAACCGGGCGCTGCATCGCACCGCGCGCTGAGCGCGGCGCGCACCCCTACACCGTGCGCGCCCTGCCGCGCACGACGCCCTGCACGAGGCGGGCATCATCGAACCAGCGATTGGCGAGCGCGTGGATGTCGGCCGGCGTGACGGTGCGAATGCGCGCCTCCCACTGGTTCAGCTCGTCGAGGCCCTCACCCAGCAGCCAGGCGTCGACGGCATCCGCGAGGACGGCCGCGCCGCTCTGCTGGCGCATGGCGTGCGTGCCCAGTGCATAGGCACGCGCACGCGCGAGTTCGTCGTCGGTCACCGGCTCGCGACGCAGGCGTGCGAACTCAGCGAGCAGCGCGTCGTGTGCTTCCTGCTCGCGCTCCGGCCCCGTGGCGATGTACGAGACAAAGGCGCCGCCGAGCAACCGCTCGCGCGGCGCTGCGCTCACGGTGTACGCGAGCGAGCGCTTGTCGCGCAGCTCGTCGAAGAAGCGACCGCCCAACCCGCTGGCAATGACGCCGAGCAACGCGGCCGGGAAGCGCGCGATCTCGCGCCGGCCCGGACCGGGATAGGCGAGCGCGAGGGCGGTCTGTGCCTTGTCGCGCGATTCCGCGCGCTCCTGCGCCACCGAGGGCCACGGCGCCGCCGCGTACGAGCGCGCGGGTGCGAAGGCGATGCCGCCAAAGGCGCCGGCAAGTTCGCCCGCGACTCGCGCCGACTCCACGTCGCCCGCAATCGCGAGCACGACGCTGCCGTTCATCACGAGCTGCTGGTGCCAACTGCGCAGCGCGTCGGCCGTGACGGCACCGACGCTCGCCGCCATGCCGAGCACGCTGCGCCCGTACGGGTGGCCCGCCCACGCGGCATCGAAGGCGAGCCGCACGGGGCGCGCGTGCATGTCGTCGCGCTGCGCGTCGATCTCCGCGAGATGCGCGGCGCGTTCGGCTTCCACGTTCTCCGCTGCGAACGCCGGGGTCTGCACGACCTCGGCCAGCAACGCGAGGGCATCCGCAACGCGCGGCGCCGGC
The DNA here is from genome assembly GCA_043744185.1 of Gemmatimonadota bacterium. GTDB lineage: Bacteria > Gemmatimonadota > Gemmatimonadetes > Gemmatimonadales > Gemmatimonadaceae > JACPPC01. The sequence continues at coordinate 569 of JAYTVE010000476.1, read as the reverse complement.
ACCGTGAGCGTCCAGCCGATGCTGTCGACCGCGACGTTCGGCGAGATGGAGCCGCCAAGTTCCTCGACCGCACGGGACACGGCGGCGGCATCGCGCCGCGTCGTGCCGCGCACGAGCGCGCGCGCCATCAGTGCGGTGATGCCAGCGTTGGCATCGGTTTCATCGAGGGCGCCGCCGAGCGCAAAGACGCCGAGGTTGACCATGGGCGCGCCCGGACGGTGCCGCACGAGCACTGGCAGCGCGCCGGCCGCCTCGAAAGTGGCGACCCCCGCCGTGATGGCGCCGGCGCGCACGGTCGCCGCGCGCGCACTGCCGAACGGCAGGTCCTCGATGGAGGGCAGCGCGACGCGGGTGGCCGCGGCTGCGTCGAGCGAGGCGCGCGCGGCGGCCGCATCGGCGGCGAGCGGCGCGATCGCGCTCGGGCGGTAGACGACGATGCCGGCTTGTGCGGGATCGAGCGCGCGACGAACGGCCCGTTGCACGTCCGCTGCCGTCACGCGCATCAGTGCCTCGTGGAATGCCTCACCGCGCTGCCACCCGCCGAGGGATTCCCACTCGGCCAGGTGCAT
>JAYTVE010000475.1:0-3645 GCA_043744185.1 Gemmatimonadota bacterium | reverse complement strand
GTTTGGCGAGGCGCTCACCGAAGCCACCTTCATCGCGAGCGAAACGCCCGGCATTCCGGAGTACCTGGCGCTGCGCGCCGAGTGCGAGATGGAGGCGGGCGCGTACGATCGCGCGCGCGCGTCGTTCGACACGCTGCGGCGTGGCCCGATGCCCCTCTCGGCCATGGGCCGGCTGGCACACTGGGACGAGCTGCTCGGCGACTACGCGAGTGCGAAGCGGTTGCTCGAGAACGCGGCGCAGGATGTGCGGTCGCGCACGGATCTCTCCACCGAGCAGGCGGCGTGGTTCCAGCTGCGCATGGGCGAGGTGGCGTTCAAGAGCGGAAAGCCGCACCGTGCGCGCAGCGAGTTCGAGGCGGGGCTCGTGCTGCGCCCGACCGATCACCGGCTGCACGCGGCGCTCGCACGACTCGACGCGGTCGAGGGCCGCTGGCGCGAGGCGCTGGAGCACGGCGACGCGGTGCTGGCCGTGCAGCTCGATCCGGTTACGCTCGGCGTGATGGCCGATGCGCACCGCGCGCTGGGTGACAGTGCGGCGGCCGTGCGCACGGAAGCCGCGCTGGCCGTGGCCGTGAGTGGAGAGGCGGGGGTGGTGCACCGCGCGTGGATGCTGCGGCGACTCGATGACCGTCGCAACGCCGATGAGGTGGTGGTCATCGCGCGCGCCGACGTGGAGACGCGCCCCGACGTGCCCGGGTGGGACCTGTTGGCGTGGGCGCTCGACGCGAGCGGAGACGCCTGGGCCGCCGACAGCGTCATGACGCACGCGCTGGCGCTCGGCTCGCGCGACGCGACGATGTGGTATCACGCCGCGGTCATCGCGCATCATCTGCGAAACGACGCGCGTGCGGCGCGCCTGCTCGACTCGGCGCTCACCCTCAATCCGCGCTTCGACTACCGGCATGCGCCGCACGCGCGCGCCCTGCGCGACTCGCTGGCGGCACCGCACTCCCGGCACGCCTTGCACACCTCGCACACGCGACTCGTGAGCGAAGGCGACACGGCGGTGACGGCACGCGTGCGGCTCTTCAGCGATGATTTCACGACGGCACTTGCGGCGCGATTCAAGGGGGTGCGGGCCGACACGCTGGGCTACGCTGCAGCGAGCCTGGTAGTGAAGGCGGACGACGGCCCCGCGCTGCAGTGGCGGTCTTGCGGCAGCAGTGTGGAGCAGGACGCCACCATGCTCTGCCTGCGGGCGCGCGTGGTGCGGCACCCGGGCCGATTGGCCGTGGCCAACGGGATGCTGACGGAGGCGTTCCCCGACCAAGTGAACATCGTGCAAGTGACGCTCGATGGCCGCACGAGGAGCCTGCTCTTCACGCGCAATGCCCAAGGCGCGCAGGACGCGCCGTGAGGGTGGCGCTGACTATCCCGTAGGAGGCGTTCGCCGTCGCGCGGCGGGTGCTAGGTTGCAGCGCGGGGAGTCGCCAGTGCGTACGTAACGCGACTCGCCTCGAAGTCACTGCCACTCATCGCCGCTCACGGAGCGGCCAAGGAGCTGCCGATGCCGTTCCCGATGCGCGCGACGCTGCGCGCCCTCGTCGTCTCTGGCCTGTGTGCGACCGTTACGGCCGCGCAGGCGCCCGAGAGCGCCGCCGCTGCTGCCATTCCTCCCGCCGCCGAGCAGATGGCTGCGGCCGTGCTGCCGTTGCCGCCGACCCTGCGTGCCGGTGCACGCGTGCTCGGCTACGACGCGAACAGGAAGATGGTGGAGCTGCGCGCGGGCGCTGCGGGGAACGGCATGACGTGCCTGGCGGATATGCCCGGCGACGAGCGCTTTCACGTGGCGTGTTACGCCAGCACGATGGAGCCGTTCATGCTGCGCGGCCGCGAGTTGCGCGCGCAGGGCGTGAAGGGCGACACGGTGGACGTGGTGCGTTTCAAGGAAGTGAAGGAGGGCAAGCTCAAGATGCCGACGCAGCCTGCGGCGCTGTACTCGCTCACCGGCAAGGTGAGCGGGTGGAATGGTGCCACGGGGCAGCTCAGCGGAGCCTCGCGGCTCTACGTGGTATATATGCCCTTTGCGACCGAGCAGACCACCGGGCTCTCGGCGGTGCCGCAGAAGGACGGTCCATGGCTGATGTTCCCGGGTACGCCCAAGGCGCACATCATGTTCACCCCCGACATGCGCTGACGGCGCATTCCCCTCACGAGGTCGACCATGCTCCGCTCCCGCACACTCTTCGCGCTCTCCGGTGCGGCCGCTGCCGCGCTGCTGCTCGTTGTTGCGCCGCTTGATGCCACCGCGCTGCACCACGGCCCGCACGTGAAGATCTCGTCGCCCAAAAAGGGGGCGAAGGTCGCGAGCCCCGTGACGGTGATTGCCGCAGTCGAGGAATTCAAGCTCGTGGCCGCGGGAACGCCGGTGGCCGAGGGCGAGGGGCACCTGCATTTTTTCATTGACGTGCCAGCCAGCAACGTGAAGCCGGGCGCCGCGATTCCCCTCGACACGACGACGCGCTACCTGCACCTCGGCAAGGAGCCGTTCGACCGGCGCGACCTGACGCTGGCGCCGGGGAAGCACACGATCACGGTCGTGGCGGCCAACTCGGGGCACCAGCGGCTCAAGGACGTCAAGCCGCACAGCGTGACGTTCACGGTCACGAAGTAGCGGCGCTGCGTCGTCCTCGGTGAAGCTGAGGAACTGCCTGTCCGCTGCGCTGCGGAAAGGGCAGGTCGTTCGCCGCGCTCAGGACGACGTGGATTCGTACCAGGCGATGGTCTTCTTCAATCCGTCCTCTAGGCTTGTGTGCGCCTTGAACCCGAACAGCTGCTCCGCGCGGCTCGTGTCGAGCCGACGGCGCGGTTGGCCATCCGGAAATGCCGGGTTGAAGTGCGTGCCGCCCGTGTGGCCGACGAGTCGTGCAATGGTGCGCGCGAGTTCGGCGATCGGGATCTCGTCGCCGCTGCCGATGTTCACCGGTTCCGGACCGTCATAGCGCTCGGCTGCCAGCATCACCGCTTCCGCACAGTCCTCGACGTAGAGAAACTCGCGTGAGGCTGCGCCGGTGCCCCAGATCTCGACCGGCTGCTGACCGGCGTTGCGGGCCTCGATGAACTTGCGCACGAGTGCAGGGATGACGTGCGAGTGCGCTGGATCGAAGTTGTCGCCCGGTCCGTGCAGATTCGCCGGCAGAAGGTAAATGCCGTTGAAGCCGTACTGTGCGCGGTACGCCTGCAGTTGCACAAGCAACATCTTCTTGGCGAGACCGTACGGCGCGTTGGTCTCCTCGGGGTAGCCGTTCCAGACGTCGTCCTCGCGGAACGGCGTGGCGGTGTGCTTCGGGTAGGCGCAGACCGTGCCCATGCAGAGCAGCTTCGGGACGCCGAGTGCGCGTGCGAGTTCGATGAGCAGAATGCCCATCATGGCGTTCTCGTAGAAGAAGCGCCCGGGTTGCTCGCGATTGGCGCCGATCCCGCCCACGCGCGCCGCGAGGTGGATGACGAGCGTCGGCTTGGCGGCCTCGAGTGCGTTGCGCGTTGCCTGCGCATCCAGCAGGTCGAGCGTGCGGTGGTCGGGCGCGATGACCTGCGCGCCCGCGGCCGTGAGGCGCGGCGCGAGGTGCCGACCGAGGAAGCCGTGCGCGCCAGTGACGAGGACGCGCTGCGAGGGCCAGAACGAGCTCATGGGAAGGCGGGAGC
>JAYTVE010000474.1:0-3651 GCA_043744185.1 Gemmatimonadota bacterium | reverse complement strand
CGCCGCCACTTCGATGCCCTTGGCATCCCGCCAGCTCGCCATCATCGTGACACGCTGCGAGACGCCAATCGAATTCACGACCGCAAAGATCGTGTCCTTGGGCGTGAAGGCGGAGGTGGGCTTGATGACGCGCTTGTTCGCGCCAACGGACTTGCCGAGGTCCACGGACTGGACCCGGAATCCGATCTTGGGCTTCGGCGGCGGCGCCTCTTCCTTGTCGCAGGCGGCAAGGAAGACGGCAGCGATCACGAGCAGGGCAGACAGGCGGGGGGCCATGGGGGCTCCGGCGGGGTCGGGGACGGTGGGACTCGATAGGGGGGACGCCCCGGCGGCCCGGAAGGTCACGCGCCGCCCCGCCGCCGGCAGGCGCACCGCCTCAGACGGCGGCGAGCTTCTCCTGCATCAGCGCCAGCAGGTTCCCGTCCGGATCCTTGAAGAAGGACATCCAGAGCTCGCTGCCGCCGGCGCGGTGCACGACATGCGGCTCGTCCTCGAACGCGACGCTCGCGGCCCGCATGCGCGCGTGCGCCCCGTCGATGTCCCCCACGGTCATGTAGAGGATCGATCCCGGGTGGTCGAACTCGGGCTTCTCGGGCAGCGAGAGCATGAGGCGCGTGGCGCCGAGGCTGAAGAAGCCGAGTCCGGGAAACTGGAAGAGGAACGGCAGCCCGACCGCATCGCGGTAGAAGGCGACGGCACGGTCCACGTCGTGCACGACGAGGGCGACCTGGCCGAGGGCATGCGGAACGGTGGCAGGCGCGGAGGACATGGCGGGACTCCGGTTGCGGGTACGGACTATTTAGTTAGCTTAGCTAACCAAACTATATGCCCAGCCTTTCCCGTCAAGCCGACGCCGAACGCATCGCCGACCGCCTCCACTCGGCGGCCATCCACCTGCTGCGCCGCCTCCGCACGGAGGACGACGCGAGCGGGCTCTCCGCGCCGCGCCTCTCCGCGCTCTCGGTGATCGTCTTCGGTGGCCCGCTCACCCTCGGCGACCTCGCCCGCCGCGAGCAGGTCCGCCCGCCCACCATCACGCGCGTGGTTCGCGACCTCGCGGCCATCGGTCTCGTGCGCCTCTCGGCGCTGAGCGGCGACGCGCGCGTGAAGCGCGTCGCCGCGACGCCCAAGGGCACGCGGCTGCTCCACGAGGGGCGACGGCGGCGTGTTGCCGCACTCGCCTCGGCCGTCGCCGCCCTCCCCGCTGCGGAGCGGCGCAAGCTGTCCGACGTGCTCGCCGTCCTCGAGCAGGTCGCGCGCCCGGACGCGCCGGCGGCAAAGTCACAGCAGCGCGGTTAACCTCCGGCATGTTCCGACGCCCCCTCGCCCTCGCCGCGCTGCTTTGTGCGCACGCCGTGCCCACTGCCCACGCACAGGGCTGGAGCACCACCCCGCTCCGCGCTCCGACGCCCACGCCCAAGGATGGGCTCCCGACAGAGCGTGGCGCATTCAACCAGTGGCTTCGCGCGCACAAGGACTCGCTGACCCTCGTGCAGGCGCGCACCGCGCGCGAACGGCTGTTCGTCTACATCTCGGCCGAAGCCAAGATCCGTGGCGGTACCCTGCCCGCTCCCGGTGATACGGGCGCCATCGGTGCGTTCGTGCTGGCAGCGGGGCTCGGCGATCCTGGCGCACTTCTCGTCACGTCGCAGTGGACCGGCGCGAAGCCGCCGTACGAAGTGGAGCATCGCGGCCTCAAGATGAGCTTCGAGGCACCCTACCTCACGGCCGGTGGACAGGACGGCCAGTGGCGCGTCTGCTATCCGTTCTTCTTCATGACGGAGCCGGTCGGGCTCGATGCGACGCCGGGCAAGGTGCCGGCCGAAACGGTGATCCTCTCGACGCTCGTGTCGCCCGACAAGTCGCCGGCGGGTGCGAGCGCGGCGCACATCTTCATCGCAGCGGTCCCGCTCGCCGACTCGGCGCGGTTCGTCAACGACGCCATTGCGAGCGTGCCGCTGCACGCGATGGGCCCGACCGAGACACCGGGTGCCTGGTACCGCGGCCCCGACAACGCCCGCACGCCGACCGTCGCCGTCGTCAAGCGCCTCCCGAAGCGCGTAGTGCTGCTGCTCTACACGGGTGAGCGCGGCACGTTCGAGACCAACCGCACGCACTTCGAGACGTTGGCCGCGCGGCTTGGCACGGGAGCCTGCGCGCCGTAGCGAGCGCTACGAGGTGGTCTTCGAATTCCTGTTGGCGTCGAAGTAGCGTTTCACGTTGTCGCGACGATAGAGATATACGTACGCTGCCGGCAGCGCGCACAGCGAGAGCACGAACGGGATGATCATGAGGTCGCGCTCGAGTCGGCCCATCACGATGCGCACGACGCCCTCGGCAACGGGAATGAGCCACACCAGCAGCATGAGCGGACGCGCCCACCGTGCGTTGCGCGAGAGCCCGATCGCGACGAGCGCGAGCACCATGCCCACCGTGCCCATGGTCGGCCCGGCGCGCATGAGAAACTCGCTGCCGGTCACCGACTCCCCGAAGAGCGTCAGCTGACCGCGGCCAATCGCGGCGAGGCCGAACACGGCGAGCAGGATACCGCCGCCCATGGCCGAGAGCATCTGGCCGACGACGATCAGGCCAGGTTTGGTCGCCTCCGAGCGGATGAGCGCCGCTTCAGCAGCGAGCCGCGCCTGCGTGGGATACGGCGTGCCGCACTGCGGGCACGCCTCCACGGGGAGATGCTCGATCACCGTGGTTTCGTCACACTTGGCGCAGACGAGAAAGACAGCCATGGAGGAAACATGCGCGGCGCAACGCCGTCACGCAAAGCGACACCCTCGATCGATCGGTTAAATTGTCTCATCTATGGCAAATGCCCTATGGACTCGGATCGTCGTCGCCGCCGCCGTATGCGCGATCGGCGCGGGTTATCTCCACGTGCCGGCGTTGCATTACGTGGCCAAGCCGCTGGCGACCGTCGCCTGCCTCATGATCGCACTCGGCGCAGCCCCCGCCCGATCGCCACGCTACCAGCGCGGCGTGGTGCTGGCGCTCGCGCTCGGACTCGTCGGCGACGTGCTGCTGATGCTTCCCGACGAATCGCTCTTCCCGTTCGGGTTGGGGGCGTTTCTTGTCGGACATTTCGCCTACCTGTGGGCCATGACCGACGGCGTGCGGCTGCTCGCCCGCATTCAGCCGGCCATCTACCTCGGACTGATCGTTGCTCTGCTCCTGGCCACGCTGCTCAAGGCGGTCGAGCCGGCGCTGCGCGCACCGGTGGCGGTGTACATGGTCGTGTTGGCGACGATGGCGGCTCAGGCGCGCGTCCGCGCGCTGGTGCAGCCAGACGACCGCGGGGCTCGCCTCGCGGCCACGGGCGGAATGCTCTTCATGGTATCGGACGCGCTCCTGGGCGTGGAGCGGTTCGTCGCGCCCTTCCCGCTGGCAAGCGTCGCGATTCTTGCCACCTACTGGGGGGCGCAATGGGCGCTCGCGTCGTCGGTGCAGGCCGTGCGCCCGGGCACAACGGTTGAGGCGGCGTCACGCACCGCGTGACGCCGCCCCGGCACGAGCGAAACGCGCGCTACGCGCGGACGGCCCGCGCGCCGTAGAACTTCTTGCGGAACTTCGCAACCTTGGGCGCGACCACGAACGAGCAGTAGGGGTTGTACGGATTGCGCGCGAAGTAGTCGTCGTGCT
>JAYTVE010000473.1:0-12830 GCA_043744185.1 Gemmatimonadota bacterium | reverse complement strand
GTGGGACAAGTTTGTCGCCATCGCCGATGCACAACTCGTCAACGGCCTCCCGCCCGAACAGGCCATCGACCGCGTCACCTTCGACAGTCTCCATCCGGTCTATCCGAACCGGCGCATCCGCCTCGAAACACCCACCAATCCCGACCTCTCCATGCGCGTCATGGACCTGGTCACCCCGCTCGGCTTCGGCCAGCGCGGCCTGATCGTCGCCCCGCCGCGTGCCGGCAAGACGATCCTCCTGCAAAAGATGGCCAACGCCATCCGCACCAACTATCCAAACGCCGCGCTCATCCTGCTCCTCATCGACGAGCGCCCGGAAGAAGTCACCGACTTCCGCGCCACGGTGCTCGGCGCCGAGATCGTCGCCTCCAACTTCGATGAACCGCCCACACGCCACGTGCAGGTGGCCGAGATGGTGAGCGAGAAGGCGCGTCGGTTGGTCGAATCCGGCAAGGACGTCATCATTCTCCTCGACTCGATCACGCGCCTCGCACGCGCGCACAACGCGGTCACGCGCGACTCGGGGCGGCTCATGTCCGGCGGATTCGAGGCCACGGCCATGGAGAAGCCCAAGCGCTTCTTCGGCTCCGCGCGCAACTGCGACGGCGGCGGTTCGCTCACGATCATCGCCACTGCGCTCGTCGAGACCGGCTCGCGCATGGACGAGGTGATCTTCGAGGAGTTCAAGGGCACGGGCAACATGGAACTCGTGCTCGATCGCAAGATCGCCGAGCGCCGCATCTATCCCGCCATCCAGATCGGCAAGTCGGGCACGCGCCGCGAAGACCTGCTCTTCGACCAGATCGAAGCCAATCGCGTCTTCCTCTTGCGTCATTTCCTCGGCGGCATGGACGAGTACGATGCCATAGAGTTCCTGCTGCGTCGCGTCGAGCACACCAGGAACAACCTCGACTTCTTCCGCTCCATGGCTGAAGGGTGAGCGCCATACCGGGGCGGCTGCTCGCCGTGGACTGGGGCGACAAGCGCATCGGCCTCGCGATCACCGACGAGTTGCGCATGATCGCCTCGCCCGTGGGCATCATCGCGCGTCGCGCCGGGAAGCGTCCGCCCATAGCCGAACTGCTCCGCAGGGCAACGGAACTCGAAGCGGTCGGCATGATCCTGGGACTTCCGCTCGACGGCAACGGCGATGAAACGCCGCGCTGCGCCGAGGTGCGCGTCGTCGCCGCCGAAGTCACGAAACGGAGCGGGATGGCCGTGCGTCTCGTGGACGAACGGTTCACCACCGCAGCCGCGCAGCGTGCGATCCGCGAGATGGGCGGTTCCACCGAGGGACGGAAGGGCGATGTCGATGCCCTCGCTGCCACGGTGCTCCTGCAGCATGCGATGGCTCTTCCACCGGAGTAACCGGATGCGGCGCATCGGACTCGCAGTCATGCTCGTTGCAGCCGCCGCGTGCGGCGACGCGATGGATCGCGCTCCGCGCCGCATCGTCGTGCCACCGGGCGCGTCGTTCCGCGCGGCGGCCGACTCCATGGCGAGCGCGGGCGTCGTGAGCTTCCCCGCTGCATTCCGACTCTACGCGCGCTTTTTCGCCAAGCGCGATCGCGGCATCCGCGCCGGCACCTACATGCTCGCACCGGGCGCCACGTGGAACGAGATCATCGACGACCTCGTCAAGGGCAGGGGCATCGTGCACACGGTCACCGTGCGCGAGGGACTGCCCCTCTTCGAGTCCATTCCGATCATGGCGCGCGAGCTGCACGTGAGCGCCGACTCGCTGCGCGAAGCGGTGGAGGACACCGCACTGCGTCGGCGCCTCGACGTGCCCACGGCCACCGTCGAGGGCTATCTCTTTCCCGACACGTACACGTATCCCGACGGCACCGATGCCTTCACGATCGTGGCCGACATGGTGCGCATGTTCGAGAAGCAGTGGACCCCCGCGCTCGACTCCGCAGCCGACGCGATCCACTGGTCGCGGCATGACGTCGTCACGCTCGCCTCGATCATCGAGAAGGAGGCGGTCAAGGATGAAGAACGCCCGATCATCAGCGCGGTCTACCACAACCGCCTCCGCAAAGGGATGCTCCTGCAGGCCGATCCCACCGTCACCTACGCGCTCGGCAAGCGGCCGGGGCGCGTGCTCTTCAAGGACCTGCGCGTCAAGTCGCCGTACAACACGTACCGGGTAAAGGGGCTGCCGCCGGGGCCGATCGCAGCGCCGGGCGCCAAGAGTCTCGACGCGGCCGTACATCCGGCCAACGTGCCGTACCTCTACTTCGTCGCCGGCCAGGACGGCCGCCACGAGTTCCGCACCACCTTTGCCGAACATGCCAAGGCCGTGCAGTCCATGCACACGCTGCGCGACGAAGCCGCGGCGAAAAAAGCACGCGCGAAGTCGGCCGCCGATTCGTCGAGCGCGCCCACGCCGAAGCCGGCGTGAGCGTGCATCCAGCCGGTCAGTCGTTCCCGAGATCGGGGCGCAACACGCGTGCGCCGCGCAGGTACACATGGCGCACGTCCTTTCGCGGCACGGGAACCTCGGCGTACAACATCACGCGAATGCACAACGGGAGCGCGCCGTCAACGTCCAGCTCCTGCGTGCAGATGAGCGGAACGTCGGTCCACCCGAGCGCACGCGCGGCCTCGGCGGGAAATGCCGAGCGCAGGTCGCGCGTGCAGGTGAAGGTCGCGCTCACGAGCGTGCCCTCGGTGAGGCGGTTGTCGACCATCATCGCGCGCAGCAGTTCGGTCGTCGCCTCGGCGATGTTGGCTGGCGTGTCAGCGTCCACCTGCGTCGCGCCACGGATCGCTCGAACAGACGGCATGGGCGTGACCTCGTGACGGACATGGACGTGCGCGCCTTGCGCCTGATCGCGATCACCGATGACCTGCGCGACGGTCCGTTCGGGCTGCTCGCGCGGGCGCGCTCGGCGGTGCGCGGTGGCGCCACCATGGTGCAGGTGCGTCTGAAAGCTGTCGAACCCCGCGCCCTCGTGGAAGTCGCGCGCGTGCTCGTGCATGGGCTCGAGGTTCCCGTGATCGTGAACGATCGCGTGGACGTCGCGCTGGCCGCCGGCGCCGCGGGCGTGCACCTGGGCGCCGATGACCTCGCGCCCGATGTCGCGCGGCGGATCGTGCCAGCGGGGTTCATCATCGGCGCGTCCGTGGGCGACGAAACGGAAGTCGCCGACGCGCGCGCTGCGGATTACGTGGGCATCGGTCCCGTGCATCAGACCGACAGCAAGAGCGACGCGGGGCCGGCGATCGGCATTGCGCGTTTCCAGCGCCTGATGACGCTCTGTCAGCGTCCCGCCGTCGGGATTGGCGGGATTGCGCCCGACACGGTCAGGGCCGTGATTGAAGGTGGGGCGGCGGGCGTCGCGGTCATCCGCGCCGTGATCGGCGCGCCGGACCCCGAGGGCGCCGCGCGCGCCCTGCGTTCGGCCATGGGCGACGACGTGGAGGGAGCGCGATGAGCGACGTGGCAGTGGTGTCGGGACGTGGCGCCGGCCGCTGGCAGCGCGGGCATCCGTGGATCTACAAGTCCGACGTGATCGCAGCGCCGGCGCCCCTGCCCGGCGTCGTGTCCGTGCGGGAGAAGAACGGTCGCGCGCTGGGCTTGGCGCTGTGGAGCCCCCAGTCGGAGATCTCGCTGCGCATGCTCACGCACGATGCCGACGAGCGCATCGACGCGAATTGGTGGGAACGGATGATGCGTCTCGCGCTCGATCGGCGCGACGGCGTGGACCGGCACGCGACAGCGTACCGCGTCGTGCACGGCGAGGGCGACGGCATGCCGTCACTCGTGGTGGACCGCTACGCGTCGAGCATCGTCGTGCAGTTCATGAGCGCGGGACTCGAGGCCTGTCGTGGCGAGATCATCGAGGCCATCACGCGCGTCTACGAGCCCACGGGCATCCTCGCGCGCAATGACGTCGCGCTGCGGCGGCGCGAGGGGTTGAGCGAAGGGGTTGAGCTCCTCGCCGGCGAGGTGCCGCACACGATCGAGGTCGAGGAGCACGGCGTGCGCTACCTCGCGGCACCGTGGGACGGGCAGAAGACCGGCGCCTTTTTGGATCAGCGCGAAAACCGCGCCGCGATCGGCCACCTCAGCTGCGGGCGCGCGCTCGACTGCTTTGCGTATCACGGCTCCTTCGCCCTTCACCTCGCGCGCGGTGCGCGCCGGGTGATCGCGCTCGATTCGTCTGCGCCCGCGCTCGCGCGCGCGCAAGAGAACGCGGCGCTCAACGGCTTCGCGCACGTCGAGACCGTCGTTGCCGACGCTTTCGAATGGCTGCGCGAGGCGGAGCGGAAGAAGGAAAAGTTCGACACCATCGCGCTCGACCCGCCCGCCTTCGCCAAGAACAAGGCATCGCTTCCGGCGGCGCTCCGCGGCTACAAGGAGGTCAACCTGCGCGCGATGCGCATCCTCGCGAGCGGCGGCCACCTGTTCACCGCGAGCTGCTCGTTTCACCTCAGCAAGGCGCTCTTCCTCGACATGCTGCAAGAGGCCGCCGCCGACAGCGGCCGCCGGCTCGCACTGCGCGCGATCTACGGCCAGCCACTCGACCATCCGGAAGTGCTCGGCATTCCGGAAACGGGCTACATCAAGGGCGCGATGCTGGAAGCGTTGGACTAACAGTCGTCGTGATCGAAGCGCAGGACGACAGCTACCGCTGCACCGGCACCAGCCCCATCAGTTGCTGCACCAGTGTCACGGCCGGCTCCGGATAGTCCCCGTCAATCACGCGCCGACGGCCGTGGACCACCAGCGTGATCGTGGTGACGGCCTTGTCGGGAGCGGGTGCCACGCGCGGATAGTGCGCCTTGAGCGCCCGAAATTGCGGCGTTTGCGTGGCGGCGAAGAGCTGCTTCACGATCTCGCCGTTCACGATCGTCGCGGACTGCTGCACGGGCTGCGCGCCCGGCGCACCGCCCTTCGGACGCGCGACAAACGTGACGGCGGAGCCGGAGCTGTCCACGGCCCATTCCGAGGTCACAGCCGTGTTGCCGCCGTCCGAGGTGACCATCAACATCGCACCGGTCGTCGTGTCGACGACCTCGCCGTCCACGGTGCCACGGGCCGCAGTGGTTGTCTGGCCGCACGCGGTCATCCACCCACCGCCGAGGGCAACGACGGAGAGCACCAGAAGGCGAGCACGGATCGAACGACGAAGGGGCATGCCGGAGTCCTGTGGGGGTGGGCAGCGCGCACCGGATAAATGGCGAGGGTCGCACACAAAGGCAAAGGCACGGCACGCGCCGCGCCCGGGATGACAACGGGGCGCCTACGCTGTCCGCCCAGGACGACCGCTACGTCTGACACCGCGCGCAGTAGTACGTGCTGCGCTGCGCCTGCACGATGCGACGGATCCGCCCACCGCACGCGTGATGGCAGGCCAGCCCCTCTCGATCGTACACGAGGAACTCGTGGCTGTCGCCGTCGGCGTAGCGCCCCTCGCGCCGCAGTCCGCGCCCGAGCGCAACGCGCACCCCCTCGAGCACGCGCGCCGCGCGCGCCGGCGACAAGCGCCCTGCCACCGCACGCGGGTCCACGCGCGCATGCCACAGCCCTTCACTCGCGTAGATGTTGCCCACGCCCGCGAGCAGCTTCTGGTCGAGCAGCGCCACCTTGATGGCCGTCTTCCGGCCGCGGAGCATGGCATGGAACGCCACGCTCGACAACGTCGCATCGTCCGCCTCGGGCCCGAGCGGGCCCAATTCGCTGAGCGAGCCGATGAGCACGGCGGTCGCGAACGCCCGCATGTCGGTGAGTACCACGCGCCGTGCGTCATCCAGCTCGAGCGTCAAGCGCACGTACGGTGGCAACGCGGCCCCCGGCTCCACCACTGCCCAGTCGCCCGTCATCCGGAAATGCACGTGCAACAGTCGCCCGTCGTCCAGGTGCAGCAGCTGGTGCTTGCCGCGGCGCGTTACGTCATCAACGGTGCGCCCTGCGAGCGACCGCACGCGCGCGGGGGTGAGCGTGCGCCTGACGGCCTTGTGGTGTACCGTCGCCTTCACGACGGTGCGTCCCGCAATCCAGGTGCGCAGCCGACGCACCGCATGTTCGACTTCGGGCAATTCCGGCACGGGTCCCCTCGCACAAGTAACTTCTCGACGTTCGTAGGGAGCTACGCGGGTGCGGACGCCCACGGGAAATGACGTCGAGGATCCCCTCATGCTAGTCAGGCGCGCTACCCGTCTCATCTCAGCCGCGATCGTGCTCGTGGCACTCGCGTCACCGGCCGCCGCCCAGTCCGTTTCCGGTGTCGTGCGCGAAGCCGGCACGGGCGAGCCCATCATCGGCGCGCGCGTCACGCTCCTCGCCGACTCGCTCAGGCGCGAGAACGTCGTGATTGCCGACTCCACCGGCCGCTTCGCCTTCTCGCCGCGCACACGGGGACGCTACGCGGTGCGCGCCGAGCGCATCGGCTTCCGCCCCCGCTCCACCGCCGCGTTCGTCTTGAGCGACAGCTTGGGCGAACTCGTGATCCCGCTCGAGGCCATCGCCCAGCGCCTCTCCGGCGTCAGCTCCATTGGCACCGGTCCCAGGGGGCTGGACTTCATGCGCGGCTTCGAACGCCGCCGCCTGCGCGGAATGGGGAGCTACATGGCGCGCGACGACATCGCCCAGCGCGGCGCCTCCGTCGTCACCGAACTGCTCCGCGGCATGATCGGCATGGAGTTGATGGTCGACGACGCCGGCAACCTCATCGCGCGCACAAGCCGCGGCGAACGGTCGCTCAGCGTGAGCCGCGACGGGCCCTGCAAGGCGCCCATCTACGTGGACGGCATCGAACGCGTGGGCGAATCGCTGGACCGGATGGTCAGTCCCGCCAACATCGAGGCCATCGAGGTGTACTCGGGCGCCTCGAACCTGCCAGTCGAGTTCCGGCAAGGCGACTCGGCCTGCGGCGTGGTCTTCATCTGGACGCGGAGCTCAGCCGCCGCCCCGTGAACGCGCGCCAACCGGCGCCGGGTCACCGCGCCGCGAGCGCTCGCAGCGCCGCGCCGCCATCGTCGGCCTTGTCCCAGTGTTTGGCGAGCTGCGCGCGTGCCACCGCGGCCGCGCCCGTGTCACCGGCCGCCATCGCCGCGCGCACGATGAGCGCCAGCGTGCGCGAACGGCCCGGGTTGCTGCGCAGCGCCTCCTGTGCCACGGCGAGCGCGCGCGCCCCCTCACCGTGCGCGAGCAACAGCTCCGCGCGCGCCTCACCCACCAGCTGCGGTGTCGTCGGCGGACCGAACGCCACCGGCGCCGAGTCGAGCGTCACCCGCGCCGCCGCCAGCAACGTGAGCGCACGCGTCGTGTCGGCCGCCGCGGCCGCATCGGCTCCCTCAGCCATGCGCAGCAGCGTCGTCGTCACCTGTCGCTCCGCCACGCTCACCCGCGAGTCACGCAGTTGGCCCCGCTCCAGCTCGCGCAGCCGCGCGAGTCCCGCTGCCACGTCCGAAGCGACGCGCCGCCGCGCCGCCCCGGTGCTGTAGAGCCACGCATCGACTACGCTGGAACGCTCACCGTCGATCAACTGCCGGTTGGCTGCGAGCGTCCAGTCGTCGCGATCCACCACGTAGGCTGCGCGCACGATCGGGAGCGACGCACTCCACCGCCATCCCGGCCGACCCTCGGTCGCGATCATCGAATCGAGCAATGCGCGCGCCTCCCGGAATCGCCCCTGTTGCTCGAAGCCGTACGCCAGCCACTCGGCGTAGTGCCCCGACCGGCCGCCGCTCGCATCAAGGGCAATGCGGTTCTGCGCGTTGTTCTCGGGCCACATGCCGAGCGCGAGGAAGATGTGCGTCGTCATGTGCTGCGCGTGCGCGGCACCAGGCGCGATACCACTGTATGCGCGCGCCGCGTCGAGCCCCAACACCGCATGCTCGGGGTCATCGAATGCGTGGATGACAAAATGCGCCGCCCCCGGATGATCCGGACTGTGCGCGAGCACCTGCTGGGCGATGGCGCCGGCCTTCATGTAGTCGCTGACGCGCCGGTCGCCCTGATTGAGACCCAGCCAGGCGAGCGCAAGGAAGGTGCGCGATTCGTCGTCGGGGTACGCGGCCGCGAGCGCCTCCATGCGGTGCAAGTAGGCGGAGTCGCGCGCCGGCTTCGGTCCATCAGCGTACAGCACCTCGACGCTTTCGAGCCAAGCTCGTTCACGAAGCGTGGGAGCGAGCGCAGCGCGCGCTTGAGCCGTGGGCGCGAGGCGGGCGAGAGTGGCGCGCGCCGAATCGGCGTTGCGCTGATTCCAGACGGGATGGTTCCAGCTCTGTGCGTCGCCCCAATACGCCATCGCGAAGCGCGGTGCCTTCTCTTGGGCGCGGCGGAAGGCCTCGCGCGCCGATTCGTATTCGAACGAGTGCAGGTAGAGCACGCCTTGGATGAAGTCGGCTTGCGCAGCAGCGGTGGCCGAGGTGGGAAAGCGGATCGTGCCGAGCTTCACGGCACGTGTCGCGGTGGAGGCCGCGTCGTGCAGATGCGCGGCGGCCTGCGCGCGTGCGTGCGTGGAGGAAGCAAGCAGTACCGCGACAGCGAGAGCGAGCAAACGCGACGTGCGCGACATGCGAAAATCCTCGGGCACAGATCAGGGGGAGCGGGCTGCCTTTGGCGAGCGCAGCGGCAACGCCGTGGCAACATTGGACTTGGCGAGCGAGGGCGGAAGGGAGGGCTGTCAGTTATCCACATTGTGGATTCGAGAATCCACACAAATACAGATGTTTGTTACGAACTGCTATGTCGCTGTCAGTGTGACGTTTGTCTCTTGCGTATCATGCGATTTGTCGTATCTTCACCCACGTTCTCCACACGGCCGGTGACTCATGGGGTTCCACACAGTCCGCTCGCTCCGGTACGAGTACGAGCTCTTCGTCGAGAACGAGATCGAGCGCTACAAGGGCTCGGTCCCGCGCAACGCGATCCTCGCCATCGCCGACGAAGCCGTCGCGGTCCTCGAGAACGCGCCGCAGTTCGCGCTCACCGAGCTGCTCCTCGTCGAAGAAGTCGACCGCATCATTCGCCGTCGGCTTCGCCTCCCCACCTACGACACCTGGAAGCGCCGTCGCCTGCGCGTGATCGCGAAGTTCCGCGATCCGATGCACTGGGGCATGTCGCCCGACGCGCCACTCGTGCGCGCGCTTCCGCTGGCCGATGACGCGCGCGTGCTCGTCGCCGGCGTGCACGATGAAACGAGCGCCCTCTTCCTCGCCGCCAACGGTTGCCGTGTCACTGCCGTCGAAGCCGACGAAGACGTCGTCGATCGCGTCATGGCCGCCGCACACGCCGCCGGCTTGGCCGAACGCGTCATCGGCGTCGTGAGCGGCTTGGCCGACTGGAACCCGTCGGAGCAGATCACCGGCGTGGTGTTCACGCACGAAGCACTCGCCACGCTCAACGCGCTCGACCGCGCCCGCGTGCTCGAGTTGCTGCAGGAAGCGACGCGCGACGGCGGCGTGCATCTCATCCAGGCGATCGCTGCCGGATCGACCGCGCTCCTGATCGACGAACTCCGCGCCAGCTACTCGGGCTGGGAAATTTCCGTCGATCGCTCGATGGGCGCGCCGTCGTTCCTCGCCCGCAAGCACGCGTAGCTCGTCCGGAGCGCAGCAACTGAGCTGTTGGTCCGGCACTCAGCACGAAAAGCCGGTCCCCCGCTGCGCTCGGGACGACAGATTAGGGCATGCGCTGCGCCCGTTCCCTCACCGTCGCCACCCTGCTCGCCGCGCTCCTCGCGCGGCCGACCGCCGCGCAGCAGCTCCGCGGCACGGTGCTCTTCGCCGACAGCACCACCCCGGCGCGCGCGATGCTGGTGCACGCACTCGACTCCACGGGCGCCGTCATCGCGCGCACGCTCACGAGCGCGCAGGGCGTCTTCGGCTTCGCCCTCCCCGCCGAGGGGCGCTACAGCGTGCGCGTGCTGCGCATCGGCTTCCGCCCGCTGGAAGTGCCGGCGGTACGTGTGGCCCTCCGCGACACGCCGCCCCTCACCATCGTCCTCCGTTCGGCGCCCATCACGCTGCCGGCCATCGCGGTGCGCGGCGAGCGGAGCTGTCGCTCGCGCACCGACTCCTCGCTGGCGGTCTACGGCGTGTGGGAGGAGGCGCGCAAGGCGCTCCAGTCCGCCGAGGCCGCCACGGCGCAGGGCAACCTGACCACCGAGTGGTTCACGTATCGACGACAGGTGCTCAGCGATTCCGGCTCCATCTACGAGGAGATCGTCGATGAGGGCCGGGGCCGCACGCCGCGGCCATTCGTGAGTGTCGCGCCCGAGTCACTGGCGCTCGGCGGCTATCGCCGCATGCGTGGCGGCCTCGCGTACTACTACGGGCCCGATGCGGCGGTGCTCCTCTCCGACGTCTTTCTTGCCGGTCACTGCTTTGCGCTCCTGCCGGCGGCGGACGCACATCCGGGGTGGGTCGGCGTCGAGTTCGAGCCGGCGCAGCGCCGCAACAACATCATCGAGATCACCGGCACCGTGTGGCTCGATCGCGCGACCGCCGAGCTCCGGCTGGTGGATTTCCACTACACCAACCTGCCGAGCGACGTGCAGCGCGCGGGCGCGCGCGGGCGTATCGAGCTCACGCGGCTCCCCTCAGGCGAGTTCGTCATCAACCGCTGGTTCATCACCATTGCGGGCATCCAGGAGACGCGCCGCGAGACCCGCGAGTTCGGCATGGTCCACGCCGACGCACGTCGCGTCGTGACGCACGCCAACCTCTCGGGCGGCGAGCTGCGCGCCGCGCGCGTGGCAGGGCTCGAGCAGTACACGCTGCCCGGCGCGCTGGTGACGGTCACGCTTGCCGCCGATTCGGAGGCCGTGAGCACGGCGTTCGCGTCGCTCACCATCGAGGGGGACGAACACCTCAATGCCCTCACCGACTCGGCCGGCGTCGCCCAGTTCGTGGGGCTGGGCGACGGCGAGCACCTCGTCCGCATCACCACGCCGGCCATGCGCGACATGGTGGCACGCCCGATCGAGCGGCGCATTCGAATCGGGCCGGCCGCGTCCGGTCGCTCCGCGCGCATCACGATTGCGGAGCGCGATCTTGTCGCTGCCGTGTGCGGCCCCGAAGTTACACGACGCGGCAACGCGCTTGTGGTTGGTGTGCTCCGTGATGCCGATGGAGAACTCGCCGCGTTCGACACGCTCGACGTGCGATGGACGAAGGCGCCGAAGCAGGGCGAGCTGCTCACGACCGACCCGAGCAACTGGAACGGCAAGCGCTTGGGTACCGACGAGCACGGACGATGGGCCGTGTGCGACGTGCCGCGTCCGGCCATGCTGGCAATCCTCCGCCTCACCGGCGAGAAGCCGAGCGAGATCCTGCGCACTCGACTGTCACGCGACCGTCAGTTGGTGCGGCTCGAGGCCAGACACAAGGCGCCGTGACCTTTTGAGCGGGTGTCGTGCCGACACTTTCGGGGCGGCTGGGCGCGTGTCGAGCCGACACGAACGACCCTGAGCAGAGCAAAGTCTGCCTGCCTAACGTGTTGTGCGTGAACAGCTTAGCGTCTGGCGCTCACTGGCACGTTCCGTGCTTTAGAGAGCGGTGCGCGGCACATCGCCGAGCACGTCTCAGAAGAGGCCCTTCTATATGATGACCGACCCCCAGATCCAGCTAACCGACGAACCCATCGGGATCGTGATTTCGTCCCGCACGGTGCGGGATGCCAAGCTGCCGCGGTTCTCGGCGTACGTGTGGGGTCCGGCTCCGGTGGAGCCCGCGGGCGAGACGCGCGCGGCGTAACGCGCAGCGATCCTGGATGGCGCGGTCCGAATCCCGCGCACTGACATCCTGAATGCACGAAGGGGCCGGCGATTTCTCGCCGGCCCCTTCGCTTTGCTAGCTACTTCTTCTTCTTCGCGGCCTTCTTCTTGGTCGCCTTCTTCTTGGTCGCCTTCTTCTTGGCTGCCATTGTCGTATCTCCAGAACTGGAGTGAATCGCTTTCCAATCCCCCGGTGGATTGGTGAGCGGGACAGCCAGGTTCCGTCGAACCCGGCTCCGTTGTGCGCGCCAGAATCAGCGCGTGTGCATCAGATCGTGTTGCCTCGTGCCCAACCCGATGCGGGCGACCCCGCATCGGTCATTTGACGATTCGTCTGAAAGTGCGTCACGCCGCCGGTTGGCGACGCGATGCTCCAGCAACGCCGATCCACGAGTTCATGGCAGCGTTCGAGTGGTGAGAAGCGATGGTGGTGGCGTGAGCGCCGACGAGCGAGGCCGTGCGCGGCGAGTGTGCCGCGGGGCGCTGTGCAACGTTGTTGCAGGCTCGAGTCCGTGATCTCACGCAGTCGTTGATGGAGTGAAGGACGCGAACACGTTGCGTTCGTATCCATACGCGAATATAGGAAGACGGATTTTTATGCGCAATAGTCTTTTTTCAATTCGCGCAAAGTCATGTTCATCGACATACCATCGCATCATCGCATTCGTTCCGTTCAACGCATCACGTCGCACACCTCGCACGCATCAGCGGAGTCGCATCATGGATCTCGGATTGAAGGGTCGCATCGCGCTCGTCACTGGCGCATCGAAGGGATTGGGCAAGGCGATCGCGCTCGGTTTCGCTCGTGAGGGCGCCATCGTCGTCATCTCCGCGCGCACCGCATCCACCCTCGAGACAACCGCCGAGGAAATTCGCGCCGCAACAGGCGCCAAGGTCATTCCCATTGCTGCCGACGTGAGCGCGCCCGACGCCGCCGCCTCGCTCGTGGCACACGCGCGCACCCACGCCGGCGAGATCGACATCCTCGTTGCCAACGCGGGCGGGCCGCCGAGCACCACCTTCGCGACCTCCACCGACGCGCAGTACCTCGCCGCCATCGAGCAGAACCTCATGGGCTCGATCCGCCTCGCGCAC
>JAYTVE010000472.1:0-12895 GCA_043744185.1 Gemmatimonadota bacterium | reverse complement strand
GACGGTCGCCCTTCGCTCGACTGCTGCTGCTCAGCCTCCTCGCCTGCGCGTCGCCGGGCGCTCCCCCCGGCGGCGCGCCCGACAAGCTCCCACCGAAGCTCCTCGGCATCGTCCCCGAGTCCGGTCAGGTGAAGGTGTTGCCGCGCTCGGCGATCTTCCGCTTCGACGAAGTGGTGAGCGAGCGGCCTGCAGGCGCCGCCAAGCTCGAGGACATGTTCATCGTCTCGCCGCGCGGCCGTGGTGTGGACGTCGAATGGAATCGCGAGGAAGTCTGGATTCGTCCGCAGGGTGGTTGGCGAAAGGACCTGGTGTACACGATCACCATGCTGCCCGGCATGTCGGACCTGCGCGGAAACGTGCTCAAGAGCGGGAGCACGCTCGTGTTTGCAACCGGTGCAACGATCTACGACACGCGTTTGAGCGGCCTGCTCTTCGACTGGGTGAAGGGGCTCCCCTCCCCGCTCACGCTCGTTGAAGCCGTAGATCGCCGCGATACGACGATCCAGTACGTCGGCCTCACCGATTCGGTTGGTCGTTTCAACATCCGCCACCTGCCGCCGGCCGCGTACCTCGTGCGGTCCTCCGTCGCGTCGGGATCATCGATCGGCGCCACGCAGGGACCATCGCTGCGCGGCTTTGATCGCCGGCGCGCGTGGGACACGCTGTCCGTGGTGCTCAACGACAGCGCGCGCGTTGAACTGCTCGCGTTCGTCCACGACACGCTCGGGCCGCGCGTCAGTGCGCTCACCGTGCGCGATTCGCTCACGCTCAAGCTGACACTCGACCAGCCCATTCCCGCGTCGCAGCGCATCGGCCCCGAGAATTTCGTGCTGCTCACTCGCGACTCGACGCCGCTGGGCATCGAAGCCGTGTACAGCGCCGATGCGTTCGCCAAGGTCGAAAAGGCGACCGGCGACTCCGTGGCCGCAGCGAAGGCGAAATCGGATTCGTTGGCGGCGAAGGCCAAGTCCGATTCGCTGTCATTCAAGGCGCGGGCCGATTCGGTCGCGAAGGTCGACTCCGCGAAACGTGCCGCACCGCCAGCCGCGCGACCCGACACGACGAAGCGCCCCAATGCGCCCGCGAACGCCCCACCAGCCAATGCAGCGCGCGGCGCGCGCCAGACCGCGCCAACCCCGCTCAACATTCCGCCCGCCGCTGCGCCCGCACCTCTCGAACGCCCCGGCACGCCTACGGCACCGGGGCAGACAGGTCCCGGCCGCTCGGGCGCGCCCACAGCCAAGGCTGACTCCGCCGCCGACAGCACCAAAAGAGTGCTGCCCAAGCCGAGCCAGCCGCTGCCGATCACGGAGTTCGTGCTTCGTCTCGCGGTGCCGCTGCCGCCGCAGTCGTCGTTCCGCCTGTTGTTGCAGGACATTCGCGGACTGCTTGGCGCGTCGCGCAAGAGCGACCGCGCCTTCGCGACGCCCAAGCCGCCGTCGAAGGACAGTACGGCGGCGGCGAACAAGACCGGCGCAACTGTTCCGCCGCCGCCGGGCAACGTGGCGCCGCAGGGCTCGCGGCCACCGGGCTTCACGCCCACCAAGCCGCCCGCCGACAGCACGAAGAGTCCGAAGCCGCCCGAGGCGTTCGACCGCACGTGAGCGACGCTCGCCGCAGCCTGCCGAGCGTGAGTGCATTGCTTGAGCGAGCAGGCGTGCAGGCATTGTGCGAACAGTCGCCGCGCGAACTCGTCGCCGAAGCGACCCGCACCGTGATCGACGCGGCGCGCCGCGACCCGACACTCGCACCCGCGGACGGATCGTGGGACGCGTTGATCGCGCGAGAGGTGGAGCGACGGGAGCGCCCCTCGCTCGTGCCCGTGATCAACGCCACCGGCATCGTGCTGCATACCAACCTCGCGCGCGCGCCATTGGCCGATGACGCCATACACGCCATCGTCGCGAGCGCGGGCGGCTACGCCAACCTCGAGTACGACCTCGAGAAGGGCGCGCGCGGCTCGCGCTACGTGCACTGTGTGGGACTGCTCACGGAGTTGACGGGTGCGAAGGATGCACTGGTGGTCAACAACTGCGCCGGCGCGCTCGTGCTCGCGCTCGCTGCCACGGCGGGTGGCAAGCAGTCGATCGTGTCGCGCGGCGAGCTGATCGAGATCGGCGGCGGCTTCCGCGTGCCGGATATCATGACCGCGTCGGGCACCACGCTGGTGGAAGTCGGCACCACCAACCGTACGCGCGTGGCCGACTATGCGAACGCCATCACGCCGCACACCGGCGCGCTCGTCAAGGTGCACCGCTCGAACTTCACGGTCGAGGGGTTCGTGGCCGAGGCGACCGCACGTGATCTCGTGCCGCTCGCGGCCGAGCACAACCTTCCGCTCATCGAGGATTTCGGCAGCGGCCTCATGGTATCACTCGCATCCCTCGGCCTCACCGGCGAGCCGACCGCGCGCGAGGTGGTGGCCAACGGTGCGTCGCTCGTACTCATGAGCGGCGACAAGCTGATGGGCGGGCCGCAGGCGGGGATCATTCTCGGCACGAAGGCGCTGGTGGCCAGGCTGCGCGCGCATCCGCTTGCGCGCTCGTACCGCGTGGACAAGCTCACGATCGCCGCGCTCGGGGCAACGCTCGCCCTCTATCGCAACCCGGACCGCGCGATGCAGGACGTGCCCGTGCTGCGCATGCTGTCCATCCCCGCGGAAACATTGCGCGGGCGCGCGGAAGCGATCGTGAGCGCGCTCGCACACGTCGGCGTGAAGGCGTCCGTGGTGGCCACGGAAAGCGCGGTGGGCGGCGGCGCGTATCCCACCGCGCGGTTGGCCTCGTATGCCGTGGCGCTTCCCGGCGATGCGAATGCGATCGAGGCGCGACTCCGGGCTGGCAGCCTGCCCGTGATCGCCCGCATCGTCGATGGGCAGGTGTTGCTCGACCTGCGCGCGGTGCCGGCGTATGCCGATGAGCGCCTCGCCGTCGAGGCGCGCGAAGCGTTGACGGCGCTCGCAACATGACGGGGCGCCCCGTTGCCTTCCTCGACCGGGATGGCACGATCATCGAGGACGTGCACTACATCGCGCATCCCGAGCGTGTGACGCTCATCGACGGTGTGGCGCACGCCATTCGCGCGCTCAATCGCGCGGGCTGGGCGGTCGTCGTGATCACCAACCAGTCGGGCATCGGGCGCGGGAAGCTCACCGAGGCCGACTACGAATCGGTACGGGCTCGCGTCGACGAACTGGTGGAATCGCAAGGCGCCATGATCGAGCGCCACTATCACTGTCCGCACGGCCCCGACGCCGCGTGCGAGTGCCGCAAGCCGGGCACGCTGCTGCACCGTCAGGCGATCGCCGACTTGGAGCTCGATGCCACGCGCATCGTCACGATCGGCGATCGTTGGCGTGACGTCGAACCGGGCCTCACGCTGCACGGTCGCGGCATCCTGGTGCCGAGCCCCGACACGCCGCAGGAGGATTTCGAGCGGGCCGAGCGTGAGGCGTACCTCGCTCCCTCGCTCGACGCGGCCGTGGCATTCATCCTCGGTGCTGGCTGAGTGTGCGCATGAGGCGTAGCATTCCCGCATGACGGTTCCTTCCCCCAGTCGCCCAGCGCGCATTGGCGTGCTCGCCTCGGGTGGCGGGAGCAACCTGCAGGCGCTCTTCGACTACTTCGACGGCGCTGGCGCGGGGCTCGCCGAGATCTGCTGGGTCGGTTCCGACAAGTTGTTGGCCGGCGCGCTCAAGCGGGCGCGCGACCGCGATGTGCCGGCGGATCACATCGATCATGGCAACGCCGACGCGCTCCTCGAAAGGCTCGCGACCTTTCGCATCGAGCTGCTCGTGCTCGCGGGGTACCTCAAGTTCGTCCCCGCGCCGGTCACGCGCGCGCTGCACGGACGCATCATGAACATTCATCCGTCGCTGCTGCCGAGCTTCGGCGGCCCGGGCATGTTCGGCATGCGCGTGCACGCATCGGTGATTGCGGCGGGGGCGAAAGTGAGTGGCGCCACCGTGCACTTCGTGGACGAGGCCTACGATCGCGGCCCGATCATCGCGCAGTGGCCGGTGCCCGTGCTCCCGCAGGACACCCCGGACACGCTCGGTCACCGCGTGCTCGCGGTCGAGCACCTGCTGTACCCGCGCGCAGTGGCCGCCGTTGCCAGCGGCCATGCGCGACTCGGCGACGACAACCGCGTGAGCATCGACGCGGCCGGTGCTCACGCCGACCAGCCCTTCGCCCTGCCCGGGATGCTCCCCGCCGTCGCCATGGATCTTCTGCTGCCCGTCACTCCGTAGCGCGCTCGACGTCCCCGGTTCCCTTCCCGCCCACATCGCCCCCGCCATGCCTCGCGCGCTCCTCTCCGTTTCCGACAAGTCCGGCCTCGTGGACTTCGCCAAGGGACTCGTCGAACTCGGCTACGACCTCGTCTCCACCGGAGGCACGTCGAAGGCGATGCGCGCCGCGGGCCTCACGGTTGCCGATGTCAGCGACGTCACGGGGTTCCCCGAGATGCTCGACGGACGCGTGAAGACGCTCCATCCCGTTGTGCACGGCGGGCTGCTCGCGCGACGAGACCTCCCCGAGCACATGGCCGCGATCGCGGCGCACCACATCGAGCCGATCGATGTCGTCGTGGTCAACCTGTATCCCTTTCGGGAGACGGCGGCCAAGCCCGGCATTCACCCCGAAGAAGTGATCGAGAACATCGACATCGGCGGGCCGTCGATGTTGCGCTCGGCGGCCAAGAACTTCGCGAGCGTGACCGTGGTGGTCGATCCGGCGGACTACACGCGCGTGCTGAATGCGCTGCGCGACGGTGGCGACGCCGACATGCGCCGCGACCTCGCGGAGAAGGTGTTCGCACACACTGCATCGTACGACGCGGCCATCAGCGGCTGGTTCGCGCAGCAGCGCGGCGAACTCTTTCCCGATCGACTGAGCGTGGCAGTGGAACGGTCGCAAATGCTGCGCTACGGCGAGAACCCCGGGCAGCGCGCGGCGTTCTACGTGCTCGGCAAGGGGCGCGGACTCGGCGCGCTCATCCAGAAGGGTGGCAAGGAGCTCTCGTTCAACAACTTCCTCGACCTCGACGGCGCGATGCTCGCGGCCGATCCCTTCAAGGACCAGGCAGCATGCGCCATCGTGAAGCACACGACGCCCTGCGGGCTGGCGGTGGGCGCGAATGCCGCGGACGCGTACAAGAAGGCGCTCGCCTGCGATCCGGTGAGCGCGTTCGGCTCGGTGATTGCGTTCACGACGCCGGTGGACAAGGAAGCGGCCGATCTCGTGTCATCGCTGTTCGTGGAGTGCGTGGTAGCGCCGCAGTTCAGCGAGGAAGCCGTCCAAATCCTCGGCCGCAAGAAGAACCTGCGCGTGCTCGAGGGACAGGCGCACTGGGGCGCGCATGAGCTCGACGTCAAGCACGTGCGCGGCGGCCTGCTCGTGCAGGAGCCGACGCCGGTGACCTTTGACGAGAGCGCGTGGAAGGTCGTGACCAACCGGCAGCCAACCGCGAAGGAGCTGGATGACCTGCGCTTCGCGTGGCGTGCTGTTGGAAGCGTGAAGTCGAACGCCATCCTGCTTGCGCGCGATGGCGCCACGATCGGAATCGGCGCCGGGCAAATGAGCCGAGTGGACGCCGCGTTTGTGGCCGTGCACAAGGCCAAGACGCTCGGCCACGACACCACCGGGGCCGCGCTCGGTTCGGACGCGTTCTTCCCGTTCCGCGACGGCATCGATCAGGCGGCGGAGGCTGGCGTGAAGGCGATCA
Source organism: Gemmatimonadota bacterium (assembly GCA_043744185.1). GTDB lineage: Bacteria > Gemmatimonadota > Gemmatimonadetes > Gemmatimonadales > Gemmatimonadaceae > JACPPC01. The sequence continues at coordinate 7,171 of JAYTVE010000472.1, read as the reverse complement.
TCCAGCCGGGCGGCTCCGTGCGCGACAACGAGGTCATTGCGGCCGCCAACGAGCACGGAATGGCGATGATCTTCACGGGGCAACGGTTGTTCCGGCACTAGGTCAGGGCCCCGGCACCGGCCACCGTCGCTCGAACGTCACTGGAACGCCACGGAGCGGCCCTGAGTACGGGAAGGCCGTCGCTCGGCATGCGAGCTCCCAGCCAACCTTTCCCGCTTTACAGTTGTCTCCGGGGGTGGCCCGGGGCGAGATTTCACGGTTTGTATGCCAGCCCCCGGGGTCTTTCCCCTGTCGTTCGCCGACCCGACGCCTCAGATGACCGCACCTCGCGCGACCGAGCTCGATTACACACCGTCCTATCTCGCGGCCGGCATTGCCGCCGGTTTGGTGTTGCTCCTGTACCTCGTGACCCTCGCGCCATCGACGGCCATGTGGGACACGAGCGAGTACATCACGGCGGCCTACGTGCTGGGCCTCCCGCACCCACCGGGCAACCCGTTCTTCGTGCTCATCGGGCGTGTCGCTTCGATCATGCCCATCGCGCCCTCCGTTGCCACGCGCATCAACGTGCTCGCGGCGCTGGCCAGCGCGGTGTCGGCCGGGATGTGGTTCCTGATCACCGAGCGGGTGCTCGTCCACTGGTTCGCGCAGCGCTGGACGCGCCTCGTGGTCGCCAGCGTCTCGGCCATCATCGGCTCCACGGCGTTCACTGTCTGGAACCAGTCGGTGGTGAACGAGAAGGTCTACACCATTTCGCTCGTCGGTCTCGCCGTCTGCTCGTGGCTCACCGTACGCTGGTGTGACGAGCCGGATGGCCGCAAGGCCGACCGCCTGCTCGTGCTCGTGGCGTACCTCTGTGGCTTGGGCTACACCAACCACATGGCCGGCATGCTCGCCGGACCGGCCATCGCGATCGCGGTCATCGTGCGTCGCCCGCGTACCGTGCTTCGCTGGAAGCTGCTGCTCGCCGTCCTCGGCGCCATGCTCCTCGGCGGCTCGGTGTTTGCCACACAGCCGATCCGCGCCGCGCACAATCCGGCGCTCAATGAAGGCGACCCGACCGGCTGCCGGAACGGCCTCCACCTGGATTGCACATTCAGCAAGGGGACGTACGACGCGTTCATGTACAACTTCAACCGCGGCCAGTACGGCAAGCCGGATCTCGGCACGCGGCAGGCCCCGCTCTCCGCGCAAATGGGGATGTGGTGGCTCTACTTCAAGTGGCAGTGGTGGCGGGACGGCGACAGCGTCGCCCCCGGCATCCAGACCGCGCTCGCCGTGATCTTCCTGCTGCTCGGACTGCTGGGCGGCTACGTGCACTGGCAACGAGACCGGCGAAGCTTCTCGTTCTTCGGTCCGCTGATGTTCACGCTGTCGTTGCTGCTCATCTACTACCTGAACTTCAAGTACGGCGCGTCGCAGAGCCCCGAGCTGCAGGACTCGGTCAACCGCGAGGTGCGTGACCGTGACTACTTCTATCTCTGGTCGTTCTCGGCGTGGAGCGTGTGGGCCGCACTGGGCCTCGCGTTCGTCTGGGAGACGGTTTCGCAGCTCGCACAGAGCGAGACGGTCACGGTGGGGCGCGCGACGCTCACCAACCCGACGAGGCGCGGCTGGATGATGGGGCTGCCCGTCCTGCTCATTGCCGTCGTACCCGCGATGGGCAACGCGAAGTGGGCGTCGCGCGCAGGCGAGACCGACACGCGCGACTTCGCGCACGACATCCTCAACTCCGTCGAGCCGTACGGGGTTCTCGTCACGGTTGGCGACAACGACACCTTCCCGCTCTGGTACGCGCAGGAAGTCGAGGGCATTCGCAAGGACGTGGTGATCGCCAACACGTCGCTGCTCAACACGGAGTGGTACACGCGGCAGATCATCCGCCGCCCGGTGTATGAGTACGACAAGGCCGCGGGCCCGGCCATCTACCGCGACAAGAACTGGGTGAAGCCGGCCAAGGGTCCGATCAACATGACCCTGGACGAAGCCGACAAGGTGCCGCTCTACGTCGACCTGCAGCAGCCTCAGCTCTTCCAGAAGGGCGAGCTCGTGGCCACGATCGACCCCAAGCAGCTGCAGCACGGCTTCCTCGAGCGCGCGGACATCTTCGTCCTCCGCATGATCCAGGATGCCTTCCCCGAGCGCCCGCTCTACTTCGCGCGCACGTCGGCGGGCTACGGCGAGTCGATGGGAATGGGAGGCTACCTGCTCACGCAAGGGCTGGCCCGCAAGCTGATGCCGGCACCGATCAAGGCCACCAAGGACACGCTCCAGATTCCCGGCCAGGGCTTTCTCGATGTAGCGCGCACCAAGGCGCTCTGGAAGGACGTCTACCTCGGTCAGGCGGCGATTATCAAGAAGGGGCACTGGGTGGACCGCCCGTCCGTCGGCATTCCGTACCTCTACGTGAGCACCGGGCTCCTGCTCACGGAGGCGCTGCGCATCACGGGCGATGCCGCCTCTGCGCCCACCGTCATGGAGACCACGCGAAAGCTCGCGAAGGCCACCGGGCTGGGCGACCTCGCGCCGGACCCCGCGACCCCGCCGCAGAACCCGGTCCCGCTCGGCGGCGACACGGCCGTGAGGACATCTGCGCCGCAGGCCGCTCCGGCGAAGCCGAAGAAGAAGCCGTAGCCGTCTTAGGCAGCACCACGGACGGCTGGCCCTGATTCGTCAGGCGCCGGCCGTCTTCTTTTCCGGGTGCCGCTTGAAAAGCAGCAAAAAGAAACCGCTCAGCACCGTGAGCAGGCCGTACAGCGCCGTCACCGGCTTCTCGATCGTCACGAAGGTCAGTGTCCAGATCGAGAGCAGGATGAAGATCGCCGGCGTGACCGGGTAGCCCCACGTCTTGTACGGACGCGGCAGGTCGGGTTCACGGTGCCGCAACACGAACACGCCCAGCACCACCACAAGCGCAATCAGGTTCATCGTGAACCCGGCATACGCGAGCACCGGCTCGAAGGTGCCCGTAAGAATGAACACCAGCGCGATCATCTGCTGCGCCACAAGCGCATTGCGTGGTTGGCCATCGGGGGTGCGCTTCGCGAAGAAAGCGAGCGCGGGCACGTCTTCGCCAATCACCTGAGCAATGCGCGGCCCCGCGAAGCTCATGGCGCTGATGGCCGAGAGCAGCACGATGGCGAGCATGATGTTCATCGCCCGGCCGCCAGCCGCGCCGATCAGCGCGGTGGCCGCCAGGCCGCCCACGCCAACCTTCCCCGCCAGCTCCGTCATCGGCACCGCGCGCAGGAAGGTCCAGTTGAGCGCCATGTAGATCACGGTCACGAACAGCACCGCGTGCAGCATCGCGCGCGGCAGGGTCTTCTGCGGATCGCGGATGTCGCCCACCATGTACGCGGCCGCGTTCCAGCCGCTGAAGGCGTACGAGACGTAGATGAGCGACACCGCAAAGGAGCCCGACGTCATCTCGCGGAGCGCCTGCATCGTCGGCACGAACGAAACGTCGGTGTGCCCCGGCAGCGCGACACCCACGGCCACGAAGCCGACGATAAGCAGCACCTTGATGCCGGTAGTGCTTACCTGGAACGCCTGCGCGAGCCGGAGAGAGACCGCGTGGATGGCCGTGACGCCGAGCAGCGTCACGACGCCGATGACCCGCGGGCTACCCGGCACGATACCCTGCAGGAACGTGCCGATGGCGATGCACGCGAGCGCGATCGGAGCCGCGTGCGCGACCGTGATCTCGGACCAGCCCGCCAGCAGCCCGAGCACCGGGTGGTAGACGCGCCGCAGGAAGTGATACTCCCCGCCGGAGCGCGGAATGGTGGCGCACAGTTCGGCGTAGCTCAGCGCACCAGAAAGAGCCACGAGCCCGCCAACCGCCCAGATGGCAAGCAGCGCGAACCCCGTGTGCGTGCCTACCACCTGAAAGCCGAGGGAGGTGAACACCCCGGTACCGACCATGTCGGCGACCGCGACGGACACCGCGGTGACGTACCCGACCGCCTTGTGGCCGGGGTTCACACCTCGACGCGCGCCGACTCGCGCCTGGGGGCATCGGTGCTCTCCGTGCGAGCGGTGCCCGCAGCGGTGGGTGCCGTGACGGGCGACGCGCTCGTTGCGGGAGCAGCCGACCCGGCGTCGGACGCGTGCGCCGCGTCGTACATCTCCTGCTGCGTCTCGGCGTGCGCGCGGAATGCGTAAGCATGCTGCTTGAAGTACGCCGCACCGTTGCCGAGCGGGTAGTTCGGGTCCTCGAGGCCGTACGCCTCAGCGCGGCGCGTCTTCCGGTCGGGGAAGTACGCCGTGCCGAAGAGCCAGTCCCAGAGCGCGAACTTGGTCCCGAAGTTCATGTCGTACGCTTCGCGATCGAGCGCGTGGTGCCAGCGATGCATCTCGGGGCCGTTGAACACGTACTGAAACACCCCGAGCTTCACGTCGATGTTGGCATGGATGAACATGCCCCAGACTGCGCTGATCGTGCCCTTGATGATCGCGACTTCCGGCGTGGCGCCGAGCAGCACGATCGGGGCGAACTCGATGGTCTGGTTGATGAGGATCTCGAGCGAGTGCGAGCGCACGCCGGACAGCCAGTCGACATTGGGAGTCGAGTGGTGCGCCTCGTGAAGCCGCCACGCCCACTTGTTGCCATGCTGGAAGCGGTGCGCGCAGTAGATGTAGAGATCGTGCGTGACGAGGAAGAACAGCACCTGCGTCCAGACCGGCCAGTGGCCGACGACCGAGTGCGCCCCCCATCCCGTGTTGCCATTCAGCCACAGGATGAGATAGTTGATGACGAGGCCGAGGGCATAGCTCTGCAGCAGACAGTAGCCGACGAAATCGGTCCAGATTCCCTCGCGGAAGAGCTTCTGCTCGGCGTTGTACGGCCAGGCACGCTCCGCGAGGAGCATGGCCAGCGCACTGAGCGTGATGATGACGAGGGACAACTGCGTGGTCATGGGTCTGTCCGTGAGTTAGTTCGTTTCCTTCGGCTTCCGGAGGCTCTCGCGCTTCTTGAGCTCCGACTCGTACACCACCTTCACGCCATCACCCATCGCTTCCTCGATCGTGCGGATGTCGCGCACGAGGCGCTCGAAGCCGACGATCTCGACCGATGCCGCCTGGTCCGAACCCCAGAGGGCGCGGTCGACGGTGATGTGGCGTTCGACGAACGCGGCACCGAGCGCCACGACCACCTCGGTGGTGGCGAGACCGACTTCGTGACCGCTGTACCCGATGGGCGTGGTCGGGAACTGCGCGCGCAACGTCTCAATCATGCGCAGGTTGAGTTCCTTTGGGGGGCAGGGATACGATGACGTCGAGTGCGCGATGAGCAGGTTCTGCACGCCAATCGCCTTCACCGCCTCGTCGATCTCCTCCTGCGTGCTCATGCCCGTCGAGATGATCGTCGGTCGCCCGGTCTTCACCATCGCCTTGAGCAGCGGCCAGTCGGTGAGCGACGCACTGGCGGCCTTGTAGAACGGCGGGTTGAACTGCTCCATGAAGGTCACCGACTCTTCGTCCCAGCACGACGCGGTCCAGTCGATCCCCTTCTCGCGGCAGTAGCGGTCGATCTCGGCGTACTCGGCCTGAGCGAACTCCACCTTGTGGCGGTAGTCGATGTAGGTCATGCGCCCCCACGGCGTGTCGCGCTCCTTGTACCACTCGCTCTTGGGGGTGCAGATCTCGGGGGTGCGCTTCTGGAACTTGGCGCAGTTCGCGCCGGCGTGCACGGCACCGTCGATGATCTGCTTGGCCAGCTCCATGGAGCCGTTGTGGTTGATGCCGATTTCGGCGATCACGTAGCAGGGTTCACCGTCGCCCATGGCCTTGCCGTTCTTCAGGGTGACGTGGCGCTGGCTCTTTGAGGAGATCATTCGGCGTGTCGGGTGGTGGTGGGCCGCAGCGCGACCGGGGGGAATTGGGCGGCGAGCACCAGTTCCGCGAACTCGCGGAAGGCGCCGTGGCCGCCGGCGCGGCGGCAAACATGGTGCACACGATCGAGCACGAGCGGCTCCGCATCACACGGCGCCGCGGCGAGGCCCACCGCGTCGAGCACTTCGAGGTCGTTCACGTCATCGCCGATGTAGGCGATCTCGTCGAGGCCAAGGCCACGCTTGGCGGCAATGGCCCGCACTTCGGGAAGCTTCTCGCGGATGCCGAGATGCAGCTCCTCGATCTTGAGCTTCTCCGCGCGCTTGGCCAGAATGGCTGAGTGCTCGCGCGTGATGATGCCCGTGGGAATGTTGGCAATCGTGCGGAGCCGCTCTACCCCCATGCCATCGCGCAACGAGAAGCGCTTCATCTGCTCCCCCTGCGCGGACACATACACGCCGGCATCCGTGAGGACACCGTCGCAGTCGGTGAGCACGAGCTTGACGCGCTTGGCGCGCGCGAGCACGTCGGCCGTGGCCGGAGCGTCAGCTACCACGCGGTGAACCCTCCGTCCACCACCACGGTCGAGCCGGTCACGTAGCGGCTCGCATCGCTGGCGAGAAAAAGCAGCGCGCCGCGGTAGTCGTTGGGCTGCGCCATGCGACCGAGCGGCGTGCGCTTGCCATAGTTCTGCAGGAACCACTCGTCCTGCCCCGCTTCGACGCCACCGGGCACGAGCGTGTTGACGCGCACCCCCACCGGGCCCCAGTACGCGGCCAGGTAACGCGTGAAGGCCAGCACGGCTCCCTTGCTCGTGGGGTCTGCGGGCGACTTGTACATGGTGCGCGTGCCGTCAGGCTTCACGTAGAGGCTCTGGTCGGGACCGACCAGCCCGTACGTGCTCGACACGTTGATGATACTCCCGCGCCCGGCCGCGGCCATGTCGGCACCAAGGATCCGGCTCGGCAGGAAGACCCCCGTGGTGTTGACGTCAATCACGCGACGCCACTCCTCGAGCGGAAAGTTCTCGAACTTGGTGGCGTCAACGCCCACGGTGCGCGTCTCGACCTTGTCGTTGATGGCGCCGTTGTTGACGAGCACGTCGATGCGGCCGTATGTGCCGCGAAGCATGTCGCGCAACGCCGTCAGGTCGGCCTCGCTCGTGATGTCGGCCTTGAACGCGAGCGGCGCGCGCCCGCCGCCCTTGGTGAGGTCGGTAGCGGCCGCCTCGAGCGCCGCCTGGTTCATGTCCACCAGCACCACGACGGCGCCCGCATCACGGAGCGCCTCGCAGTGATGGCGGCCGATGAGGCCGGCCGCGCCGGTGACGACGGCG
>JAYTVE010000471.1:0-12979 GCA_043744185.1 Gemmatimonadota bacterium | reverse complement strand
CCAAGGTCAAGCCGTTCCTCGCCGAGATGCGCGCCAAGGGCTCGCCGCGCACGCTCCACAACACCGAGTGGCTGTCCACGCATTCCGAGTTCGCGAAGTCGATGAGCGAGCGCTTCGACAAGATGTCCGCTGCGACCCTCGCAGCGCGTGCCGCCAAGAAGTAGCGACTCCTCGCTCAGCGGGCATCGCCCGTATATTCACGCATGCCCGCCGCCACGCTTCTCTCTGGACTCGTCGACTACGCGGGGCTCTTTCCGCCGGCTGCACTCGGCATGGCCGAGGCCGTTGCCGCGTACGCGGCCGATCTTGCCGGGGGCGACGCCTGGATGCTCGGCCGCTTCGTCTGCCCGGCCTCGCGCCTCGAGGAGCTCGCCGAGGCGGCGGCACCGCATTGGACTGCCGAGGGCGTGCCGTGGCGCGTGAGCGCACTCGCGCCCGATCCCGCAGCCGATTTCCCGCACATCCGCGCCTTCAACCTCACGCACGCCGGCAACGCCATCGTCGATGTGGTCGAAGGGAAGGCGAGCACCGTGGCCGACATCGACCGGTTCGCGGGCGAACTCGATGAGCTCGAGGGATTCGTGGAGGTTCCGCTCGATCCGGACCCGGCGGAACTGCTTGCCGCCTGTGCGCGCTTGGGGCTCAAGGGCAAGGCACGGCTCGGCGGCGTTGTCGCGGAGGCCATCCCGCGCCCCGAACTCGTCGCGCGCTTCCTCGTTCGCTGCCGCGATGCCGGCATCGCGTTCAAGGCCACGGCGGGGCTGCATCATCCAATTCGCGGCGCGTACCCGCTCACGTATGCGCCCGGTGCACCGCGCGCGACGATGCACGGCTTCCTCAACGTGCTCTTTGCCACCTACGTGGTGTTGCGCGGTGGCGATGATTTGGAGGCCTCTGCCGTTCTCGAGGAGCGCGACGGCGCCGTCTTTGCCGCTGATCGCGATGGCGTGCACTGGCGTGACATCGTGATCCCGGCACCGCAGATCCTGCGCCTGCGCGAGACGATGATCAGCATCGGCTCGTGCTCCTTTCGCGAGCCTACCGCCGATCTCGCTGCACTCGGGCTGCCATGAACACCCAGAACGAAACGCACGATCCGTCGCTGCACTCGTGGGTCGAGTCGGCAAACCTTCCCGGTGCCGACTTCCCGATCCAGAACCTGCCATTCGGAGCCATGCGCAAGCGCGGCAGCGCCGACGCACCACGCATCGGCGTCGCCATCGGTGATCGCGTCGTGGACGTGGTCACCGCGCTCGACGCGGGGTCGTTCCTCAAGGCGGGGCTGCTTGCGCAGGCTGCGGCGCGGGCGTGCCGCGGCGCGACCCTCAACGCGCTTCTCGCGCTCGGCCCCGACGCCTGGCACGCACTGCGCGTCGCGCTCTCTCGACTGTTGCGCGTCGGCGCCGAGAGCCAGCGCCCCGATGGCCCCACGGCTGCGCGCATGGTGCTGCCCGTGGCGGAACTCGAACTCTCGCTCCCGATCGAGATCGGCGACTACACCGACTTCTACGCGTCCGTCTATCACGCCACGAACATCGGCACGATGCTGCGCCCCGATCAGCCGCTCATGCCCAACTACAAGTGGATCCCGATCGGCTATCACGGCCGCGCCTCGAGCGTTGCTGTGAGCGGCGCGCCGGTGCGGCGTCCCGTGGGGCAGCTCGCGCCGGCCGCGGCCGGTGGCCCGCCCACAGTCGGACCAAGCCAGCGACTCGACTACGAGCTCGAGCTCGGCGCGGTCGTGGGGCAGGGCAACGCACTCGGGACTCCCGTGCGCATCAGCGATGCCGCGTCGCACCTCTTCGGCGTCGTGCTGCTCAACGACTGGTCCGCTCGCGACGTGCAGGGATGGGAATACCAGCCGCTCGGGCCCTTTCTCAGCAAGAGCTTTGCGACGAGTATCTCGCCCTGGGTCGTCACGCAGGAAGCACTCGCCCCGTTCCGCGTGCCGGCCTTCGCGCGCGCCGAGGGCGACCCCGCACCGATGCCGTACCTGTCCGACGCCGCGGACCAGTCGCTCGGCAATCTCGACATCACGCTCGAGGTCCTCATCCAGACGCCTGCGATGGCCAAGGCGCACGTGGCCCCGGCGCGCGTGAGCCTCGGCAATGCGCGCGATCTCTACTGGACGTTCGCGCAGCTGCTCACGCACCACACCATGAACGGCTGCAACCTGCGCCCCGGCGACCTGCTCGGCTCCGGCACGATCAGCGGTCCGACGCCGGAATCGCGTGGCTGCCTCATGGAGCGCGCGTGGCGCGGCAGCGAACCTGTTGCGCTGAGCGGCGGTGAAACGCGTGCCTGGCTCGTCGATGGCGACACGCTCATCATGCGCGGCTGGTGTGAGCGCGATGGCCGGCGCATCGGACTGGGCGAGGTGCGCGGCACCATCCTGCCGCCGCTCGCGCCATGAGCGCGGCCGGCGCCGCACCGCGTGATCCGCTGGCGCCGTTCGTCATGCATGCGCTGGAGTTGTGGCGGGGCGCTACGCGCACGAGTGCCGACGAAGCGTCGCTCCGCGCATTGATCGCCGCCTCCAGCGCCGATGCCGCGGGACGCGATCCGGCGTTCGCCCCCGAACGCGAGGCACGCGTGGCGCGCCTGCTCGACGATCCGACGCTGCTCGCCGCCCTCTTCCAGAACATCGACCTGCTGTACGCGAGCAAGGCGCGCGAAGCGCCCGGCGTGTCCGCGCTCGTGATGGCCGCCATCGAACGCGCGGCCGACGCGGAAGCCTAGATGGAAGGGGACGACGACGCGTGAGCACGTTCCGCGATCTCTTCTCGGCACACGCGAAGGACTACGGTCGCTATCGCCCGACGTATCCGGATGCGGTCTTCGCGTGGCTCGCGGCTCAGGCGCCCTCGCGCCACGTCGCGTGGGACTGCGGCACGGGATCGGGGCAGGCGGCGGTTGCGCTCGCCGCGACCATGGAGCGCGTCATCGCCACGGACGCGAGCGCAGCGCAGTTGACGCACGCCGAGCCGCATCAGCGCGTCACGTACGGCGTCGGGTTGGCGGAGGCGCCGGAGCTCGACGCCGGCAGCGTCGATCTCGTCACCGCCGCTCAGGCCTTCCACTGGTTCGATGCGCCGCGCTTCTTCGATGCTGCCGCGCGCGTGCTCAAGCCCGGCGGGGTGCTCGCGCTCTGGACCTATCGGTCCGCGCGAATCGCGCCCGCAGTCGACCGCATCGAGTCCGATTTCTACAGAAACGTGATCGGACAGGATTGGCCCATGGAGCGAAGGCTCGTCGAGGAGGGCTACGCGAAGGTGGTGCTCCCTCATCCATTCACGGAGATCGCCGCGCCACCGTTCGAACTCACGGCGTCGTGGTCGCGCGACGAGTTCCTCGGCTACGTGAGCACCTGGTCGGCGGTGCACCAGCATCGCAGGCGCACCGGACACGATCCGCTCGCGCCCTTCGCCGAGCGCATCGCGGACGTCTGGCCCGCCGACGTGGTGCACCTCGTGCGGTGGGATCTGCGCATGCGCGTGGCGCGGCGCTCGTAGACGCCGAGGCGCGAACGCAAAACGGGGGCGCCATCATGATGATGGCGCCCCCGTTGCACGAGCGGTGCGGCGTTGGCTACTTCGTCTTCGACATCTTGATCACGCTCGACTGCGTGATCGGAATGACGAGGCCCATTGCATCGACGGTCACGGTGAGGTTGGTGTCTTCCGTGCCTTCGCGCGAGAGGTACTGGCCATCCTTCGAGATGAGCGTGATACCCGCGCCCTTGCTCGTGCCTTCGATCGAGAAGTCCTGCCCCTGCATGTTGCCCTTGCCGGCAATCGTCGTGGTCGTCGCGACGGCAATCTTCCACGCCTTCGCGCCATCCACGGCCGTGTCACCCTGTAGCGTGTAATTGTAGATGACGGTGTTCTTGAGTTCGGCGCCGTTGGCCTGCGCGACCGTCGACATCACCGTGTCGGTCCACGAGCCGCCAATCTTGGCGGACGCGGGGAGCACCGGGAGGAACGACTTCATGGCCACCGACTGCGGCGCCTTCAAGTCGCCGCCGGCGGGCACGGTCACGTCGCCCGAGATCGTCTTGCCGTTGGTGCCGAGGATACCGATGAACTTGGTGCCGATCGTCTTGCTCACGTCCGGCGCCGGGCCCATCGAGCTCGTGGACGTCATCGAGTCGAGCGCGAGCGTCACGTCGAGCTGCCCCGCGCCCTTGGGCGACGCGGACAGCGTGTAGCGCTGCTCGGTGGTGCTCTCGCCCTCCTGCTTCTGACCCATCATTTCCTGCGCAACCTTGGTCTTGCTGCTCAGCACGAACTTCGCGTTCTGCGGACCATACGCGAGCTTGACGTCCTGCGCACGGGCCGCGAACGGCAGGGCCGCGAGGACGACAAGCGCGGGGGACAGACGGCGGAACATGGAGGTCACTCCGGGTGGGTGGGATAAGCCGGTGGGCCGGCTCCCGCCGGACACCAGCACGCCCGGCGCATGGGCCGCACGTGCCAGACAATACGTTAGTCCTCCCCAGAGGTTTCGCCCAGTCGTCCGTGTAACTTCCACCGCCATGCTTGCCCTATGGCTCCTGGCGGCCACCCAGGCCGTTGCCCTGCTTGTGCTTATGGCCCGTCTCGCACCGGGCCGTCGTCGTCGTCCGCCTGTGCCGCCCGTTGCGGACGCGAACGCTCCCGAGACCTCGCTGACCATCACGGTCGCCACCCTGAACGAGGCGAAGCGGATCGGGCCGTGTCTCGAGGGGCTGATGCGTCAAGGGCCCATCGCGAAGGAAATCCTCGTCGTCGACTCGCGTTCCACCGACGGCACGCGCGAGCTGGTCGAGGCGGCCGCGCGGCGAGATCCACGCATCCGCCTGCTCACCGACGAGCCGTTGCCACCCGACTGGGTCGGCAAGGTGTGGGCGCTGCAGCACGGACTCGCGCATGCGACCGGTGAATGGGTGCTTGGCATAGACGCCGACATTACCCCCGTCCCGGGCCTGGCCTCGGGCGTCGTGGCCGCCGCGCTCGAGCAGCGCTTCGACGTCGTCAGTTTCAGCCCGCGCTTCACCATTCCCACCGCCGCCGAACAGTGGCTGCAACCCGCGCTCCTCGTCACGCTCGTCTATCGTTGCGGCGCGGCGGGAGAGGGCACCCCCGATCCGGAGCGCGTGCTCGCCAACGGGCAGTGCTTCCTCGCCAAGCGTAGCGTGCTCAACGCGCATGGAGGCTATGCCGCCGCTCAGCGCTCCTTCGCCGACGACGTCACCCTTGCGCGCCACATGGCGCGCGCAGGCGTGCGCGTCGGCTTCCTCGACGGTTCGTCGATCTACCGCGTGCGCTCGTACAGTTCGATGAGCGAGGCGTGGCGCGAGTGGGGGCGCTCGCTCGACCTCAAGGACGCGACCACTCCGGCGCGCCAGTGGGCGGACGTGAGCTTCCTGTTCCTCGCGCAGGCGCTGCCGCTGCCGATGGTGGTGGTGTTGCTCGCGATGGGTCGCGCGGCGGTCGGCGCGCCGTGGCAGCCGCTCCTTGTCGTCAACGGCATGCTGCTCGGCATTCGTCTCATGCTGCTCGCGGCGCTCAAGGCCAGCTACGACGCGCCGTCGCTTCCGTTCTGGCTCTCGCCGCTCGCGGACATTCCCGCCGCCGTCAGAATCCTCCTGTCCACGCTGCGCACGCGCCGCACCTGGCGAGGACGCGCGTACGCACCGCTGCCAAACAGCTGATCGCCTGCGGACCGCACGCACAGGCACTGGCGCGCGTGACCGGTCTGTCCCACGTTCGGGACGCGCACCGGCGCCATGAATCTGTGGGCGCAGCAACCGCGTAGGGTCGCTGCGCGCCGCGCGACCGTGGCGACATCGACCTTCCCCCCGAGGTTCTCCCATGCTCTGGTTGCGCCGGATCGGCATCGCCGTCCTCGCTCTCGTCGTGCTCCTCGCGGTGTGCGTCGGCACCGTGTACGCCATCAGCTCCAGTCGAATCGCCAAGCCCTTTACCGACGTGAAGGGTCACGCCGTGACGGTGAACACCGACGCCGCCACGCTCGAGCGCGGCAAGCACATCGCCACCGCTGTCATCAAGTGCGTGGACTGTCACAAGGCCGACTTCGGCGGCGGCGTCGTGATCAACGATCCCGCCATCGGCACGATCTGGGCCTCCAACATCACGACGGGCAAGGGCGGGGCGCTGTCATCATATAACGACCTTGCACTCGAACGGGCGATCCGCCACGGCGTCGGAGCGACTGGTCTCGGCTTGTGGATCATGCCGAGCTACGAGATCAAGCAACTCGCCGATGACGACCTCGCCGCGCTCATCGCCTATGTCCGGTCGCTGCCGGCGGTCGACCGCAACACGCCGCTCCCACGCCTCGGACCCGTTGGGCGCGCGCTCTTCGTCGCCGGTAAGCTCCCGCTCATCGACGCGACGCGCATCGATCCGAACATCGCACACCCCGCCACGATGCCGCCCGCTCCCACGGCGGAGTACGGCCGGTATTCGGCGCGCGTCGGTGGTTGCCTCGGCTGTCACGGCGAGACGCTCTCGGGAGGCCCGATCCCCGGCAGTCCGCCCAACTGGAAGCCGCCGGCGAACATCACGCCAACCGGCCTTGCCGCCTACGACGAGACCAAGTTCGTCACGCTCATGCGCACCGGCATGCGCCCGGCTGGCGTGCTGGTCGACTCGCTCATGCCGTACCGCTTCACCAAGGATCTCACCGACGACGAGATCCATGCGATCTGGCTGTACCTCAAGACGGTGCCCGCCAAGGAATACGGCGGACGGTGATGCCATGCGCGCGCGTCGCCTTCGAGCGGCGCGCGTGCGGCGTCAGTCCGCGGCGCTCTGCGCCTCGCGCGTGAGTCGCGCCACGATCGATCCTGCCGGCTCCACGCCATGGATGCCGGCCACGCTGCGCCCGGCCTGCCAATAGTCTTTTTCTCCGCTGCTCGATTCATCGAGTGACGAGCGCTTGAGCTGCCACAGCGACCGCAGTCCGTAGAACGTGCGCATCCAGTGCTTGGTCTTCCGCCCCTTGAACATCCAGCGGGCGAACGGCCCCACCTTTGTGCCAAGTCGCCTGATGTAGGGCGTGCCGATCACGGATACCGGGACGCCGGTGATGCGTTCGGTCAGGACGATGTCGTCCTCCTCGGACTTCACGATCGCCTGCTTGTAGCCATCCGCTGCACGGCACTCGGGCGTTGCAATGAAGCGCGTGCCGAGTTGCACGCCCACGTAGCCGATGCCGAGCGCCTGCGCGACCTCCACGCCGGTGGCGATGCCGCCGGCGCACACGATCGGCAGCCCCAGCGGCGCGAGTTCGTCGAAGATCGCCTCTGGCGTGCGCGATCCGGTGTGGCCTCCCGCGCGCCGGTTCACCGCTACGAGCCCGTGCGCGCCGCCGTCGCGTCCCTTGGCGCCCCACTTGAGCTCGGTCACGTCGTGATAGACAAGTCCGCCGTGCGGCGTGACTGCATCGACGACCCAGCGCGGGTTGCCCAGCGACGTGATGAAGAAGCGCACTCCCTCTTCGAGCGCGATGTCCACCCAGCGGCGCATCCGGTCCATGTACGTCTTGCTCGACGCTTCGATGAGCGCGTTGAGCCCGAACGGCTTCCCGCCGGACAGCTCCTTGATGAGCCGGAGCCCCGCGCGGTACTCGTGCCCGTGCACGTAGGTGAGCGAAATCGGCTGCACCACGCCGATGCCGCCCGCGCGCGAGACGGCCGCCACCAGCTCGGGATTCGAACACGGATAGAGTGGCCCGCAAATGATCGGCGTCGCGATGCCCAACTGTCGCGTCAGCGGCGTGCTGATCCCCGCGCCCGGCAGCACGACGTTCGGCGCATCGCTCATGCGGAGACTTTCGGCGGCGCGAGCCGCCACTGGATACGTGCACGCGCCACTTCCTCACCCGAGGCGTCACGGATGTGCGCCACGAGTTCGTGATCGCACGTCACCGTCACGGCAGGCACCGTCGTGCGTGTCTCGGCCATCAACGTGCCGCGCGCCTTCTTCAGGTAGTCGATCGAGAGCCCGAACACGATGCCGCGAACGCCCGCCGGCAGCGCCGACATCATCGCCAGACCACTCACCATCTCGGCCAGGTTGACGAGCGCGACGGCGTGCACCGAGTTGAGGTGATTGCGAACGGCGCGTCGGTCGCGCAGCGACACCACGCAGTGGCCGTCGCCGAACTGCTCAACGCGCGCGCCGATGGTGCCTGTATAGGGCGCCGTGCGCCCCACCATCACGGAAAAGAGCCAGCGGCCGCCCGGCAGCCGACTGAGTCGCTTCCACGCGGCGGTGACCTTAGCGCCCGGCGCGTCGAGGGCGGGCGCGGACATCGCTGCTAGTCCTTGCGCACGAGCGCGTGGGCCGCGCCCGCCGCGCAGAACGCCACCACGAACGGGAAGATGAGCGTGAGCTCGAGGAAGGCCGGTCCGCTGATCTTGAGAACGGCGCCGACGCCACTCGCCACGGCCGCGAACGAGGCACCGGTCGCGTCGTACAGCACGAGGGCCCCCCATCCGATCATCGCGCAAATCGCGACGGTCAGGACGGGGCGAGGCGTGTGCGTGCTGGCCACCCCCCACGCGAACGCGGTCAGCGGAAGCGACCACCAGCCGATGGCCAGCGCGCCGCACGCAAAGGCCGCCGACAGCAGCACGATCCGGATCGCGGTGCTCACTTGCCCTCCGGCGTGAGCGTGAGCGTCGAGACCAGTCGCGTGGCCGGCACGTCGCCAAAGAGGGCGGAATCGAGGCTGCCGTGCCGCCACTTGCCGATCCGATCGCGGTAAAACTTCGAGAATGGGTTGCCGGACTGCCCGCCGGGATACGTCGTGGCCGCACGCACCGTCGGCCCCATCTCGACAACCAGGCGCTCGCTGGCAGAATGCGTGCCGCCGGCGGCGCGCGGCGCGATCGTCTCCGGTCCGCTGCGCGCCTCGACATCGAGTGCGCTGAACGGTTCGAGCTTGAGCAGGTGGTAGATCTTCATGGGCGATGTGTTGCCCCACTCCCACTCGCTGCTCGACGAGTCGCGCCCGTACTTGGCCGAGACTTCCGCGTAGGCGAGCGTGAGGGCGCGCGCGAGCACATCATCGCGCGTCTCGAGCGCGGGAGTGCGACGGTCATCCCACCACTTCGAGTCCGGCTGCTGTAGCAGTCGCGCGAGCGCCATGCCGCCGGGCAGGCGCGGGCGCATCCACGAGGTGGAGTCGCGCCCCGCCAGTTCGTCCCACACGAGCGGACCAAGCCGTTCCATCGCCGTCTCGAACAGGATCGCGCGCTTGTCGCCCGGCATGTAGCTGCGGTTCCATTCCGCGAGCACCGACGCGGCGCGCGCAATCTCCTTGGTCGAGCGTCCTGCCCCCGCAAGGCGAGCGGCGGCGTCGAGGAAGTACGGCACCAAGAAATCGGCGCGCGCACTGCCCGAGTCCACCTGCATGCGGCGCACCCCGCCCATCGTCCAGGCGCTGTCGGCGCGCAGGCGCTGGTTGATGCGCATCGCGCGCCACGGCGCGGGCCAGTCGGCGCCGAAATACCGCGGGTTCATCTTCGGGTCAATCGGCTGTTGGTTGGCCGACGCGAGGTAGCCCTGCGGCGGGTTGATCGACTGCGGATAGTCCTTCGTCGCCCAGTAGCCGGTCCAGTCACTCGCACTGGTGCTGCCATCGCGAAACCCGAGTCCTGAACCGTCGCCGGGGCGGATCGGATAGAGCCCCGTCGACCGGATGCCGATGTTCCCGCCGCGATCGGCCATCACGAAGTTCTGCGCCGGTCCCGGGTACGCTGCCATCGCGTCCATCAGCCCTGCCACCGATGTCGCCGTCTGCGCCGCCTGGAAGGCGCCCAGCGATGCGTCCACGTTGTTGGTGTCGAGCGCCGTCCAGCGCATCGAGAGCCACGCGCCAGCCAACAGGCGCAGCGGTCCGCGATGCGTGTAACGCAACGTGTCGGTCAGGAGCACAGCTCCCGAGGGGCCGCGGTACGTCTCCGGATGCATTTCGAGCGGGCGCCACGCGCCGTCGAGCATGTACTTCGTCGGGTTCTTCTGATCGTCCACCGTTTCGCGATAGAAGTCCACCACGTCCGCGCCGGTGTTCGTCGCCGACCACGCCACGTCGCGATTGAAGCCGAGCACGATGCTGGGCGTCCCCGCGAACGTGAAGCCGTATGTGTCGAGTTGGCCGGGTACCGTGAGGTGCGCTTCGTACCAGATGGACGGCAACGAGAGTTCGAGGTGCGGATCGCCCGCGAGGATGGCGTTGCCGTTCTTCGTGCGCTTCGGCCCGATCACCCAGTTGTTGCTTGCTTCGCGCGTCGTCTCGCCCTCATCCGCCTGCAGGCCGAGCGCGGAGGTCACCATCGCGATCGCCTTGGTCGCCTGCAGCGCGCTCGAGTCCGGTGCGCCCGGCGGAGGCAGCGGCGAGAGGTCGAAGCGCGTGGTCTTCTGCCCGTTCGGTTGGATCGGCTCCTGAATCGAAGCGCTTGAACCGTACAGCTCCTCGGCGGCCGCATGCCCCACGAGCAGCTGCGCGCGAAGAATGTTCAGCTCTGGCAGGATGAACGAGAGCGTCTGGTTCATCCGTGCCAGAAAGTAGAACGCGTTCTTCGCCTGCCAGCGCATCGGTGACTTGCCGAGCAGCCGGTACTCGATGGGCAGGTCACCCGGCCGCATCTGGTCGAGGTAGGCGTTCACCCCTGCCGCGTACGCGTCGAGCGACTGCATTGCCTTCGAGTCCTTCTTGACCAGCGCGAAACGACGCTCCGCGCCCCACGGCATCCCGATCTGGCGCGACACCGTGTCGATGGCCAGTGCCTTCGCGTTGAACTCCGAGATCGTGCCGGCCGCTGCGCGATACTGCAGCTCCATCTGGAAGAGGCGGTCCCGCGCCACCACGAACCCCAGCGCGCGATACGCGTCTTCCACCGTCGTCGCCTTGACGTGCGGCACGCCACGGTCGTCGTACGTCACCGTGACGGCGGCGGTCAGCCCCGGAATCTTGCCGCTCCATGTCGTCGGCAGCTCGGTCGAGCGCGACATCGCGAGGGCACCGCGCGCCGGGTCAATGAGCGGACCGAGGGGCGGCAACGGGCCTGCGCCGCGCGCTCCGACGTAGCAGAGGCCTGCGGACAGCAGGGTGAAACCGATGAGGGAGGTGACGCGCACGCGGGAGGACTCCTGCCGTGAAGAGAGAGGCGTGCGTCTAGTTGTCGCCGCCCAGCAGGCCGCCGAGCCCGCCGAGCACGGAACCTTCCTCGCGGCGTGAGCCGCCGGCTCGCGGCGCGGCGGCGATGATGCGATCGGCAAGGCGCGAGAACGGCATGGTCTGCAGGATCACCCGTCCCGGGCCGGTGAGCTTCGCGAAAAAGAGTCCCTCGCCGCCGAACAGTGCCGTCTTGATCCCCGGCACCATCTCGATGTCGTAGTCGACGGTGTCCTGCATCGCGACGATGCAGCCGGTGTCCACGCGCACCAGCTCCCCCGGCTTGAGGTCAATCGTGTGCACGGTGCCCGACGCATGGAGGAAGCAGAGGCCGTCACCCTCGATGCGCTGCAGGATGAACCCCTCGCCGCCGAAGATGCCGGCGCCGAACTTCTTCGTGAACGCGATCGTCACGTTGATGCCGCGCGCGCCGCAGAGAAACGAGTCCTTCTGGCAGATGATGCGCCCGTTCCACTGCGGCAGGTCGATCGGCATGATCTTGCCGGGAAAGGGCGAGGCGAAGGCCACGTCGCGGCGCCCATTCCCCTCGTTTCCGAACATCGTGACGAAGAAGGAATCGCCCGAAAGGAGCCGCTTGCCTCCCTGCAGCAGCTTGCTGAAAAGCGAGCCACCTTGGCCGGTTTGGTCGAGCGTCGTCGCCATGCGGATGCCGTCCTGCATGTACATGAACGCGCCCGCCTCGGCCACCACGGCTTCGCCCGGGTCGAGGGTGATGATCACCCCTTGCAGGTCGTCGCCGATGATCTGATAGTCGATGACGTCGGACGGCATGGTCGGCGACCTCGGTACGGATTGGAGTGGTGGGTGCAGCGCGGACCCGAAGTCGTGCAAGCTCGCGGGAGGACGGGGTGCGGCGAAAGGGGGACACTGGGCCGTCCACTCGCGGAGACGGTGGCGGCAGCGCCAATCGCCCCAATACGTTACCGTGTCAGCGGTTAGCGCGCATCCGATGACGGGTGCGAAGATTGCCTATATGTGATCGTGACTTCCCGATCCCCCGGAGCCTCCATGTCTCTCGCCCTCACGCGTGCGCCCCGAGCCGGGCGCGTGCTCACCGTGGCCGTCCTCGCGCTCACGGCGGCGTGCAACTCGACGCGCGTCTCGCGCGTGGACCCGAACTCGGTCACGGATCTCAGCGGCCGATGGAATGACGCCGACAGTCGGCTCGTGGCCAATGCGCTGATCCAGCAGAGCCTCGATGCGCCGTGGGCGCGCAACTACGCCACGGCCAACGGCGGCAAGCAGCCGACTGTCATCATCGGTGCCTTTCGCAACCGGTCAATGGAGCACATCCCGGTCGGCACCTTCACGCGCGACCTCGAGCGTGCGCTCGTGAACTCGGGCACCGTGCAGATCGTCGCGAGCAAAGACGAGCGCGGTGACATCCGCGACGAGCGCGCCGACCAACAGCAGAACGCCACCGCAGACACGCGCGCCCGCATGGCGCGCGAGCAGGGGGCGCGCTACATGCTGCAGGGCGACGTGCAGACGATCGAGGATTCGGAGGGAAAGGAGAAAATCGTCTACTACCAGATCGACGCCACGCTCATCGACCTCGAGACGAACGCAAAGGTCTGGATTGGCCAGCACAAGATCAAGAAGTACATCGAGCGTCGCGGCATCGCGCTCTGAGCTCCGGCACAGGAGAAGTACCCATGCGAATGCCTTGGCAGCACCTGACGGTGGCGCTCGCCGCCACGCTCCTGCTCGCGGCCTGCGCGGGGAACCGTGTGCGCGAACGGCCAATCCTCGTGAACGGCGACAAGATGGC
>JAYTVE010000470.1:0-13018 GCA_043744185.1 Gemmatimonadota bacterium | reverse complement strand
CGGGCGGGCCGCCGAGCACCACCTTCGCGACCTCCACCGACGCGCAGTACCTCGCCGCCATCGAGCAGAACCTCATGGGCTCGATCCGCCTCGCGCACGCCACGGTGCCCGGCATGCAGGCGCGCAAATGGGGGCGCGTGCTCTTCCTCACGTCGATGGCCGCCAAGATGCCCCTGAGCGGGCTCATGCTCTCGAACACCGCGCGCGCCGGCCTGCTCGGCTTCGCCAAGACGCTCGCCACCGAGGTAGCCAAGGACAACGTGCTCGTGAACACGCTGCTTACGGGGCACTTCGACACCGACCGCGCACGCGAGCTGGCCACGATGCGCGCCGAGCGCACCGGCGTGCCGATCGCTCAGCTGCTGGCCTCGCGGATGTCGGAGATCCCGCTCGGCCGATCGGGACGGCCGGATGAGATGGCGGATGTGGCTGTCTTCCTCGCGAGCGAGCGCGCGAGCTTCGTGACGGGGGTCGCATTGCAGGTGGATGGTGGGCAGGTGGGGAGCTTGTTGTAGGCGCGTTGCTCACGTACAAACGCCAACGCGGCGCCACCTGTGATCCAGGCGGCGCCGCGTTGGCCATCTCACCCAATGGTGCTAGTACACCACCTGGTAGTTGAGCCGGAGCGCGAACCCCGGCATCGGCAAAAAGTCCTTGATGACGGAGAGGTGATCGCGGTAGTCGCGGTTGAAGATGTTGTCGGCACGGAGGCTCAGGTTGTGCACCATCGCGCCCTGCACCAGCCGCACGCCGATCGACGCATTGAAGAGCCCGTAGCCGCCGGTAAACGTGTCGCCATCGCCCAACCGCTGCTGGTCGGCCGCGCCGCGCCACTCGGCCATCGCCGTCCAGCGACTGTCCTGCCACGTCGCGCGCACGAGGCCGCGAATCGGGGGAATGAACGGCAGGTACACGCTGCGATCGGTGTCCATGGCCCGCACGGCGTCGGCGCTCGCGCGAATGGCGAAGTGATCGAGCGGCTGCACGGTGACCGCCGCCTCGGCACCGAGGAACTGGGCGTTGGCCTGCGCGAACGCGCGCACGGGCAGCCCCTGCAGCGTGTCACCCCGCAGGTAGGCGTAGATGTAGTGGTCGAGCGTGTTGAGGTAGGGGGTGAGTTCGAAGCTCACGTGCTCGAAGTCGCCCTTGAGCGAGGCCTCGATGCCCATGCCGATTTCCGGATCGAGCGCCGTGTTGCCCGCCGTGTAGCTGTTGCTCGCCGCATCCGGACCATTGGCGAACAACTCCTGCACCGTGGGCGCGCGAAACGACCGCGCCACGCTTACGGTTGCCCGGAGGCCGGGCGCGAGCTGCTGAATGGCGCCCAGCGACGCCGTAAAGGCGTTCGAGAGACGCGACTGGTCGTTGACGCGGAAGGCCGGATTGGTCGACGCAGGGTCGCCGCGCGTGTGCACGCTGTTGTAGTCGAAACGGAGGCCAGCCTGCAGCCGCGTGTTGGCGCCGGCCGCGAGCTCCTCGAACGCGTAACCGGCGAACCCGAGCGTGAACGAGTTGGGGCCCAACGGATCATCGCCGTCGATGGCCAGATCCTCCATGTTCGTCCAGAGCCCGACCGTGCCGTGCAGGTCGCCAATCGACTGGTGCTGCAGGCGCAGCGAGGCGTTGAACGTGCGCTTCATGAAGTGCACGGCCTGCGGCGAGGAGACGCCGGTCGAGTCCTGCTCGGTCGGAAGCTCGGAGTGGTTGTAGTCGTTGAAGGCGGCGTCAAGCGACCACTGCTTGGCAAAGCCGTCCGTGGGACGGTAGACCGCGCGCATTTCAATCGTGTTCCGGTCCTGCTTGATGCGCGAGGTCGTCGGCGGCGCGAGCAACCAGTTGGCAGTCGCCGGCACACCCGGAATGCCGTAGTCCATTTCGTAGTGGCGGCCGCCGATGCCGACGGTGCCCCAGTCGCCGGTGAGCGACCAGCCGGCACCAACTTCGGCGCTGCGCTGGAACGTCTGCGGCAAGCGGTCGAGCGCGAAGCCGATGCCGCTTCCCTCGTCCACGTAGCTGTTGGACGGGATGCGCACGTTGGCCGAGTTCACCAAGCCGCCAGAGATGCGAAAAGCTTGGCCGTCGCGCGTGAAGACGTTGTTGAGGTACGTGGCGATGCCATCGTTGCCCGTGTTGTACTCGGTGGTCACGGTGCCCGACATGGCGTGATCAGACGCAACGGGGACAATGTTGGTGATCATGTTGACCAGGCCACCAATCGTGCCCGAGCCGTAGAGAATAGCCGCCGGGCCGCGCACCACGTCCATCTGGCTGACCGATGCCGCCGCGATCGGCGTGGCGTGCGCGGGATCGTATGTCGCGATGTCACCCATGCGGAGGCCGTTCTCGAGCACCAGCACTTCGTTGTCGCCGAGACCGCGAATGAGCGGACGCGCCGCGGCGGAGCCGTTCAGTCGCACGGTCACGCCGGGCAGGTCACTCAACCGCTCGGCCCATGACGCGCCACCGCTCGTCTGCACGTCGAGCAAGCCCTTCGATTCGGTGGACTGGTACGCGTCGTCGCTCAAGCGCGCCGTGGGCGCGGCGGACACGACCACCGTCTTGAGCGGCAGCGCTGAGGCCTTGAGCTCGACGTCAGCATTGATTGCGGCGCGCTCCACCGTGATGCGCTGCGTGACGGCGGCGTATCCGACGAGGCTGGTGTAGAGCGTCCAGGTGCCGGGCGGCACGGAGGTAAAGACGTACTCGCCCGACGCGCCGGAGCGCGCGGACTGGTCGAGTTCGAGGATGCGGACGGTGGCGCCCGCGACGGGCGCGCCAGCGGAACGGACGACGCCGCGCACATTCGCGCCTTCGGCAGCGGCGCGCGCGGGCGTGAACGCAGCGACGCACGCTGCGAGGAGAAGCAAGAGAAACGGACGCATTGGAATGGAGATCGAGTGGGGGGCCGCGAATGGCCGCGATGCCAACTCCGAGCCTGACCAGCGCGCGCGAGCGCAGCTGATCCGGCGAGTGGATCGCGATGGATGCGGGAGGCCGGCGTGCCGGGTGGCGCGCCGGTGGCGTTACGCGAGGCGCGCGGTGGGTGGCGCGTTGGCGAACGCGAGGCGGCGATCGACCCGCCGCGGCTCGACCTGCGTGGTGCGAGACGCGACCACGCGCGGCGTCTCGTGCTCGACGACCAGCGCCACGACTGGCGGGGCCGCCACATCCGCGGTGGCTTCATCGAGCGCGGCGCAGTCGAGGCAGCTGCACCCCTTGGCCGGCGTGGATGGTGCGCCGTCGTTGGCCGTGGTCGTTGTCGTCGCAAAGCTCGCCAGTTTGGCGTCGTTGTCGTTCGACATGCCGGCCATGTCAGCCATGCCGGACTTGTGCCAGGCGTAGGCGTCCGTCTCTGGCGCTGCGGCGGCCACCGCATGCGTGTGCGTGCCGCCATGCATCGCACAGTCGTGCAGCGCCGTCGGCTCGGCGACGAGCGCGGCGTACCACGTGGCGAGGCAGAGCGCGATGGCGCGGGCGGACAGAGAGCGCATGGTTTGTTGAAGCTGGGTACGTCGAAATGGAGACGCAACCCCGCCCGCCTCGCGCTTGCGGCGCGCCGCACTGCACGCTACCCTCACGGCGCTCGCGGTTGCACCGCCATTTGACTGCCGGGACTGTCGACGCGGACACTCCCTGCTCGATGTTCCACACTCGAGTAGCACTTCATGCCATTGCGCCTCGAAGCGGTCCGTCGGCACCGACCGGTCGGACCTCGTCCATGCAGCGGGCGGCAGCGACCGTGGCTCGTAGCCCTGATGGTCGCCATGTCGGGATGCGGATCCGCTGACCGTGCTGCGGGGCCCGCGACACCCGTACAGCTCGCGTTTCGCTCGCAGCCGGCGGCGTACGTCGCGACCGACATCCCCTCGCCCGGCGTCGAGGTCGCAGTGCTCGACGCGAGCGGCAACGTGGTGACCAGTTCTTCAGCGAGCATCACGCTCGCGTTGAGCGGCGGTCCGTCTCCTGCGGCGATCGGCGGCACGGCGACCAGCTCGGCGGTCAATGGCGTGGCCACCTTTCCCGCGTGGACAGCGCCGCAACCGGGAAGCGGCTACGCGTTGACGGCGACAGCATTGGGACTTTCCGGCGCCACCAGCCGGACGTTCGGCGTCAAGCTCGCGATCATAGCCGTGAGCAGCGGAACCGAGCATACCTGCGCGCTGACGGCGGCGGGGCGTGCGTATTGCTGGGGCTACAACGCGGATGGCCAACTGGGCGATAGCTCGAACACTCAACGATTCACTCCAGTCGCGGTCGCCGGGGGACTGAGCTTTGTCTCGATCAGCGTCGGTGAAATCCACAGCTGCGCGCTGACCGCAGCTGGCGTCGCCTACTGTTGGGGATCGAACTTGTTGGGCATGTCCGGCACGGGTGGCGGCATCACGAGTCTTGTTCCGCTGCCTGTGGCTGGTGGCTTCCACTTCATGACGCTCCGCGCTGGCGGCGGAAATGGATGCGGGACGACGGTCGCTGGTCCTGCATACTGCTGGGGAGGGAACGCGGGCGGTCAGCTTGGCACGGGAGACAGCCTGTACCGATACACGCCCACTGCCGTCGCCGGATCAAGCGGGTTTGGCGTCGTGAGCCTCTCGCGCCACGTTCCGGAAGTGGGCTGCGCCGTGACCGCGTTGGGCACCGCGCTCTGCTGGGGAAACAACGCGGAAGGACAGTTGGGAAACGGGACGCGCGCCGGGAATCCGTTGCCGTCCCCGGTGTCTGGAACTCGTGTGTACACCGATGTCAGCGTGGGTCTCTGGCACGCGTGCGGCCTGGACAACAGCGGAAACGTCGCGTGCTGGGGCAATGGTAGTCAGGGCCAGTTGGGATACGGAGCGACTCGTGACACGCTCCAGCCCGCGTTGGTCTCGGGCGGACTCCGTTTCGCTTCAATTTCTGCCGGATACGGAACGACCTGCGGCGTGACCGTGAACGCGGTGGGGTATTGCTGGGGCGGTGGTCCGCTGGGCAATGGCACGACGTCACTGACGGCGCCATCGCCCTCGCCGATCCTCGGCGGCCTCTCGTTCAGCTCGATCAGCGTCGGCTCCAGTCACGCCTGCGGCGTCACGACCACGCGGCTGCTGTACTGCTGGGGGCTGAATGTCTATGGTGAGCGAGGCGACGGCGCGGCCGGACCCGCAAACGCGGTGGTTCCGTTGATCGTGGGGCCCTGACGGCGGTCACCGACCGCGTACGGCAAGTCCCTTCCCCCTCCTCCGCGCGTCGGCGAGTTTTCACCCTGCGCCTGTGTGGGTTGTCGGGCGCGCGGCCGTAACTGCTCGCTGTTCGGGCGAGCAAGGCCGCTTCCCCTTGCCGGATTCATGGCGTGAAGGCGCTGGTCAAGACGGGCCCGCAGGCCGGGTTCGTGCTCCGCGATGTTCCGGAGCCGACGATCAAGGACAACGAAGTGCTCATCCGCGTGAAGCGCGCGGGAGTGTGCGGCACCGACGTGCACATCTATGAGTGGGACGCGTGGGCAGCTGGCCGGTGCAAGCCGCCCTTTGTCGTCGGGCACGAGTTTGCGGGCGACGTGGTGCAGGTGGGCTCACTCGTGACCGACGTGAGCATCGGCCAGCGCGTGACGGCCGAGGGGCACATCGTGTGCGGGCGCTGCCACATGTGCCGCACGGGCAACTCGCATGTGTGCCCGAACACGCGGATCATCGGCGTGGACCGGGATGGCTGCTTTGCGGAGTACATCGCGATGCCGGCCACCAATGTGTGGCACCTGGATGACGACGTGAGCTACGAGTTGGGCGGCATCCACGACCCGATGGGGAACGCGTTCCACACGGCGCTGCACGGCACGGCCATTCCCGGCGCCACGGTGCTGATCACGGGCTGCGGGCCGATCGGCATTTTTGCCGTGGGCATCTGCGCAGCGGCGGGCGCGAGTCGCGTGATTGCCGTGGACGTGAACCCCAAGCGGCTCGCGCTCGCGAAGGCGATGGGGGCGCATGATGCGGTGACGCCTGCGGAGGCGCCCGATGCGGTGCGCCGCGCCACAGAGGGATTGGGCGTCGACACCGTGCTCGAGATGAGCGGCGTGCCGAGTGCGGTGCATCAGGCGTTCGCGCTCGTGCGCGATGGCGGACGGGTGCAGATGCTCGGCATTCCGTCCAAGCCGGTGGAGATCGATCTTGCGAAGGAAGTGATCTTCAAGGGGATCACGATTTATGGCGTGGTGGGGCGGCGGATGTACGACACGTGGATTCAGATGACGCAGTTTTTGCGAAGCAAGCAGTTCGACCCGACGCCGGTGATCACGCATCGGGTGCCGATGGCGGAGTTTGATGCGGCGATTCACGCCATCAAGAGTGGAGAGGCGGGGAAGGTGGTGTTCGAGATTGGGTGAGTTCCGCACGGTCTGCGTGAGATTGGTGAGGCTCGATTCGCTGGAGGTGGTACCTTGGGAGTCATGAAGACCGTTCCCGGTGTGAAGTTTCTGAAGGATGCCCGTGGCCGCCGCACGGCGGTGGTGATCAACCTCCGACGGCATCGGGCTTTGTGGGAAGACTTTGCCGACGCCGCAGTCGCCAAGGCGCGGGGCCGCGAGGCCAAGGAGAGCCTCGCATCCGTGCGCGCGCGGCTTGCCAAGGCCGGGCGCTTCGGGGGCGGTGCCTGAGTACGCGATCTCCTTTCGGCGGTCCGCCCGGAAGGAGTTGGAGGCGCTGCCGGACCTGCTACTTGCCCGTGTGCTAGCAAAGATCGAGGCGCTTGCTCTCTCGCCCCGCCCCACGGGTTGCATCAAGCTCAAGGGCGGCCTGAACCTGTGGCGAGTCCGGGTGGGCGCCCATCGAATCGTCTACGAAATTCATGATGCTCGCCGGGAAGTGGTGGTGGCCGTCATTGAGACCGGAAGAACGTCTACGGTTAATCGCTCGGTGGACGTAGTTTGCGGAGTCCGTCTGACTGCCGCCCACTCTCCCGTCACCGCATGACCGCCCCCCACCCAACCTTCCTCGACGTCACCGCCGCCCGCGGCCGACTCGCCGGTGTCGCCAAGAAGACCGCCGTGCTCACCTCGCGCACGCTCGACAAGCGCGTGGGCGCGCAGCTCTTTCTCAAGGGCGAGCACCTGCAGCGGATGGGCGCGTTCAAGTTCCGCGGCGCGTACAACGCGCTCACGGCCATGGGCCCGGAGGCGCGCGCCAAGGGGATCGTCGCCTTTTCCAGCGGCAACCACGCGCAGGCGGTGGCGCTCTCGGCGCAGATCTACGGCTGCAAGGCGACCATCGTGATGCCGCACAACGCGCCCAAGGCCAAGCTCGATGCCACGGCCGGGTATGGCGCGACGGTGGTGACGTTCCATCCGAGCGAGAGCAAGCGCGAGGAAGTGGCGCGGAAGCTCGTGCACGAGACCGGCGCGACGCTGGTGCCGCCGTTCGATCATCCCGACGTGATCGCCGGCCAGGGAACGGCGGCGGCGGAGTTGATCGAGGATGTGGGTGAGCTGGACTACCTGCTCGTGTGCTGTGGTGGGGGCGGGCTGCTGTCGGGCTCCGCGTTGGCCGCGCGCGCGATGAGCCCCAAGTGCAAGGTGATTGGCGTCGAGCCCGCGCTCGGCGACGATCTGACGCGGTCGTTCAAGACGGGGGCGCTCGTGAGTTTGCCGGGCGTGCCCGCGACGATCGCGGATGGGGCGCGGACCATCTGTGGCGGGGAGATCACCTTCCCGATGATCCGGGAGCTCGTGGACGACATGGTGACGGTGCCGGACTCGGCGCTCGTGGATGCCGTGCGGTTTGCGATGCTGACGATGAAGCAGGTGATCGAGCCGACGGGGACGCTGGGGTTGGCAGCGGCGATGAGCGGGGCCGTGAAGGTGAGCGGGCGCGTGGGGGTGATCATCAGCGGCGGGAATGTGGATGCCGCGATGCTGCGGTGGATTTTGACGGATGATGCTGAGCGGTCGGCGACGCCGCCGGCCTGACCATTACACGACGAGAGACAACCGATGTCCCGCAACGCCCGCTTCGTGTCCGAGCTGTCCACGCAGATCGACCAGCTCAAGGCCGACCAGGTCTACAAGCGCTTCAACTACCTGTCGGGTCCGCAGGGCGCGCACGTGAAGATGGAGGGCAAGGGGGACATCCTCGTGCTCTCGTCGAACAACTACCTGGGGCTGTCGGCGGAGCCGAGCGTGATCTGGGCGGGGATGGAGGGGTTGAAGAAGTTCGGCGCCGGCACGGGGAGCGTGCGCTTCATCTGCGGCACGTTCACGGTGCACCGCGAGCTGGAGGCGGCGCTGGCGCGGTTCGTGGGGACGGAGTCGGCGCTGAGCTACGTGGCGTGCTGGAACGCGAACGAGGCGTTGACGCAGAGCATCGTGCAGGAGGGGGACTTCGTGGTGAGCGACGCGCTCAACCACGCGTCCATCATTGACAGCATCCGGCTGGCCAAGGCGATCACCAAGTGCACGACGGGCGTCTACAAGCACTCGGACATGGACGACCTGGTGGCGCAGCTCAAGGCCAACAAGGGGGCGCGCCGACGGGTGATCTGGACGGACGGCGTCTTCTCGATGGAGGGGAGCATCGCGAAGCTGCCGGAGATTTTGCAGATCGCGCGCGACCATGACGCGATCGTGGTGATGGACGACTCGCACGCGACCGGCGTGCTGGGCAAGACGGGCCGCGGGACGGCCGAGCACTTTGGCGTGGTGGGGGAGGTGGACGTGATCACGTCCACGCTGGGGAAGGCGCTGGGTGGTGCGGCGGGCGGGTTCGTGGCGGGTCCGGCGGTGCTGACGGACTGGCTCAATCAGCGGTCGCGGCCGCAGCTGTTTTCGAACGCCTTGCCACCGACGGTCGCCGCCTCTGCTCTCAAGAGCGTGGAGTTCATTGAGGCGCATCCGGAGCGGGTGACGAAGCTGCACGAGAACACCGCGTGGTTTCGTGCCGCGTTGATTGAGGCGGGGTTCAAGCCGCTGCCTGGGGAGACGCCGATCGTCCCGATCATTATTGGGGAGACGAAGGATGCGATTGCGATGTCGGATGCGCTGCTTGAGGAAGGGATTTTTGTGACTGGGTTTGGGTTTCCGGTGGTGCCGCAGGGGCAGGCGCGGGTGCGGTGTCAGGTGAGTGCGGCGCACTCGCGGGAGGATTTGGAGCGGGCGGTGGGGGCGTTTGTGAGGGTGGGCCGGCGGCTAGGTGTGCTTCCCTGATCTACGCGCCCGCGCCCACGCCCTTGCAGGCTCCTTAGGCATCTCGGTGCGCGCCCGGACATGACCGAGGACGAGGACCGCCTATGGCGAATTCTCGGAGCGCGCGATACGCGCGCCGTGCGGTCGCGCGACCTCGCAGGTATGTACCGCGGGGGACTCTACGCCTTGGAGGATCGTCAGCGCTCTGACCACATTGCGCAGTCCGCGCACTCCCTACGCGAGCTCATGGAGAAACTGCCGCTCTCCTCTGGCCTAGAAGTTGGCAGCTCTGGGTACGAGGCAAGTGATGTGCTCACAGGCACGTTGAAGCTGCTCGCGAAAGCTCGGGAGGAATCCGCAGCCTTTCAGATCGCTAGTAACGAGTGGAAGGGCGCGGTGGACGCACCTCTATCGGACGTACTCAAAGCCCTGTCGGACGCTGAAGCACGCGGGTCACGTGGAGAGAATGCCCGTGGGCGAGCCCGAGCGTTCATCACCGCCGAAGCAGAGTGGGGAGAGCCGCGGTCTCCGGAGCGCCGCGAGCAGCTGGTCGTCGAGTGGATGTCTCTCCACAAGCAACTGAAGGACATCTCACACCATCGAACGAGTCCGAGCGTGGACGCCTATTCAGCCACCGTCCAGTCGACTACGGCTCTGCTCTTGGAGATCCTGCGTGCGACTCCGTCCGAGCGCCTCGAGATCTTCGACAAGCTCATTGACGAGGCAGAAGCAGATGCCAACTGAGGCAGATGTGCGTCGGGCGCTCGCGCTCATCCGCAGCAGGGCCGATCGCGAGTACTTCTACTCGCGTCTACGGTCGCCCGAATGGATTCCTGCGCTCCTCGCCGCTGGGGAGTTCGCGCATCCGCCTGAGATCGAGCGCGAAGGTACCTATTTCACATTCCCAGTCTGGCCGGCGTCGACATACCTCTCTCGCACTGCTGCGTTTGCGCCGTCGCTCGCAGCGGAGGCATTGCGAACCATTCCTCTGAACGACAATCAACTCGTCCTCGAGGACTTGGTTTCCGTTGCGCTTGCGATCGCTCCAGAGGCGGCGTCCTCTTGGACGATTCGTTTGTCGGAGAGGTTATCAGACCTTTCATGGCTCATTCATCCGCTGGCGACCGCACTTCTGCGCCTCGCCGCGCATCTCGGGAACTCAGGCTTTCACGAGACCTCGCTGCAACTGCTTCGCCGACTACTTGAACCCATACCAGAGAAGGGGCACACTCGCACCGCGGAGGCTTCTGCAAGCCTACTCCCGCCGACCCCACACGCGCGCGTCGACAGGCACGACTACGTCGACCTTGCTGTCGCGGCTTCGGGCATTTGCAGCGACCTCCCCAATGTCGCTGGGCTGAGGCTGCTTGCAGGCGTGCTTTCTCAGGCCGAATCGCTCTCGCATGAAGAGGGAGCGGCTGCAGCTCCGACCGACTATTCGTTCATCTGGTACGAGCGCATAGAAGACGACACACTCGACATTGGCGATATTCGTGCCGCACTCGTGCGCGCCGTGCGTACCGCCGCGACGAATCTGGCAAATCGCGGACTTTCCGCCGAGGTGTTCGAGGTTCTTCGGGAACAGCCGTGGGATCTGTTTCGCCGCATCGCACTCCATGTCACACGCGTAGTTGAGCCCCCCGATACTTCGCACTGGCGGCTACTAGTCATGAGCGAGGAGGCGTTTCGCGACCCAGCGATACATCATGAGTACGTCTTGCTTCTCAGAGAACTCTTCCCCCGCCTCGCCAGTGCGGAGCAGGCGACCGTCCTGAGCTGGATTGACGAGGGCCCTCCCAGAGATCCGATGCGCGAGCGTCATCGTGCATTCGCCGGCTCCGAGCTTTCCCTTGATCTGGAACACCAGTGGGTTGAGCAGTGGCAACGTGACCGCCTCTCTCCTCTGACTGGGAGCCTCCCGGAGGAATGGGAAGCACGCCTTAGAAGCCTGGTGGCGAGGCACGGTCCGCCAGAATTCGATTTCGCCCTCACGAAGAGCTCGGGGGTCTATTCACGCGTCGAGCGTAGCCCCATTGACGGCAGCTCGATTCAAAAGTTGGACAGCGTCTCTCTCAGGCGGTTTCTGACGGATTTTGTACCGACTGCGGAGCGGGACGGCCCATCACGATCTGGGGCCGCCCGCGAGCTTCGTGCTCAGGACGATGACTTCTTTCTGCGAGAGTCCAGGGAAGCGCCCCTTTGGGCAGACCAGCATCCAGAGTACATCTCAGCAATTCTTGACGGCCTAGAGGGTCTCGTTCGCCGAGGTATTCAGATTTCGTGGCACTCCGTCGTCACCTTGCTTGGGAGGGTCGTCGCCCGCGATCAGAGTTCACAAGCGGGACAGTGGATGCTGCGGTCCGCCGCTTCACTGCTTCGCGCCAGCGCCGAGCCAGGCTCCGCCGAGTCGCCAGTGGAAGCGTGGCCTGAGATCTCCTTGGTTCTTCGCAGAATCTTGGATGCATCCGCTCTTCCGAATGAATTGCAAGAGGACGCTTTGAAAGCGGATCGCGCCGTGTCGATCGCGATCAACAGTGTACGAGGTGTGGCAGTTGAGGCACTTGTTCGCCTTGCTGTGAGGGCTCATAGAGAGAGAACGCTTGTCGGTTCTTCCCGGTTCGACCAGGGCCTCTCTTCAGCCCTATTCGCGCAGTTGCGGAGTCTGGCGGCAGGCGTGGACAATTGGTCGCGAGTAGACCACGTAATGCTCGGCATGCACCTCAATGAGATTCTGTGGATCGAAGGAGAATGGGCATCCGAACTCGTCAATCTGCTCTTCCCAGATCCATCGGACCGTCTGCCGTCCCGCCGACTCGCGTGGTCCGCCTTCATTCTCTACGGCATGCCAACTGCAGGCGCATTCCGCGCCTGCGGGCACGAATATGTCCGTGCGCTCGATGAATGGCATGAAGAGGATGCCGACGCAAAGGCGGCCAGGCGTTTGGACGCTCGACTAGGCGAGCACCTCGTCACTCTTTACTGGCAGGGAGTTGAATTCACTGAGCTTGCATCAGTGTTGGATCGTTGGTTCCGGACGCGTAGCGACTCACAGCGGCGTGCGTGCCTCGAATTCGTGGGAAGAGCACTCGGGACCACAGGAGACGTGCCACCCGAGGTGCTCGCTCGACTGATGTCGCTGTTGGATCGCCGAATCGCTGAGTCTCGGCGACACGACCCGGCTATCAGCGAAGGGCATGGAGGAGGTGAACTTCGTGCGTTTGCATGGTGGTTCGGGTCGGGACGATTCGACGATGCGTGGTCACTCAATCGCCTTCGCCAGGTGCTCGCGTTGGAAGGGTCAGTCTCTCCGCTTCACATGGTCCTTGAGCGCCTGTCCCTTCTGGCAGACCAACACCCCGCCTCTGTATCGGAGTGTTTGCTTGAGAGTGCTCGCCACGTCACCCAGAATCGCGACTTGCACGTATACGGAGCACAGATCCTCTCACTCCTCGAGCGTCTAGTTGCCAGTTCGTCTGCACGTGCCTCTGGCATGGCTCGTACTACCGCTGAGCTTCTGGTTGAGGCCGGAATGAGGGAGTTTCGACCGCTGACGCGTCTTCGCAATTCGTGAGGGGCGGCAGCATCGGCGTCGGCATGAATCACCTTCACCACGTAGTCCCGCTCGACTAGCGGTTGCTGCGAGGGTGATCTGCACGCGTGCGGCTTTGGGGGTCGTTGGGAGGCCTTGGTATCAAGGCAGAACTTTGAAGCTCCTCAACGCGCGTTGAGCGCGCGTGCGCCGGGGTGGACGGCAAAGTCTTAGTAGGTTTCATATGCTAGACATTACTGACGGCTGCGAGACCGGCTTCTAATCCCAACTATGTCTCATTTTGCGCGCATCACACTGCTGGCGGCGTCGCTTTCGCTTTGCGC
>JAYTVE010000469.1:0-13048 GCA_043744185.1 Gemmatimonadota bacterium | reverse complement strand
GCTGCCCCTTGCTGAAAAAATTGGCCGCAATGCCGTGCGTGTGCGGCAGGTGATCGACGCCGGGCATGAGCTGCGCCGCATACGGTGCGCGGTTCGCCTCGATGCCACCCACCGAGATGCCGCCGAAGCCGGTGCCATGGTAGCCACGCAGGCGGCCCACGAAGCGGGTACGCTGCGACTGACCGCGCGAGCGCCAGTACGCGAGCGCGATCTTGAGCGCCGAATCCACGGCCTCCGATCCGGAGTTCGTGAAGAACACGTGATCGATATCGCCGGGGAGCATCGACGCCAGCCGCGCCGCCAGTTGGAACGTGGCCGGGTGCCCCATCTGGAAGCTCGGCGCGAAGTCGAGTTCGGCCGCAGAGCGAGCGATGGCGTCGCTGATTTGCTTTCGTCCGTGCCCGGCGTTCACGCACCAGAGGCCCGAGCAGCCGTCGAGCACGGCGTTGCCGTCGACGTCGGTGTAGTACATCCCTTCGGCTCGTGCGAGCAGCCGCGGCGCCTGCTTGAACGCGCGGTTGGCCGTGAAGGGCATCCAGTACGCGTCGAGGTCCTGGGCGGTGAGCGCGGGCGCGATGGCGGTCGTCATGGGCAGATGGGGTTGTCGTCCAGTTGTCGTCCCGAGCCGAGTCGAGGAAGCTGCACGTTCTGTCGCGCCGAGCGCAGCGAGGACGGTGCTTGTGCCGTTCCTCGCGTCTTACCTCTTCTTTGCCTTTGCCGCCTTCTGGCTGGTCGACGCTGACTTCTTCTTGACCGCCGCCGTCTTGACCGCCGCCGTCCTTGCGACTGCCACCGGCGCAGGCTTGGCCGCCATCGCCAGCACCGTCGCCCACTCCTTGGGCGTCACCGGTACCACCGACAACCGCCCCACGCGCAGCAGGCTCATCTCTGCGAGCGCGGGCGCGACCTTGATCTCAGCCAAGGTCACCGGCCGCGCGAGCGGCTCCACTGCGCGCAGGTCCACCATCCACCACGTCGGTGCCTCGCGCGTCGCGTCCGCATCGTAGTAGTCGCTCCCCTTCTCGAACTGCGTGTGATCCGGGTACGCCAGCTTGGCCACTTCGGCGACTCCGACAATTGCCTGCGGATCGGCGTTCGAGTGGTAGTAGAACACGCGGTCGCCGAGCTGCATCCCGTCCAGCATGAAGTTCCGCGCCGAGAAATTCCGCACCTTGTCCCAGTGCGTCGTGCAGTCGGGACGCGCCAGCAGGTCGTTCCAGGAGAACACGTCGGGCTCCGACTTCACCAACCAATGGCGCATCTCGTCGGCGCGGCGCGGCGCAAAAATGTGCGCCCACATGCCGGAGGCGTAGTCGGGAGTCGGGCGCGTCGTCATCGGCAGCCTACGGGCGGAGGCGGTGCATCATGCGCGGAAAGGCGATGACCTCGCGGATGTGCGGCGTGCCGCAGATCCACGCGATCGTGCGCTCGAGGCCGAGTCCGAACCCCGCGTGCGGGAAGGTGCCGTACTTGCGGAGGTCCAGGTACCAGCCGTAGGCGTCGAGCGGCAGTCCCTCTTCCTTGATGCGGTGCAGCAGCTTCTCGTAGTCGTCCTCGCGCTGCGACCCGCCGATGATCTCGCCGTAGCCCTCCGGCGCGAGCAGGTCATCGCACAGCACCGTGCGCGGATCGGCCGGGTTCTCCTTCATGTAGAAGGCCTTGGCCTCCTTCGGGTAGTTCATCACGAACACCGGCTTCTCGTAGTCGGCCACGATCAGCGCCTCGTCTTCAGCGCCCAGGTCGTCGCCCCACTTGGCCGTGCTTCCCTTCTTCTGCACGAGCGTGATCGCATCGCCGTAGTCCAGACGCACGAACGGCGGCACCACCATGCGCAACTTGCTCACGTCGCGCTCGAGCTCGACGAGTTCCGGCATGCGGCGCTCCAGCACGCGCTCGACCAGGAACGACACCATGTCCTCTTGCAGGCGCATGTTGTCGTGCGTGTCGTTGAACGCGACTTCCGGCTCGATCATCCAGAACTCGGTCAGGTGCCGGCGCGTCTTGCTCTTCTCCGCGCGGAAGGTCGGGCCAAAGGTGTAGATCTTGCCGAAGGCAGCCGCGGCGGCCTCGCCGTAGAGCTGGCCGGTCTGCGCGAGGTACGCGTTTCCTTCCTCGAAGTACTCGGTGCTGAAGAGGCCGCTGCGCTCGCCGATGGCCGCCGTCAGGAGCGGCGTGTCCACGCGCAGAAAGCCGCGCTCGTAGAAAAAGTCCTGAATCGCCTGCTCCACCTCGTGGCGGATCTTCGCGATCGCCACTTGGCGCGGGCTGCGCAACCAGAGGTGGCGGTTGTCGAGC
Source organism: Gemmatimonadota bacterium (assembly GCA_043744185.1). Classification (GTDB taxonomy): domain Bacteria; phylum Gemmatimonadota; class Gemmatimonadetes; order Gemmatimonadales; family Gemmatimonadaceae; genus JACPPC01. Next base: position 10,753 of record JAYTVE010000469.1, on the reverse strand, counting down.
AGGTGGTCGATGCCGTGCTCCTTCGGCTGGATCGGGTAATCGAGCGGCGAGCCGCCGATGATCACCAGTTCGCTCACTCCCAGTTCATGCCCGCCCGGCGACCGTGCCTCCGTGCGCACCTCGCCCGTCAGGGCGATGCAGGCTTCCTGCGTCAGCTCGCTGAAGCGTGCCCACGCCTCGGGGCTCACCGCATTCTTCATCACCACGCCCTGCATCAGCCCCGTGCCGTCGCGCAGCACGATGAAGGCGATCTTGCCGGAGGAGCGCAGGTGGGTGACCCAGCCACGGACCGTCACGGTCTGACCGACGTGGTGCGGGAGTTCGGCGATGCGGGAGAAGGGCGCGGTCATGGAATCAGGAAGAGGAGCGAGAGACAGGAAAGATAATGGCGCGGGACCACCCCCCGCCGCACCTTTCGGAGATGGTGGACCTCGACCCGCCCCTCCCGGGCTCGCTGGCCGCGCTGGACGGCCTCGACATTGCGAAAGGGGCCTACGGCGGCCCGCGCGTGGCGCGGCTCTCGCGCGTCCTCCGCGTCCCGCTCGACGCCCTCTCGCACGGCGAAGTCCGCTTCCTCCTGAGCGAAGGCCGCGCGCTCGACCGGATGATTCCACTCTCCCTCGAGCGACTCGCCGCTGATCCGCTGCTCGCTGCCGATGGACGGCCGGGTGACCTCCTCGTGACGCTGCTGGCCGCGGCCGACGCACCGTGGAACGACGCGCCACCGTGGCGCGACGGCGTCATGCGCCTCGTCACTACCGCCCTCGAACGCCTCGCCACGGCGCCGCACGACGTGCAGCAGCTCCTGCGCGACGAACTCGACGTCGCGCGCGAACGATTTCTTCCCCGTTGACCCTCTCCCCGATTCTCGTGATGCGCCCACTCCGCCCCGCCTTCGCGCTCGTTGCGCTGCTCGTCGCGCCGGGGCCCGCGCTCCGCGCGCAGACCGCGCCACCGACCCGGGTCACCACGTCGCTCGGCGTCGCGGAAGGCCGTGATTCGGCCGGCGTCTCGCACTGGCTGGGGCTGCCATTCGCGACCCCGCCCGTCGGCACACGCCGATGGAAGCCGCCGCTGGCGCCGGCCAAGTGGAGCGGCGTGCGCGATGCCACGGCGTTCGGTTCGACGTGCATTCAAACCGATGCCCTCGCCAAGATGTACGGTGGTCCGATGGATCCCGTCAGTGAGGACTGCCTCACGCTCAACGTCTGGTCGGCGTCGAGCGCCGGCGCGAAGAGGCCGGTCATGGTGTGGATCCACGGCGGCGGCTTTACGCACGGCAGCGGCCGCGCCACGATCTACGATGGCACGCGTCTCGCCCAGCTGGGCGCCGTGGTCGTCACCATCAACTATCGCCTCGGCGTTTTCGGTTTCCTCGCGCATCCGGCACTCTCCGCGGAATCGCGCACGAAGGGGTCCGGCGCCTACGGCTTCCTCGACCAGGTGGCAGCGCTGCACTGGGTGCAGAAGGAGATCGCCGCCTTTGGCGGTGACCCGGACAATGTCACCATCTTCGGCGAGTCAGCGGGCGCATTCTCGGTCGGCTACCATCTCGTTTCTCCGCTCTCGCGAGGACTCTTCCACCGCGCGATCATGGAAAGCGGCAGCACCTACCGCTTCACGCTGCCGGTGAGCGGCCCTGACTCCATGCGCACAGGCGAACGCTCCGGCCTCGCGATCGCCGCGAAGGCGGGGGTCACCAGCAGAGGCGCCGACGCGGCCGATGCGCTGCGCGCGCTTCCGGCCGACACGCTGCTCGCGCGCGTGGGCAACCTGGGCCTCGAGGACCTCCCCGAAGTTGTCGATGGCGAGTTTCTCGTCGAGCCGCCGACAGCCTCGCTGCTCGCTGGCCGCGTCGCCAAGGTGCCGGTGATCATCGGCTCCAACGCCGACGAGAGCACGGTACTCGTGCGCAACCTCAAGGTCCGCACGGCTACCGACCTCGACTCCGCCATTCGCAGGTCGTATCCCGCGCCTTTCGCGGAACGCGCGCTCGCCGCCTATCCGCCACCCGAGGGGACGGTCGGTCCGGTGAGGGCGTATCGCCTGCTCTGGACCGATGATGTGTTCACGGCAACAGCGCGCGAGACGGCGCGCGCGCTCAGCAAGGCGGGCGTGCCGGTCTATCGCTACTACTACACGCGCGTGGCCAACGGGACGACCGGCCTCGCGCTCGGCGCCTTCCACGCCTCCGAGATTCCGTTCGTCTTCGGCGTGCGCGGCATGACGTCGCCCTTGTGGGGCACGACGGCGTACGACACCACGCTCACCGTGGCCATGTCCGGCGCGTGGGCGCGCTTCGCGGCACGTGGCGATCCCAACGGCGAGGGACTCGCGGTGTGGCCGCGATTCACCGTTGCCGGTGACGAAGCAATGGAGTTCGGCGCGCACGTCGGCGCGATTCCCGGACCGCGCCCCTCGCAGCTCGATCTGCTCGGCGAAATCCTCGCCCATCGCGCCCGCACCGCCGAGCGCGCCACTCTGCGTGCTGGAGGCGGTCGATGATCCGGCTTCGCCAGCTGCTCGCGCTCGCGACGTTCGTCACGGCCACGCCTCTCTCCGCACAGCCATCGGGCGACCGACTCATCGTCCTCAACAAGGCGGAAGCCACCGCCTCGATCATCACGCTGAGCGACGGCAAGGTCGTCGCGACGTTGCCCGTGGGCGAGGGACCGCACGAAGTGGCCGTGCGCGGCGACGGCAAGATCGCGGTCGCGTGCAACTACGGCACGGGTGCAGCACCGGGCAAGTCGCTCACCGTGCTCGACCTGGTCGCGCCCGCGGTGCTGCGCACGATCGACCTCGGCAGCAATCGTCGTCCGCACGGCATTGCCTGGCTGCCCGACGGCAGGCACATCATCGTCACGGTTGAAGCGAACCAGGCGGTGCTGATCGTCGACATCGAAGCCGGAACGGTCGTCCAGTCGATCGCGACGGACCAACAAGGCACGCACCTGCTCGTCACCTCACGTGACGGCAAGCGCGCCTACACGGCAAACATCGGCAGCGGGTCGGTGAGCATGCTCGATCTGGTCGCGCGCGCGAAGCTCAAGACGACCACGCTCGGCAAGTTCCCCGAGGCGATCGACCTCTCCCCCGACGGCAAATGGCTCTGGAGCGCGGACCGCGCCCTCGAGCGCGTCACGATCCTTGACGCGGCCACCCTCGACACCGTGCGCTCGATGCCGACGGGCAAGTTCCCGAATCGCCTCAAGTTCACCCCCGACGGCAAGACGGTGGTGCTGTCGAATGCGCAGAGTGGGACGCTCGGGTTCTATGACGTCGCGACGAACCGTCCCGATGGGGAGATCACCTTCGCCGTCGACTCCACGCTGCTTCGCCCGCAGCTCCTCGGCGCGCAGATGGGCAACTCTGCCGTGCCGCTCGGCATCCTCATGGACCCGTCGGGCACGCGCGCGTTCGTGGCACTCGCCGCGATGGATCGCATCGCGGAAGTGGACTTGAAGCGCCGCGTCGTCGTGCGACTCCTCGCTGCCGGACGCGAACCCGACGGCATGGCGCTCATCCGCGGCCGCTAGGCGCGACCGTGCGCCGACTCGACCCGCTCACGGCGCGTCGAGGACCTCGCGCACCTTGCGAGCCAGCATGTCGGGCGGGAACGGCTTCTGCAGAAACGACACGCCGTCCTCGAGCACGCCGCGCTTGATCATCTCGTCGTCGGTGTATCCCGAGAGGAAGAGCACGCGCGTCTCGGGGCGGATTGCCAGCAGCCGGTCGCGCAGCTGCGGTCCGCTCATGCGCGGCATCACCACGTCGGTGACGAGAATTGGCAGCGGCCCTTCGTGCGCCGCCGCAATCGCGAGCGCTTCCTCGCCCGAGGCCGCCACGAGGCAGCTGTAGCCGAAGCGCGAGAGTGCGAGCCGGATCAGGTCGCGCACGCTGCGATCGTCCTCGGCGATCAGCACCGTCTCCTTCCCCGCGCCCGGGCGTGACGGCACAGCTACCACCTCGACGCGCGTCGCCTCGCTCTCCTCGCGTGGCAAGTAGACGCGGAACGTGGTCCCCTCGCCTGGACGGCTTACCACGTGCACATGCCCGCCGCTCTGCGTCACGATGCCGTACACGGTCGAGAGGCCGAGCCCCGAACCGCGGCCCGGCGCCTTCGTGGTAAAGAACGGCTCGTAGATGCGCGAGAGCACGGAGTCATCCATGCCGACGCCAGTGTCCGTCACCTCGAGCAGCACCCACTCGCCATGGGGCACGGCCGAGTCGGGCGCCGGCTGCAGCGCCGACGCCACCACGCAGGACGTCGTGATGCGCAGCGTTCCGCCAAACGGCATCGCGTCGCGCGCGTTGACGGCGAGGTTCATCACCACCTGTTCGAGCTGCGACAGGTCGCCCCGCACGCGCCACGCGGGCTCCTCGTGCGACGTCGCGAGGTGCACGTCCTCGCCGATCAGGCGCACGAGCAGCTTCTCGCACGTCGCCACCACCTCGGTCAGTGCCATGGACCGCGGCTGCAGTACCTGCTGCTTCGAGAACGCGAGCAGCCGCTTCGTGAGATCGCCCGCGCGACGCGTGGCGGCGATGATCTCCATCAGGCCGTTTGCCACGGCTCCGTCCGCCGGGACGTCCTCGAGCGTGACAGTGGCGAAGCCGAGGATGGCCGTGAGCACGTTGTTGAAGTCGTGCGCCACTCCACCGGCGAGGCGGCCGACCGCCTCCATCTTCTGTGCGTGGCGCAATTGCGTCTCGAGACGCACGCGGTCCGAGACCACGAGTGCAACGCACACTTCGCCTTCGATGTTGCCGTCCGGCCCGCGCAGCGGGCCGACCGCAATCTCGAAATGATGACCACGAAAGTTCACCGTGCCGGTGATACGCTCGCCGCGCTCGAGCACGGCGGTCGTGACCTCGGTGGCGTTGTGCACGCGTCCATCATCGCTCGCGATGCGCACCTCGCGAAAGAACTCGGTCGCCGAACTCCCCACGAGGTCGGCGGACGCGAGGCCGGTGGCTTCGAGCCCGCGCCCCTCGACGCGCGTGAACACCCCGCTCCGGTCCATCGACCAGACGACGAGCGGCGCCGCGTCGAGGATCGCGCGAAAGATGCCCTGCGTGCGACGCAGCTCATCCTCGGCTTCCTCGCTGCGCGAGACGTCGCGCAGGATCGCGAGCGAGTGCGTCACGCGCCCGTCCACCCCGCGAATCGGAAGAATCTCGTGATCAGCGATCAGGTTGCGGCCGTCGCGCGTACGCAAGCGCGTGCGCGTGTGCACAGGAATCCCCTCGCGAATCTGCCGGCGCCGTTCGGCGGCGGCCGCCACGTCCGTCACCTGCGACGCGAGCTGCCGCGCGCCCATCGCGATTACCTCCTCGCGCGTCCAGCCGAGCGTGCGCTCGAAGGCGTCATTCACGAACACGAGTTGCCCGGCCTCGTCCCCTTCGCTCTCGTGGCGCGACACGAGCACCATCTCGTTCATGTGTGCCAGTGCCTGCTGGGCGAGTTCGAGTTCCTCCGCAGCGCGCCGGCTCTGCACCGCAATCCCCGCCAGGCTCGCGGCTGCCTCCAGCAACGGCAGCTCGGTGGCCGACAGGCCGCGCACCTCGGCGTAGTACATCGCGAGCGCGCCGAGGGGCTGGCCATTCGCGTCGAAGAACGGCTCCGACCAGCACGCCCGGAGCCCGTGCGCGAGCGCGAGATCGCGGTAGTTCGTCCACAACGGATCCGACGCAATGTCGGTCACCACCACGCGTGCGGAACGATGGAGCGCGGTGCCGCACGAGCCCGCATCGGGTCCGATGGGTTGCCCCTCCATCGCGGCGCTGAACGCGCCCGGCATGCTCGGCGCAGCCGCCACGTGAACGCGCGTGCCCATCGCCTCGAGCGTCAACACCGTGCACATCGATCCGGGGGCCTCGCGCTCCACGAAGCGCACGACCGCATCGAGCACCGAGTGAATCGGCCGACCGCTCGCGATCGCGTCGAGCACCGTGCGCTGGCCACGATCGATCAGTTCGGCCGCCTTGCGATGCGAAATGTCGCGCCCGACGCCGAGAATCACGCCGAGTGTCGAGTCCACGCAGCCGGACCAGGCGAGCCACACCCACCCGCCGTCGCGGTGCGCCCATCGACACTCGAGCGAGACGGGCACGTCGGCGTCATCGACGGCGCGCCAACGCTCCTGCACTTCCTTCATGTCCTCGGGGTGCACGAGTGCCTGCACCTGCCGCCCGCGCGCCTCGCCCTCGTGCCAGCCCAACACGGCGGTGAATGCCGGATTGGTACGGATGATCGTCCCCTCCATCGTGCAGGCGATCATCGCCTCGGTGGTCATGGCCACGAGGCGCTCGAACAGCCGGCTGTCGATGGCGTCCTGCTGGTCGGCGGTGTCGGGACGGGACATGCGGTCAAAGCTATTGACCCACGCGTCGCCCGCCATCACCCCGTGCGAAAGAGCGTGAGTGCCGTCTCGTAGCGCGCGCCGAGCATCGCGCGAAGGACGCCGTGCTCCGGCCGCGTGAGCGTGGGATCCGCCGCGAGCATCTGATCGGCGGCCTCACGCGCCTGTTGCACGAGGGCGCGATCGCGCAGCGGATCGGCCACGCGGTAGGTCGGCACGCCATGCTGGCGCTCACCGAACAGGTCGCCCATCCCGCGCATCGTCAGGTCCGCTTCGGCAATCTTGAAACCGTCCTCCGTGGCGCTGAAGAGCGCGAGACGACTTGCGGCCACCTCGCCAACGTCGCCGAGCAGGATGCAATACGACTGCTCGGACCCACGCCCGACGCGACCACGCAGCTGGTGCAATTGCGAAAGTCCGAACCGTTCGGGATGCTCGATGACCATCACCGTGGCGTTCGGCACGTCGATGCCGACTTCGATCACCGTTGTCGCCACGAGCACGTCGACCGCGCCGTCGCGGAAGGCGCGCATGGTCGCGTCGCGCTCCGCCGCTGGCAGTCGCCCGTGCAACAGCGCCGTGCGCTTGCCCGCGAACGACCCCGCCGCGAGGGATGCGAACATCGTCGTGGCGGCCTTCAAGTCCGTCTTCTCCGACTGCTCGATGACGGGATAGACGATGTACGCCTGCCGGCCCTGCTCCACCTGCCGCGAGACGAACTCCATCACGCGCGTTCGCGCGCCCTCGGGGCGATGCGCGGTCGTCACCGGCGTGCGCCCCGGAGGGCGCTCGTCGAGCACGCTCACGTCGAGGTCGCCGTGCAGCGTCAGCGCGAGCGACCGCGGTATGGGCGTGGCCGTCATGAGCAGCACGTCAGGAGCCGCGCCCTTCGCACCCAGCTCCGCGCGTTGCGCGACGCCGAAGCGATGCTGTTCATCCACGACAGCGAGCCCGAGCTTCGCGAACTGCGTCCCTTCCTGCACGAGTGCGTGCGTGCCGATGGCGAACACCGGCTCCACGCTCGCGAGCCGCGTGGCCACCTCGCGACGCGCCGCCGCACCCAGCGTGCCCGTCACCAGCACCGGGCTGATCCCGAGCGGTGCGAGCAGCGTGCTGACCGTGCGATGGTGCTGCTCAGCGAGCAACTCCGTGGGCGCCATCAACGCCACTTGGTAGCCGCTCTCGATCGCCACGAGCGCCGCGAACACGGCCACCACGGTCTTTCCCGCGCCCACGTCTCCTTGCAGCAGCCGGTGCATCTTCTCGGGCGCCACCATGTCCGCGACGATCTCCTTGATCGCGCGCACCTGCGCCTTCGTCAGCGTGTAGGGGAGCGCGGCCTTGAGCTGCCGGGCCAGCGCACCCGGCTTGTTGAAGGCCACGCCGTTCCTCGGCGCTCGAGAGAGCGCGCGTGCGCGGCGCTGCAGCAGCTGCACCGCGAACAGCTCGTCGAACGCGAGCCGCTCGCGCCCACGCAGCGCCTCGGCCATCGTCGTCGGCATGTGCACGAGCCGCAGTGCCTCCGACAGCGGTGCCAGCCCCACCCGCGTACGCAACGCCTCGGGCAGCGGATCCTTTACCAGCGGTGCGAGCGGGGCGAGGTGCTGTGCGATCAGCCCGCGGATGAGCTTGAACGAGAGCCCCTCCGTTGCGGGATACACCGGCAACACGCGCCCGCCGAGCCCCTCGGGATTGTCACCGAGGTTCACCCATTCGCGCGGCGCGAGCTGTCGTCCGTGATAGAAGCGCACGCTCCCGGACGCGAGGAGCAGGTCGCCCTTGTTGATCGTGCGATCAAGAAACGGTTGCCCGGGCCACGCCACCTCGATCATGCCGCTCTCGTCGCGCAGCACCGCCTGGAAGATCTTCAGCCCCTTCCGCGTCGGCAGGATGCCCTTCGAGATCACCGTGCCCATCACGGTGCCGTCCATCCCCGGCTCGAGCCGGTTGATCGGCGAGATGGTGCTCGCGTCCTCGTAGCGCGTGGGCACGTGCAGCAGCAGGTCGCCGGCGGTGCGCACACCGAGGCGCTCGAACGCCGCCGCACGCGCGGGCCCGACGCCCTTGAGGTAGGTGACCGGCGTCTCGAGCGTGATGCGCGGCTGCCCGTCGGACTTCCATGTGCCATCGCGCCGCCGCGTGCTTGCCATGCGTCTGCGGCCTGCCTACGCGAGCAGCGCGCGGCTGAACGCCGCCGCGTCGAACTCCTCGAGATCCACCGCCGACTCGCCGGTACCGATGAACTTGATCGGCACGTCGAGCGCGTCGTGTACTGCCACCACGATGCCGCCCTTGGCCGTGCCATCGAGCTTGGTCATGACGAGCCCGCTGATCGGCACCGCCGCCGCGAACGTCCGCGCCTGCGCAATTGCATTCTGCCCAATCGTACCGTCGAGAACGAGCAGCGTGTCGTGCGGCGCGCCGTCCATCCGCTTCGCGACAACGCGCGCCACCTTCTTGAGTTCGGTCATCAGGCCGTCGCTCGTGTGCAGGCGGCCCGCAGTGTCGATGATCACCGTGTCCACGCCGCGCGTCACGCCCGCATCGATCGCGTCAAACGCGACGGCGGCAGGGTCCGCGCCCGCCGCGCCGCCCACGAACTGCGCACCCGTGCGCTCGGCCCAGACGCGCAACTGATCGATGGCGCCGGCGCGGAACGTGTCCGCCGCGCCCAGCAGCACGGTGCGTCCCTCGACGCGCAGCTTGTGCGCAAGCTTGCCAATGAAGGTGGTCTTGCCGGCCCCATTCACCCCAACGATGAGCAGCACCGTCGGCGCGCTCGCACTGCGGCGCAGCGCCGGTACGCTGTTCCCCTTCCGCAGTTCTGTCTCGATCAGCGCGCGCAGTGCCTCGCGGAATTCCTCTTCGCTCTTCGCTTCGCCGCGCTTCGCAAGCCGCTCCACCTCGGCGACAAGTCGCAGCGTGGTGGACACACCGAAGTCGGCGGCCAGCAGCAGTTCCTCGAGTGCCTCGAGGTCACCCGCCTTGACGCCGCCCTTGAGAAGGACGCCCACGTCGGCAAGCGCCACGTCCTTGATGCGCTGCCAGAGCGAGCGCCGGGCGACATCGCCCGCCTTCTGTATGAGCCGCATGGTGCGGAAGCTAGCGCGCTACCGGAGCCCCGCGCGTCGCCGGAGCAGCCATTCCGCGCAGAGCAGCAGCACGATGATGACGAACGGCCACACCGTCGTGCGCAGCCCGGGCGCTTCGCCTGCCGCTGTCCCGCTTCCAACCGCGCCGGCAGCGACCGATGGCCGCCGCGCCACCCACTCCGCCGACGGATTCACGATCAGCATCGACGGGCCGCCTGGCGCACGCACATCGTACGTGCCGGCGGGCAATGCCGGCGTGAGCGCTTCATTCACGTCGCGCGCAAAACGCAATTCGACCGTGTCCGTGGCCGAACGCTCGCCGGACTTCGCCACGCGGCGCACGAGCGACACGCGCACCAGCGTGTCGTTGACGCCGCCGCGGCGCCAGCGCACCGGATCACCCTCGCGCAGCACCCCGGCCGCGGGCCGCGCGGCCCGAACATCCGGGCGATCGGACGCAAGCCAATCCGCTGCCGCGCCCCACAGTGCGCCGAAGGCGTCGGCTGGAATCCCCGAGCGCACGCGCCACGCGGAGAAACCACTCGCCGTCACGACTACCGTGCGGCGGGGCGCCGTGCGCCCCACCACCACTGCGACCGGACGCTCGCCGCGCGCGCGCGCGGCCATGAGCCCGATCCATTCGCCCGTCGCCGGCGCACCCGCCTCGATAGGCGGCAGCGAATCCCACGGCACGCCACCGAGCGCCCCGGCAATCGGCGACGGCGGCGCCGACACCGCGTACCACTCGCCCGTGCGTTCGCGCGGCGGCGCAATCAGTGCGAGTGCACCGTGCGTGAACAGGCCCGGATCGCCGAAGATCGCCGTGTCGCCGTGAATGACGGCGAGCGGGGCGCCGGCCACGAGGCGTCGCACGTCGGCTTCGGCGATCGGAGCGAGACTGCCCTCAACACGCCACTGGCCCGGTGCGACACGCAGGTAGGCGCGCGTCGGCAGTCCCACCGCGCCGCGCAAGAGCGCGATCACCCAGCGCGCGTCGGCATCGGGACTGCTCGAGACGAACACGACCGACGCCTGCGGTGCCACGTCGAGGGCCACGCCGAGTGTGTCGTTCGCCGCCTCGGCATCGACTGACGTAGCCACGCTCGCGCGCAACACGAGCGCGCCGGCGCGCTCGCCGAGGCGCACCCGCAGCGGGACGCTGCGCTCCCCCCAAGCGGGCAGCGCCTCGATCGCCGCTTCCGCCACGACCGTGCCGTCGAGCGAGAGTCGCACGCGTCCGGCACTCGAGCCCGCGCCGCCGGCAGCCAGCGACACACGCACGTCGATCGAGTCGCC
>JAYTVE010000468.1:0-3714 GCA_043744185.1 Gemmatimonadota bacterium | reverse complement strand
GGGCGCCCCGTGGTGGTCCACACACGCGAAGCGGACGGCGACACGCGTGCGATGGTGGTGGAAGCAGGCGCGGCGGGCATTCGTGGCGTGCTGCATTGCTACACGGGCCCCGTGAGCCTGGCCGAGGCGGCGCTCGCGGTCGGCTGGTACGTCTCGTTCAGCGGGATCGTGACATTCAAGAAGTGGGACGACCTCGCGCTGTTGCGCCTCGTGCCGGATGATCGCATCCTCGCGGAATCGGATGCGCCGTACCTCGCGCCGGTGCCGAACCGCGGGAAGCGGAACGAGCCGGCATGGGTGGCGCGCACGGTCGCGCACATCGCCGCGGTGCGCGGCACCGATGCTGATTCGTTCGGTCGCTTGACGATTGCCAACGCGGTGCGCCTCTTCGGGTTGCCTAGTGCTGTCCTTGAACTCTCAGCAGGAGTCGAATCATGAGTGTTGCTCCCGTCCAAACCGACGGCGCCCCCAAGGCCATCGGCCCGTACGCGCAGGCCACCATCTCGCACAACTTCCTCTTCACGGCCGGGCAGATCGCGCTCGATCCCGTGACGATGACCGTCGTCGAGGGTGACGTGGCCGCGCAGACGCGCCAGGTGCTCGCGAACCTCACCGCCGTGCTCACCGCGGCTGGCGTCGAGTGGCGCCACGTGGCCAAGACTACGGTGTTCCTTCGCGCCATGTCCGACTTCGCCGCTATGAACGAGGTCTACGCGAGCGTGCTCGGCGATGCGCGCCCCGCGCGCTCGACCGTGGCCGTCGCCGGGCTTCCGCGCGACGTGCTGGTGGAAATTGAACTCGTGGCTGCGCTGCCGGCATAACCGGCGGCGTCATCGTTCCGTGCCGCAAGGCGCCGGTTCGTCGCGATCCATTCCCCATGGCGCTTCATGCGCCGGAGTTCCAGGCATGACCCATACTGCTTCCTCCCGTCGTACCCTGCGCCTCGCGGGTGCGCTGCTCGCCATGCCGGTCGTGCTCGGTGCGCAGGCCGTGCGCCCCCTCACGCGCGTCTCGCAGCCCGCGCCGAGCACGCCGCTCGCCTTCGACTCGGCGGTCTTCGGACCGCTCAAGTGGCGCGAGATGGGTCCGGCGCGCGGAGGCCGCTCGGTCGCCGTGGCAGGCTCGGTCAAGCGCCCCAACGAGTACTGGATGGGCACCGCCGGCGGCGGCGTCTTCAAGACGTCCGATGGTGGCCAGAGCTGGGCGGCCGCGAGCGATCGCTACTTCGGCGGCACCATTGGCGCCGTCGCGGTCGATGCGCAGAATCCCGACGTGGTGTTCGTGGGCGGCGGCGAAACGGAAATCCGTGGCAACGCGGCGCCCGGTGACGGTCTCTGGAAGACCACCGATGCCGGGAAGACCTGGAGCTTCCTCGGCTTCAAGGACGAGCACATCTCGACGATTCGCATCCACCCCACGAACGCGCAGGTGGCGTGGTTCGCCGTCTTCGGTGATCCATTCAAGGCGAGCGCGAATCGTGGCGTCTACAAGACCGTCGACGGCGGCAAGTCGTTCACCCAGGTCCTCTTCGTGAACGACTCGACGGGGGCGATCGACATGGCACTCGATCCGACGAACCCGGACATCATCTACGCCGCCACCTGGCAGGCGTACCGCACCTCGTGGTCGATGTCGTCGGGCGGGATGGGCAGCGCGCTCTACAAGTCCGTCGACGGTGGGCGCACCTGGATCAACCTGCAGAAGTCTGCGCGTGGATTGCCGCAGGGCATCACGGGCAAGATCGGCGTGGCCGTCTCTCCGGCCAACCCCAAGCGCGTCTGGGCCATCATCGAGCATGACTCCGGTGGTGTGTATCGCTCCGACGACGCGGGCGCGACGTGGAAGTGGATCAACCAGGACCGCAAACTGCGCCAGCGCGCCTGGTACTACTCCAAGATCACGCCTGACCCCAAGGACACGAACGTCCTGTACGCCATGAACGTCGGCATGTATCGCTCGCGCGACGGCGGCGTGACGTTCAAGGAACCCCTCAATCCGCGTCACCCCGACAACCACGCGTTGTGGGTCGCCCCCGATGATCCCAACCGGATGATCGAGTCGAACGACGGCGGCGCGAACGTCAGCACCAACGGTGGTCGCAACTGGACGGAGCTGAGCTTCTCCACCGCGCAGATGTACCACGTGGACACGAACAACGACTACCCGTACCTCATCTGCGGCGCGCAGCAGGACAACTCCACGCTCTGCGGCCCGAGTCGCGGTGAGGGGCAGGTCTCCATCAGCGACTGGAAGGAGTCGGGCGGCGGTGAATCGGGCTTCGTGACCCCGCACCCGACCAAGCCGAACGTCATCTTCGCCGGTAGTTACGGCGGCGTGCTCACGAGGAAAGATCTGCGCACGGGCTTCACGCGCGACATCTCGGTCTATCCCATCAACCCGATGGGGTATTCGTCCAAGGACATCAAGGTCCGCTTCCAGTGGACGTATCCGATCGTCTTCTCGCGCCACGACCCGAAGGTGCTATACGTGGGTGGCTCGCGGCTCTTCCGGTCGACGGACGAAGGCGAGAGCTGGACTCCCGTGAGCCCCGAGCTCGCACGGCGCGCGCCGGAAACGATGGAAGCGTCGGGTGGTCCGATCACCAAAGACCAGACCGGCGTCGAGACCTACGCAGTCATCTTTGCCTTCGACGAGTCGCCCATCACCAAGGGCCTGCTCTGGGTCGGCACCGACGACGGCCTGCTCTGGATCTCGCGCAACGGGGGGGCAGCGTGGGAGAATGTGACCCCCAAGGGCGTCGGCGAGTTCAGCCGCATATCCGCCATCGAGCCGTCGCACTTCGACGCGGGCACGGCGTACGTCGCGGCCAACCGCTACCAGTTGGGCGACAAGCAGCCGCTCCTGTACAAGACGACCGACTACGGCAAGAGCTGGACGAAGATCACGACCGGCATCGCGCCCGATCACTTCCTCCGCGTGGTGCGCGAGGATCCCACGCGCCGCGGCCTGCTGTTTGCCGGCACGGAGCGCGGCGTCTACGTGTCATACGATGACGGGCTCGGCTGGAAATCCCTGCAGAAGAACTTGCCGCACGTACCCGTGCACGACCTCAGGATCAAGGACGCCGATCTCATCGCCGCCACGCACGGCCGCTCGTTCTGGATACTCGACAACATCAGCGCACTGCGGCAGCTCACTCCCGCCGTCGTGGCCAAGCCGGCGCACCTTTTCGCGCCGGAGCGCGTCATGCGCTCCGACTGGGGTGGAGGCTTCTTCGCGCTACTCGCCATGCTCACCGGTGGTGCGGGCGCGGGCGCCAATCCGCCCGGACCGGCCGTCTTCCAGTATCACCTCGCCTCGCCCAACCAGGTCGTCACCCTCGACATCCTCGATGGGGCGGGGAACATGGTGGCGCACTTCACCAGCGATGCCGACCCCGATGCGTTCGCTGATTCGGTGGCGAACTTCGGCAAGCCGCCTGCGCCGCCCGACTTCGAGGAGCTGTTCTCGCGCGCGCCGCGTCCGCCGCGCGTCCCGAACAAGGCGGGCATCAACAGCTTCGCGTGGAACCTGCGATATCCGCAGGCGGTGCGCTTCGAAGGGATGATCTTCTGGGCAGCCGGCACGAACGGTCCGATCGCGCCGCCGGGAACCTACACCGTGCGTCTCTCCGCACCCGGCGTCACCGAGTCGAAGACGTTCGCCGTGGTCAGGGATCCTCGCGCCGACGTCAGCGATGCCGACATCAAGGCG
>JAYTVE010000467.1:0-13085 GCA_043744185.1 Gemmatimonadota bacterium | reverse complement strand
CGAGCACGCCACTCAAGACCACGCCCGACCCGACGGTCCCGGCGGCACCGCCGAGGCGCTCCGTGCGGATGCCCACGAGGTTCGCATCGAGTCGTACGTGGGTGCGCCCACTGTCAAGGGATTGCACGGTGGCTGCCACGCTGCTCGCACGACCGAGCGCGTAGCCGCGCCCGCCCAGCTGGAACGCACGCTGCATGCTGCCGAAGAAATCCTGCCGTGGCTCCCACACGAGGCGCGTGGGCGCGCGGCGCTGCACGGTGAGCGCCTCCTCGCGCGTGAACCAGGCGTCGAGCTTCGCGAGCACGTCCGTCGGCGCCCCCGGCACCGATCGGGACGCGCTCGCCGTGGCGTCACCGAGCAACCGCGTCGCCCACCCGGTGTCCGCCGGTGCCAGCGAGCGCGTGCGTTCCTCGGCGATCGCGAGACGCATGTGATCGGCCGAGAGGCCGACCTCGGCGCCCAGTGCCATCAGCTCTGATTCCGTAAGCGCTTCCGGCGCGTCCGCCGTGCGCGCCTGCAACTCTGCGGCGCGCTGCAGCACGCGCTCGAGCGCGTTGCGATCGAGAGGATCTCCCGAGGGAACCGGTGCGTCAGCCATGATCAGATGCCACCGAGGAGAATCTCGACCTGCCGCTTCATCCCGTCGCGCACGGCGTCTGGAATCGGGAAGGTCGACTCGAAAAGCGCAGTGACGTCGCCCGCCGGTGCATTCACGCCGACCACGCGCAGGTAGAAGCGCTGGTACGCGGCGACCTGGTCGGGCGCGGCCACGGCGAGCAGGAGTGCGCCGCCGCGCACCGTCGCCATGCCCATGACCTTCTCGGCCACGCCGTTCCGCCTTTCGGCGGGCGATGTCTGGTCGGTGACCTGACCCTCGGCCACGGCGCCCATCACTTCATGCACGAAGGCGAACACCGCGTCGCTTGCCTGCGCCGCGGTCACGGGGAAGGTCACGGCGACCACTTCCTGCGTGCCCTCGCGCACCGTACGCCCCTCGCCCTCGAGCGGAAGCGAGAGCAGGAAATCGCCCGTCGGCTGCTTGGTGCCGGAGAGGAACGCCTGCAGCTTGGGGCGAAGCGTCAACCAGAAGGCATCGGTGGCGGCGAGCGCCGCAGAGCGATCACGCTGCTGCAAGGTCCAGTATTCGTGGTAGAACTTTAGCTGCTCGTCGCTGAGGGCATCGACGAACTGCTTGAACCATTCACGATCCGGCTTGTTGGGGAAGAAGCCGTTGAAGAGCGTGAAGATGGCCTGAGCCTCGCGCGACGTTGCCTTGCGCGGATCGCCGTCCATCGTGACGGCGAGCTGCGCGGCGGTCATGAGCTCGGTAAGAGAGCCGAAGTAGAGCGCGGCGAACTGCGCGCCCTGATACGCAGGATTGGCCTTGTAGCGGCGTGCGAGCTCGGCGCGCCCTTCGTCGAGCCCCGTGTAGATCGAGCGCGAGTTCTTCGCGACCGTCATCGCGTCGCGATACCCCCGCGCGAAGAGCGGCACCTTGGTGCTCTCGTCGGTGAGCATCGCGAAGCCGTGGAGCCAGAGGTCCACGTGTTCGCGGGTCTTCACCGGCCAGGGCTTGGCCGGCAACTGCGCGGCGGCCAGGGGAGCCGGGGGATTGGCTGGGCGGGCGGGGCCGCACGCGGCAATGACCGCGAGGCAGGCGAGGGTCGTGCGAAGGGCGAAGCGCGTCACGCGCGGGACAATCGAAGGAAGGGACACGCGAAAGATGCCGGGTGCAGAGCCCCGTTCATCGGGAGTTCCGGTACACCGCTGCGGAGCGGGCAGGTCCGGCCCTGAACCTTACGGTCCGGACTGCAGTTTGGTGTCTCCCGGCGTCGAGCCGGTCCCGGTGCGACCGGCCATCGTGCGACCGCAGGTCACGCAGAACTTCCATCCGAGCTCGAGCTCGGTGGAACAGGCGGGGCACTGCGTCATCGTCAGGTCGTTTCCGCAGAACGGGCAGAAGACGAGCTTGCGGCCGTCTGGGAGCGTGGCGGCGCAGTAGCGGCACTTGCCGCCGAGGGAGTGCGCGGTGACGGAGCGAATCGGGACAGCAGCCATGTCGGCCTCGGTGTCGGAAGTCGGGTCCACGTCGGCGAAGGCGGCGGACACGGCAGAAACGCGTCGCGGAGCCAGGGTGGGCGCTGCGAGCGGCGCCGGTGCCGCCTGCGCGGTCGTACCCACGTCGAACGTGTCGGCGGCGCCGAGCCCCGCCTCGGTGAGTGCCACGTGGTTGCGGGCGAACTCGCGGAAGAGCGCCGTGTCGGGGTTCTTGGCGCCGAGTTCCTCGGTGAGCACCTGCTGCATGCGCTCGTCGCCGCGCAGGTAGCCGCGTTCGCCGCTCAGCAGCCGCGTGAACGCGTGCTCGTAGTCTTCGTTCGTGTCGAAGCCGCCCTCGCGCCGGAGGAGGCGATACGGAATGACGTCCTGCGCGAGTTCGAGGACTTCACACGGGCGGAGCGGATCACCGGCGTCGCGCGCGCGCAGTGCGCGCACGAGCCGTAGCAGCATCCGGTCGAGGTCATCGGCGATCGGGGGCACAATCAGTGCTTGGTCGCGGGATCAGCGGTGGCGTTCGCGAGCGAATCGGCGTCGTTCTTGAGCTTGTCGCGCGTGGTGCCGCCGGCGCGTTCGACGAAGCGCTGGACGATGTGCTTCTGGTTGACCTTGGCATCGTTCCAGCCGACGAAGTAGCCGGCGCCGAGTCCGATGGCGAGGGCGAAGATGAAGCGCATGCGAAAACCTCCCCGGTAGAGCGTGCGGGTCCCCGGTCAGGGACGGCCGGTCGGGGGTGCAGGTAACGGTTTGGCCGCGCGAAAATCGAGCGGAAAGTGCTCAGGCGGCGACACCTTCGCGCCAGTGCGGGCGGCGTACCAGGCGTCGAAGCCGCTCGCGATCCAGCCGTCGCTCGCGTGCTGCTCCTTCGCGGCACGCACCGCGAGGTCGTTCACGTACTCGTTCTGGGCGTGACCGTTGTGGCCGCGCACCCATCGCCAGTCGACGGCGCTGCCCTCGACGGCGCGGATGGCGCTCCACCAGAGCTCGAGGTTCTCGATTGGCCCTGCACTCCGGGTCCAGCCGCGACGGGCCCAGCCGTGCAACCACTCGCGCATGCCGTCGATGAGGTAGCGCGAATCGCTCGTGAAGGTGACGCGGAAGCGGCTGCCCTTCGCGTGCAGCGCGGTGAAGCTCGCGATCACGGACATGAGCGCCATGCGATTGTTGGTCGTGTCGCTCGCGCCGACCCAGAGGTCGCGCCGCACAAGCACGCCGTCCTCGCGGGGGAACTCGAGGAGCGCGCCGGCCCCACCGGGATTCTCCCCCTCGCGACCGTTGCCGAGGCAGGATTCATCGGCGTAGATGGCGACGTGCGTCGGCGTCGCGCTCACGTCACCACGTCCCAGCGATCGAGTTCGTCGATCCAGAAGCGGATGGCGTCGCCGGTGGTGGGGTGCTTCGCGTCGAGTGCTTCGCGCCCATCGACGAGGCGAATCGCCGCGGGCACCACGAGATACTCGCTGCCACGTCGGCGGATCGAGACGCGCCGCCCGCGGTCGATGGCACTCTCCAGCCGGTCGTAATCGCCAGGCGAGAAGTTCATGCGCGTGCCCAACTGCGCAGGAGCGACTCGAGGATGTCGGTTGCCAGGTCGATCTCGTGCAAGGGGACGTACTCCTCGGCCGCATGGGCCAGCATGATGTCGCCGGGCCCGAAGCAGATGGCCGGGATTCCCGCGTCGTTGAAAAGCGCGGCGTCGGTCCAGGCCGTCATTCCTTCGATGCGCGCCGTCTGGCCACGCGCCGTGACCGCGCGCGCCATCGCTTGCACCACCGGCGCATCGCTCGCGACGTCGCTCGGCGACTGCGCGAGCTCGAGCGTGGCCGTGGCCGTGAGTCCTGGCGTGCGAGCCACGACGCGCGCGCACGCCGCCTCGACCTCGGCGAGCACGTCGGCGGGACGTTCGCCGGGCAGCGTGCGACGTTCGAGCTTGAGCGTGCAGTGGTCGGGATAGGTGGACCAGCCGATGCCGCCCTCGATCGTGGCGGCGTGCAGCGAGGCGTGACCGAGCAACGGATGCGTGCGCGCGGTGAGTGTCGTCGACTCGAGTTCGGCGAGGACGCCGAGGATGGCGGCCGCGCCCTTGATCGCATCCACGCCGATGTCATAGCGGGAGCCATGCGCGGCGCGCCCACCGACCTGTACGGAAATCCAGGCGAACCCGCGATGCGCCGGCATGATGGCGAGCGAGGTCGGTTCGGTGACGATGGCGGCGTCGGCACGGAGGCCGCGTGCGATGAGCGCGCGCGTGCCGGCGCTCGCGAATTCCTCGTCCGTGACGGCGGCAATGATGACGCGCGGCGCTTCGCCTGCCTTCACCGCGCGCGCCGCGGCGGCGCACATTGCGGCCACGCCCGCCTTCATGTCGCAGCTGCCGCGGCCGTAGAGCTTGCCGTGGCGAATGGCGGGCTCGAAGGGCGGGTGCACCATGCCGTCGACGCCGACGGTGTCGAGATGGCCGTTGAGGATGAGCGAACGGCCTGTGTCAGGGCCGGCCGTGGCCAGCACGCACGGTCGGCCGGGGCTCGACTCGACGAGCTCGATGGCAAAGCCCCAGTCGGCGAGCACGGCCGCGAGTACGCGCGCGGCGGCCGCTTCGCCGGCCGCGCCGGGCGAGAGCGAGGGATTGCGAGAATCGGTCGCCACGAGCGCGGCGGTGAGGGCGCGCGCGTCGGCGAATGGGATGGCAGTCATGTGCGGGGCACGGGAAGCGCGGGCGTGGTCGCGCGAGCGCCGGGCGTGTTCAACGCGCGACCGTAATCTGCACGCCGGTGCGAGCGATGGTGAATGGCAGCACCTCACCCAGTCCAGCGGCTGTGCCACGTACTGCCTCCATGTCCTCCTCGGCGGCCATGAGAAGAACGCAGCCGCCGCCCGATGCGCCGAGGGCCTTGTAGCCGCGCGCGCCGACGGCGGCGGTGGCGGTGATCAGCTCGTCGATGCGATCGGTGGAGATGTCTTCGTGCAGGGCACGTTGGCGTACCCAGTGCGCGCGCACGAGATCGGAGAGAGTGCCGAGCTCGGCGCGTTCGAGGGCGCCCTCCATCTGCACGGCGAGCTCGCGCATGTGGGCGAGATTGGCGCGCACGTCGCCACGGCCATCGCGCCAGGCGTCGAGTACGCCAGTGATGGTGCGCGAGGAGAGGCGCGATTCGCCCGTGTAGACGACGAGGGCGCGTCGTTCGAACGCCTGCATCAGCTCGTCCGTGACGTCGAGCGGTCGCACGATCGGGGTGCCAGCGCCGAAGCGCATGCCGAGCACGCCGCCGAATGCCGACGCGCAGTAGTCCTGCCACCCGCCGGCGATCTTGAGGTCCTCGGTCTCGACGACGCGCGCGCGCGCGACGAGTTCCATCGGCTCGACGAACTCGCCGCGCCACGCTGCGATGGCACCCTGCAGCGCCACACCGGCGGCGGCGGAGCCGCCGAGCCCGGCGCTAACGGGGAAGTTCGAGTTGATG
This sequence comes from Gemmatimonadota bacterium, assembly GCA_043744185.1. Classification (GTDB taxonomy): domain Bacteria; phylum Gemmatimonadota; class Gemmatimonadetes; order Gemmatimonadales; family Gemmatimonadaceae; genus JACPPC01. Next base: position 7,569 of record JAYTVE010000467.1, on the reverse strand, counting down.
GTGGCATGCACGCTGAAGAGCCCCGCGCGCCGAAGGGCGGCGCGCGCAATCGGCTCCATGGTGAGCGTGGTGGTCGAGCCCTCGCGTTCCTCGAGGGTGACCGTCGCGTGGCGGGCGATGGCGATGGCGGTGACGGCGCCGAACTCCTCGACGCAGATGGGCGGCACGTCGGTCCAGCCGCCTCCCAGATCGAGTCGGGTCGGCGCGCGCGCGATCACCCGCATGCGCACAGGACGACCACGCACGCGAGTGTCGCGTGGCGTGCGGGTCGCATGCGTGCTACTTCTTCTTCGCGGTTTTGGCGGCGGGCTTTGCTGGCGCCTTTGCCTTTGGTGCAGCCGCTGGAGCGGCTGCCGGCTTCTTCGCGGCTTCCGCCTTCGGAGCAGGCGCCGCCTTGATGGGGCGCTTGTTCTTGGCCGCGTGCTCTTCAGCTTCCTTGATGAGCTTGTCGGCCTCGTCCTGCGTCATCTGGCCGCGGCGGACCATGAACTGCACGAGGTCGCGCGCGCTCTCGGCGGCGAACTGCGAGATGCCGGCAGCGGCGTGAATGACTTCGCGCATGGCGGCCGACATCTTGGAGCCGGCCTCCAGCGAGATTTCATGGGCCTTGGCGGTCATTTCGGCGACGGCATCTCGCAGATCCTGGCCGCGATGGCCGGGGCCCCGGCGAGGAGCGGGCGGTGTGGCGGGTGGCGCGGCGTTCTCGGACGTCATACGTGTGAACTCCCTGCCCACTGACGGGCGCGAGACAAAAGGCGAGCTAGAGTGTTGGGCGGCTTAAGTTTGCGCGATTCGGACTCCGCGCACCGTGCCAGTCGGGGGGTAACTATATGATTTTCAGTCACGTACGCAAGGTGCGTCACGTGATTCGTAAAATGGCTCTTTTTGCGACAATTTGTGTCTTTTCCGGCATCACTGTCCAGATTTAGCGCCAGTAATGAATCTTCTGAAGGACACTTGAACATCAGTATGCTCAAAGGCATCCACGTTTTCGATCTCTCACGCGTGCTGGCTGGACCCATGTGCACCATGACCCTCGGTGATATGGGGGCCAGTGTCATCAAGGTTGAGCGGCCAGGGTCGGGCGATGATACGCGCGCATGGGGGCCGCCCTTCGCCGACGACGGCGAGAGCGCCTACTACCGCGCGATCAACCGGAACAAGAAGAGCATTGCGCTCGATCTCGCCGCTGGGGCGGATGCCGATCTTGCGCGCGAACTGATCGCCGGGGCGGATGTCGTCATCGACAACTTCCTGCCCGGATCACTCGCACGTCGCGGACTCGATCCCGACCGGTTCCTCGCGCAGCACCCGGCGCTCATCTGGTGCACGATCGGGGGCTTCAAGCATGAGCCGGACCGCCCCGGGTACGACCTCGTCGCGCAGGCGGAGTCTGGCCTGATGGCGATTACGGGTGAGCCTGACGGAGTACCGATGAAGCACGGCGTCGCCATCGTGGACATCATCGCGGGCAAGGACGCCGCGATCGCCATCTGCGCCGCCCTCGCGGCCCGCGCACACGGCCCGCAACCCGCGCATGCGCGCCGGATTCACATCACCCTCCTCGAGTCGGCGCTCGCTGCGCTGACCTACGCCGCACAGAATGTCATGGTCTCGGGGCGCGACGCTGGACGCGCCGGCAACGGCAACCCGAACCTCGCACCCTACCAGCTCATCGCGGCCCGCGATCGCCCGTTCATTCTCGCCGTGGGCAACGACCACCAGTTCGTCGCGTGCTGTGGAGTCCTGGGACGCCCTGAACTGGCCACCGACGAGCGTTTCGCCACGAACGCGGGTCGCGTGACGCACCGCGATGCACTCATCAGCGAACTCCTTCGCATTCTCGCGGGACGCGATGCCGACAGCTGGATTGCGGCGCTCGAGGCGGCGCAGGTGCCCTGCGGGCGCGTGCGCTCCGTGCGGGAGGCGATCGCGCAGGCCGGCGGTTCGCCGCTCACGGGGATGCCGCCAGCCGTCCCGGGCAATGTCCGCCTGCCCCCGCCGCATCTCGATGAGCACGGCGCGGAGCTTCGCGACCGCCGATGGGGGGCGTTTGCGTGAGGTGTGAGGTGACCGTCGGCAGCGTCCTGTCGTTGTTCCGTGACACCACCGAGTGGCCAATTGGCCACGCGGGGCTGTCCCGTGCGCGTTCGCGACGTTACACTAGTCGCGGATGATGACGACGGCCCAGCCCGTAATGACCGACCCGGCCGAGGCGGATCAGGAGCTCATCAATCGGATTCTCGCCGGGGAGTCCGAGCTCTTCTCCATCCTCATTCGCCGCTACAGCGACCCCCTCTACCGTCATGCGCTTGGCATGACCGGGTCGCCTGACGTTGCCGAAGACATCCTGCAATCGTCTTTCATCAAGGCGTTCAACCACCTCGCCGAAGTCCGCGGGCGGTTCGACGCCTGGTTGTTCCGGATCGTGGCCAATGGGTGCAAGGACTGGCTCAAGAACATCCGGCGCACCCACCTGAGTTACGATGAGGACGATCAACCGTCTACATATGCGACCCCCGAGGAAGACCTCGACCGGACGGAGCTCCGGACGGATCTCGATCGGGCCTTGGCGCACCTCGCGCCGAGCTTGCGGGAAGCCTTCGTCATGAAGCATGTCGAAGGACGGTCGTACGAGGAGATGGCGGAACTGCTGCACACGACGGTCGGAGCGCTGAAGATGCGCGTGCATCGGGCACGGGAAGCGCTGCAGGCCCTGCTGGAGGAGAAATACGCGTGAATACCAATCGTGATTTGAACGAAGGAGCTGAGCGTCCGGCGACGCGTCCAGCCACCCCCGAAACGGCACCTCAGGCCTCGCTGGCCGACGGTGACGCCCTCGAGCCGCGCCTCACGAGCCCCGCGCTGCACGCTTGGCTCGACGGCGAGATTTCGGACGCGTCGCTCGCCATCACCGAGCGTCCGCAGGTGATTGCCATGTGGAAGGCACTCGGCACGGATGCCGACAAGCTCCGTCACATGGCGACCCCCTCGAGCGTCGAAGCGATCGTCATGCAGAAGATCCGCGACAAGGGCCGCGTGTAAGCGCGACCTCGTTGCAGCTCACTACCGACGGGCCGGCGCGCGAGTGCCGGCCCGTCGTGCATCCGGGCCCCGCATCGCGGCTTCGATTTCGCGCGCGGTGTACGGCAGCCCCGCGGTGAGGACTTCGCTGCCGTTGTCGCGCACGGCAATCATGTCCTCGAGGTAGAAACCGTCGCCCGCGGCCACGAACATCAGCTCGTACGCCACGACCATGCCTGTGCGCAGCGTGTCGGGCAGCCCTTCGGCGTCATCGAGTCCGACGCCGTGCAACTCCCACGCCTCGATTCCCTTGGGGCCGAGCAGCACCTGCGCGGCCTCCCTGCCTTGCGCGCTGCGCATGGTCGGCGCGAGGCGGCGCACCTCCGCGAGCGCGGTCGCGTACACCGCCGTGGCCGTGACGCCGCCCCGGATGACGGCGCGGCCGGCCTGGTAGCCCGCGATGAAGAGGTCCCAGGCCTCGCGCTGGCCATCGGTAAAGCGACCGCTCGCCGGCGCGGTGCGCCCCACGTCGCCCATGTAGTGATCGACCTGGCAACCGATGTCCACGCGCACGACCTCGCCCGAGCGCATCACGCGATCGTTGTGGTCGTACGCCTGGAACGACCCCCACAGGTTGTTGAAGTCGGCGTTGGGGCCGCTCATGGTCCACGGCCAGAACGAGACGGACCGTGCGCCCGCCGCGTGGCAGGCGTTGACCACGGCGCGTTCGCTTTCGTGCTGCCACGTACCGGGCTTGAGCGCGCGGAGTCCTGCGAGAAAGGCCAGACCGCTGGTATGTGCGACACGGCGCAGGATCGCGAGTTCGTTCGCATCCTTGATCTCGCGCATGGGGCGCAGGAGCGGGATCGCATTCGTGGCCTTTACGGCGCCGAGGCTCGTGAGCCACGCCTGCCAACGCACGACGGTCGACGCCATCGGCAGCGGCGTGGCGAGCGCGCCGCGCGCGTCCACCGGCGCAACGTGCACCGTCGTCGCGGCGGTGCCCAGGCGGCGCTTGAGCCACGGCTCGAGTGAGTCAACCGGAACCACGGCACCGAGGGCGAGGCGCGTGGCGGACCCCGGACCTGGCGCGACGATGCCGCGCGTGACGAGCGGACTCGGTCGCGGCACGAAGAGCGTGGCGGCCTTGGCACGTCCGTCGAGCACGAGCACCGCCCCGACCATGTCGTCGAGTCCGGTGAGATACTGGAAGTCGGCCGCCTGCACGAAGCCGAGCTGGTCGTCCGCGAGAAACGACGCACGCGACGGCACGACGATCAGGTCATTCCCGGCGCGCTCGAGTGCCATGACGCGACGCGCGGGGTACGTGGCGCCGGGAAGCTGCGCCTGCGCGCCCGCGCCCAGCAGGAGTCCACCCAGCGCCAGCGCGGGGCCTGCTCGACGGCTGATCAACGGGGGAAGCCGGGCAGCGTGCGCAGTTCGGCAACCTGGGCCATGTGTCGTGCGCCGTGCTCGGCGCTGAACACGGCCCACTGCAACCCGTCGAGGTCTCCGAGGACGGGATGGTTGAACGAGCGCGTGCGCAGCGTGTCGCCCGCCGTGCGCACCGCGACGGCGATCGCATCGCGCGCACCGAGCAGTGACGCCATGCATTCCTCTCGCGTGGCAAACCGGTTCTTGGGGCGGACGCTGGCCGGCGCCTCGATTTTCACGCCGCGGTTGGCCACGGCCACGGGGATCATCGCGTCCTTCTTTGCCCGTTGCTCGGCGGTGTAACTCGCGGGCGTAAGCGTCTCGAACTTGTCGGTGATCAGGCGCGCCGTGCCCCGATCGATGACGGCGAGGTGCTCGGCGATGAGGGCGGCACTCCAGATCACGTCGTCGGGCGCCCAACTCCACTGCGCGTCGCTGAGCGGCGAGAATGCGGCGACGAGTTGCGTGCGCGCCGCGTCGAGGCGCACGAGGACATCGGCGGGTGAGAACGGGGCGACACTCATGGCAGGACGGCGGGGTGGGGGTTGCTCGGCGGTGCTGCTACAGGCAGGTGTACGCGGCGAGGGTGGGTCCGCTCGCAGTCGCGATGTACAAGCGCCCGCCGCCGACGGCGATGTCGCCGGTTGCGTTGCCGAGGGTGATGTTTTCGCGCCCGCCGATGAGCGCGCCGGTGACGCGATTGACCACGATCATGCCGTCGACGGCCGCCCAGGCAACGCTTGCCGGACAGGCCGCCATCTTCACCAGCGGCACGTTGGAGCTGACGGACCACGACGTGCCGCCGCTGTCGGCCGAGATCGCCTCGCCGAGAAAGCTCGACGCGATGAGGACAAGGTTGCCCGCGAGCACCGGGCGCAAAACGAGCGGCGTGGCGAGTTCATTTCGCTGCCAGCTGAGTGCGCGCGTGCTGCGATTGATGGCCCACGCCGTGCGCCCGCTGGTGCCGATGAGCATGAGTTGCGCGCCCGCCACGAGCGGCGAGAACGAGACCGCGGTGTCGACGGTCGCATCGACCTTGCGCCACAGCTCGACGCCGGTGGTGCGGCTGAAGGCCATGACGAGCGACTGCGTGAGGGCTCCCGCCGCAATCTGCGAGCCCGCGAGGAACACGGTGTCACCAGAGACGGCCGTGCCTGCCCAGCGGCAGCCGTTGGGGCAGGCGGTGGCGAGCGGCGTGGACCAGCCGGCGGTGCCGGTGGGCGAGAGCTGGTCGATGCGGTAGGACGGTGCAGTGCGCGCGACGTAGAGGTTCGTGCCATCCGAGCTCGGCAGCGACGACGACCCGCTCAGCGGATCCGTGAAGAGCGTGTTGCCGGTCGTGGCGTCCAGCGACTGGATGGCGCTGCCCGCGAAGATCGCGACACTGTTGCCGGCATCGAAGTTGAACCCGCCGAGGGGCAGCGTGCCGTACGGGCGGCCCCATCGAAAGCTGCCAGTCGCGCCGTTGATGGCGCGGAGCGAGTCGGCGGTGCCGACGAAAATGGCGCCGCCGGATTCGGTGAAGATCCGCCCGATGCCGGCCCCCGTGGTGATGCTCCAGAGGGGCGCGGGCAGGGTGAGCGCGGTCGGCGCCGTGGCGTCCTTGCTGATGCACGCGCCGAGCATGGTGGCGATGGCGGCGGCCGCAATGCGGGTGCCAAAACGGAGAGAGCTGATGGCCACGGCGACGACTCCTAGATGTGGATGCTGCGACCGAGGACGCCCAAGGCGGCTTCCTTCACGGTCTCGGAGAGCGTGGGGTGCGAGTGCACGGTGATACCGATGTCCTCGCTCGAGCCGCGCCATTCCATCGCGAGCACCGCTTCCGTGAGGAGATCGGAGGCGTTGGCCCCGATGATGTGACACCCCAGGAGCTCGTCAGTTGCAGCATCGGCAATGAACTTCACGAACCCCTGCGTCTCGGCCATGGTGCGGGCCCGTCCGTTCGCGCTGAACGGAAATTTCCCGATCTTGTAGGCGCGTCCCTCGGCCTTCACCTCGTGTTCGGCCTGGCCGCAGCTCGCGATCTCGGGCCAGGTGTAGACCACGCTCGGCATCGTGCGGTAGTGCATTTCGCTCTGCTGGCCGGCGATCACTTCCGCCGCCACGACGCCTTCTTCTTCGGCCTTGTGCGCGAGCAGCTTGCCACCGACGGCGTCTCCAATGGCGAAGACGCCGGGCAGGTTGGTGCGCATCTGGTGGTCGACGACGACCTCGCCGCGCTTGCCGAGCGCGAGGCCGAGTGCCGTAGCATCCACGCCAAGCAGCGATGGCTTGCGGCCAACGGAGACGAGCACGTAGTCGGCGTTGATCGTCTGCGCGGTGCCATTGGTGTCCACGTGCACCGCGACGCTCGTGTCGGACACGTCCGCGCCGGTCACCTTGGTGCCGGTGAGCAGCGTGAGTCCCTGCTTGGTGAAGATCTTCGTCGCTTCCTTGACGATGTCCTCGTCGTTGCCGGGCAGGATGGTCGGCATGAATTCCACGACGGTGACTTGTGCGCCGAGCCGACGCCAGACCGAGCCGAGTTCGAGACCGATGACACCGCCGCCGATGACGACGAGATGCTTCGGCACTTCGGGGATCTTGAGCGCGCCGACGTTCGAGCAGACGCGCCGTTCGTCGAACTTGAGGAAAGGCAGCTCGACCGGCACGGAGCCCGTGGCGAGGATCACGTGCGTCGGCGCGTGGGTGGTGACGGTACCGTCGGCAGCCGTGACCTCAACGACGCGATCGGCCTTGAGCGTGGCGCGCCCCTTGGCCCACGTGATCTTGTTCTTCTTGAAGAGGAACTCGACGCCGCCATTGAGGCCCTTGACGATCTTGTCCTTGCGCGCCTGGACCTGGTTCATGTCGATGCCGACGGCCTGCCCTGAGCCCTGTCGAAGGGCCGCTTCGCCGATCGTCAGGCCCCATTCTTTCCAGTCCTGCGCGACCTTGAGGGCGTGGGCGTGCTCGAGCAGCGCCTTGGTCGGAATGCAGCCCCAGTTGAGGCAGGTGCCGCCGAGCACGGGCGCGCGCTCGACCACCGCGGTCGTCAGCCCGAGCTGGGCTGCGCGAATCGCCGCGACGTAGCCGCCGGTGCCCGATCCAATCACGACGACGTCGTAC
>JAYTVE010000466.1:0-3719 GCA_043744185.1 Gemmatimonadota bacterium | reverse complement strand
GGCCGATCTCCGCGTCACCCCGGCGTGGCAGGACGTCTTCCTTCCGTGGCGTGCCTTCGAGCCCGCGTCGCTACGCAGCCCGCTCGATCCATCCACGCTGCAGCGAATCGGTCTGGTGGCGGGCAAGGTGGCGTTCGATGCGGCGGTGGCGATCAGTCGCCTCGAGCTCGTACCCTGAGGGGGTGCCGCGCAGCCGCACGTGGCAGGTCATGGTCGGGTCGTTCCGCACCTGCTCCACGGCCTGCCACGAGAGTGCGTGCCCTGCGACCTAGATACCCCTGGCCGCGCGCGGCGTCGCCACATACAGCGCGTGCATGGGCCCCGACGTATCGTGTGCGCGCACGCGCAACGTTTCCACGGCAAGCCGCGACTGCTGAAGCGCACCCGCAAACTTCGGGTCATCTCCCACGGACCAGTACACGATGCGCCCGCCTTCGCGCAGCGCTGCCACCGTCAGTGCGATGCCGCGCGCGGCATAGAGCCGGGCATTCTCCGACATGAGCATGCCGTCCGGCCCGTTGTCGGTGTCGAGCATGATCGCGTCGAAGCCCGCGGGATTGGCGCGCAGCACGTTGACGACGTCCTCGTGGACAATGCGCACGCGCGGATCTCGCATGGCGTCCGCCGAGAGCTCGTACGACGGGTCGGCGTTCCAGGCGATGACCGCCGCCACCAGCTCGGCCACCACAACTTCGGCGTCGGCGGGCAACGCCCGCAACGCGGCGCGCAGCGTGAAGCCGAGTCCGAGTCCCCCAATGAGCACGCGCGCACCCGTCGCGCCCGCGAGCGGCGCGCACGCCACCTCGGCCAGCCGATCTTCGGACAGATGCCGACGCGTGGACATCAGCTCGACACCGTCGGCCTTGATCAGGTAGGCGCCGTCGTGCCGGAAAAGCGAAAGAACGGTGCCGTTGGGCGTCTGCGCTTCACCGAGTCGTTCGAGCGGTTTCATGCGGTCGCGCTCCGTGATGGCCGTGATGGCAGGGAAGATGCTAGCTTTCAACGATGAACACGCCACAACTCTACACGCTCATCGGCGCGGACGGTTCCCGCATCAGCAGCACGACTCCCGGTACGCTGGGCGGTTACCGCAAGGAACGTCGCTACGGACGCCTCGACTGCAAGGTGGCGCTCCGCGCGATGCAGAACGGCGAGCGGTATGCCCGGCAGCGTGTCTTCTTTGCCGACGAAGCGACCGCCATTTCCGCGGGATACCACCCCTGTGCGAAGTGCATGCCGGACGAGTACAAGGCGTGGAAGGCACGACAGGGCTAGTCGCCAACACCGGCACAGGCTGACTCGTGGCCACACACGTCGTGTTGGTGCATCCGGAAATCCACTGGAACACCGGTAACGCGGGTCGCACCTGTCTTGCCGCCGGCGCCACGTTGCATCTCATCGAGCCGCTCGGCTTCTCGCTCAATGAACGCGAAGTGAAGCGTGCGGGGCTCGACTACTGGGAACACGTGGACCTGCGTGTCTGGCCCGATTGGGAGTCGTTCGAACGCGCGCTGCCGACACTCGGCGAACCGTACTTCTTTTCGACCAACGCCACGCAGCTGTTCTGGGACGCGCCGCTTGGCGCGGCGGCCAACGTGGTGCTCGTGTTCGGACGCGAGACCGTCGGCCTGCCGAACACACTGCACGAGCGCTACGCCGACCGGTTCGTGAGCATGCCGATGGTATCGCCGCGCGTGCGATCGCTCAACCTCTCGACGAGCGTGGCCATTGCGGTCTATGAGGTGCTGCGGCAGCGTCGGGTGTCCGCGTGACGGTGTGGACGCACCATCAGGGCGCATCACCGCGATAGAGACTGTTGATCCGCTTCGCTCGATAGCCACCGGTCAGCGGCGCACCGCGCGTCACGATCCCCTCGGACACGAGCTGACCACCCGCCGTGACCTCACTCACCGTTCCGGCCCCCATCCAACCGATCAACGTGTTGCCGTTCGCGAGGCGCTGCACGGAGCCGGTGAACATCGTGAAGAGCGGTGGCGTGTGTCGGTACTGCCAGACAAGCGTCGCCGTGTGGAGGACCAGGTCGAGCCGATACTCGGCCGCGCGAGACTCTGACGGCGTGTGTCGCAGTCCGTTGTCGTACAGGAGGTAGTTCCCGTTCGCCAGCACTTGGATGGAGTGCTGCCCACTGAAGAATCCGAGAGGATCGTTCAGCGTCGTGAACTGATTGTTCGCGCCTCCCCAGCGCCAGATGATGGCCCCCGTCCGCGCGTCGATCTTGGTGAGCTCGGCAAGGCCCCGCCACGAGACGACATAGTTGCCGTCAACATCGACTACCATGGCGTTGGGGTGGTCGAAGTCGATCGATGACCTCGTCTTGAAGGCAACCGGCTCCTCGATCCAATCGGCGATGCTCAGGTGATCCCAGGCGTTCCAGAAAAACTCGACGGTCGACGGGAGTCGTTGGCGGAAGATGGTATGACCCGCGAGTTGCGTCGCGGTGCCGCCGCCGAAGGCGGTCATGTTCGTGGGCCGAATGTCATAGCCGAACATGATGCTGCCGGTGAGGCTGTCCCCGGAGTACAGGGGAATGATCTCGTGGCTGTCCGTGTAGAAGGCCGCTGGCGCGTTGAGCGTAGCCGCCGTGGTGCCGTCGAGGCCGATCCGGAAGTAGCTGCCCACCACCGGCTGCCATCCGGAGGTGTAGCCGATGTACGCGAGAAACCCGCCCGCCCGCAGCTGCTGAATGTCTCCGACGATGCCGTCCGGAAGCGCCCTCGACGCCTCGTAGTACCAGCGGAGGTTGCCGATGGAATCGTAGGCGACGATGTAACTGCCCGGTGAAAAGTTGATCGCCATCGCAGTGTACCCTCTCGACGCCGTGCCACTGACGGTGTAGCGCACGTCGCGCAGCGGTGACGGCACGCTGTCCGTCACGGTCGCGGCAGTCCCGATCGCGCTCACATCACCGGCGCTGGACTTCGTCACGACGCGCACGGTGTACGCCACCCCTTGGCGAAGGCCCACGACCAGCAACGCGTTGCGCCCGTCGACCGCGCGCACCGCCGGGGAACGCTGCAGCGCGTCGTTCGTCCCGGTGACCTCGACCCACGCCGAGTCCGCCCCCGTGATCGTCGCGAAGACCCACCGACTGAGGATGTTCGTCGGCGGGGTCGCGAGGGAGTCGATCCGGCCGGCTACCACGGGGGCTCGCGGCGAGACGGGGTCGGTGCAGGAGGAAGCAGCGAGCGCGACGGACGCGAAGACAGCGAAGCGAAGCAGTGTGTTGGACCGCGCCGAGCTGTTGATCATTGGCACACCTGACTGGCCGAGGACAAGTGGTGGAGCGGCAGTCGTTCGGTCGTCACGCGCACCGCGACGTTGAAATCCTCACTCGGTGTCGAACGAGCACAAGCGCCGACGGCTGTCCCGCCATTCCTGCCATGGTGCGCTAGACAGTCGCACCGTGGCGGGGGGACTCCGCAGCATGCAGCGCCAGACTCGCGCTCGACCGTGGCCACCCCCATAATTGACGCCATGCCCGACATCCTCGCCACTCTGCAGACTGCGCTCGCCGGCCGCTACCGGGTGGAGCGCGAGATCGGCGCGGGAGGCATGGCGACGGTGTACCTGGCGCACGAGGAGCGCTACGATCGCCGCGTGGCGATCAAGGTGTTGCGCCGAGAGTTCGCCGCGGCCGTCGGCGCTGATCGCTTCCTTCGCGAGATCAAGGTCACGGCCGCGCTCCAGCATCCGCACAT
>JAYTVE010000465.1:0-3721 GCA_043744185.1 Gemmatimonadota bacterium | reverse complement strand
CTGGCCGGATGAATTTCTGCGCCACAAGGTGCTGGACGTGGTGGGGGACCTCGCGCTCGCCGGACGGCGCGTGCAGGCCCGGATCGTGGCGCACCGGCCGAGTCACAAGGGGACGGTTCAACTCGTTCGCGAAATGCTGCACCATGCCCGACAGGAGATCCGCATGCTCGATGCCGACGAAATCATGAAGATCCTGCCTCACCGTTATCCGTTCCTGCTGGTGGACCGGATCCTGGAGATGGAGGCGAACACCCGGATCGTGGGACTCAAGAACTGTACGATCAACGAACCCTTCTTTCAGGGGCATTTCCCTGGTCACCCAATCATGCCCGGCGTGCTAATCGTCGAGGCGATGGCGCAGGTGGGCGGGATGCTGCTGATCGGGAGCGTGGAGAATCCCGAGGAGAAGGTGGTCTACTTCATGTCGCTGGACAACGTCAAGTTCCGCCGGCCAGTGAAACCAGGTGACCAGATCCGGTTCGAGCTCGAGGTGATTCAGGTCCGCGGGAAGGTCTGTCGCATGAAGGGCGTGGCGAAGGTGGACGGCGAGGTGGTTGCCGAGGCGGAGATGGCCGCCATGGTGCGTGACCGGTGAGCGCCCGCATTCACGCGACGGCGCTTGTGCATCCGGACACGGTGGTTGGTGCCGACGTCGAGATCGGACCGTACGCGATCATCGGCGAGGATTGCCAGATTGGTGATGGGTGCGTCATCGGCCCGCGCGCAACGCTCGAGCGCTACGTGACGCTCGGCGCTGGCGTGAAGCTCGGCGTGGGCGTGGCCCTCGGCGGCGACCCGCAGGACACGAAGTTCAAGGGCGAGAAAACGACAGTCGAGATCGGCGAGGGCACCGTCATTCGCGACTACTGCACGATCAACCGCGGCACGACGCACTCGCACAGGACGACCGTCGGAAAGCATTGCTTCCTCATGTCGTACGTGCACCTCGGGCACGACTGTCATGTGGGCGACCACGTGGTGATCGCGAACGGATCGCAGTTCGCGGGACACGTGACGATCGGCGACCGGGCGAACATCTCGGGGCTGACGGCCGTGCACCAGTTCGTGAACATCGGCGAGTACTCGTTCATCGGCGGCTGCTCGCGCGTGCCCAAGGACATTCCGCCGTACATCAAGGCTGTGGGCAACCCGGTGAAGCTCTATGGCCTGAACACGGTGGGCTTGCAGCGCAACGGCTTTTCGGAGGACGTCCTGCGCGAGCTCAAGCGCGCGTACCGGCTGTTTTTCCGATCGGAACTCAACGTGTCGCAGGCGCTCGAGAAGGCGAAGGGCGAGCTGACGATGAGCGGCGAAGTGAAGACGTTCGTCGATTTCGTCGCGTCCAGCGAGCGCGGCGTGGTGATCTAGCCATGCGCATCGGCGTGGCGGGGGCGGGCGCGCTGGGGTTCCACCACGTCCGGATCCTGCGCGAACTCGCGGGCGATGCGTTCACCGGCTTCCACGAGCCGGACACGGCCCGGGCGACGCAGGTCGCCGCCGAGCTCGGCGTGACGGCGCATCCCACGCTCGGGGCGTTGCTGGCGGCGTCGGACGCCGTGTCGATCGCCGCCGCCACGCAGGCGCACCACGCCGTGGCGATGACCTGTCTCGCATCGGGCAAGCACCTCTTCATCGAGAAGCCGATCACGGCGACGGTGGCAGAGGCGGACGCCGTGCTGGCCGTGGCCGAAGCGAAGGGCCTGGTGATCGGCGTGGGGCACGGGGAGCGCGTCAATCGTGCCGTTCGGGCTGCGTGGCCCGTGATCGACCGGCCGAGGTTCATTTCGTGCACGCGCTACGCGCCGTACACGGTGCGCGGGGCCGACGTGTCGGTCGTGCGCGATCTGATGGTACACGACCTCGACCTCGTGCTGGCGATGATCGGCGAGCCGGTGGCGCGCATCGAAGCGGTGGGCGCATGCGTGATTGCCGAGACGCTCGACATGGCGCACGCGCATCTCGCGTTTCCCTCCGGCGCTGCCGCGTCGATCTCGACGTCGCGCGTGGCCGGACTGCGTGAACGGCAGATGCGCATCGTGCAGGCGAACGGGATGATCGTGCTCGACCTCGCGACGGGCACGGCCACGTTTCACCGCCTGCGCGCCGACGCCGATCGCGCGACACTCGCGGCGTCCAAGGTGGCACTGGAGTGCTCGGCCTATGCCGAGGTCGTGACGCTCACGGCGCCCGAGGGCGAACCGCTCCGGCTGGAGTTCGCGGCGTGGATGGCCGCGCTGCGCGGTGATGGGATGCCGGTCGTGAACGGCCGGCAGGGACGCGATGTGTTAGCGCTCGCGCTGGACATCGAGGCGGCCGTTGCGCGCGGGGCGCACGCGGGTGCGTGAGGTCCTGATCGTCGCCGGGGAAGTGTCCGGCGACCTCCACGCCGCGGCCTTCGCCACGGCGTTGCTCGCCCGTCGTCCGGACGTGACGCTTGTCGGCATCGGGAGCGTGCGCATGGAGGCCGCAGGAGTGCAGCTGATCGAGCGCTCCGAAAACCTCCAGGCGATGGGGTTCGTGGAGGTGATCCAGTCGGTGCCGCATCACTGGCAGCTGTTGCGCACGTTGCGCACGCGGCTCGAGTCAGGCAACGTGGCGCTGCTCGTCGTGCTGGACTATCCCGGGTTCAATCTCAAGCTCGCCGCAGCCGCGCACGACGCTGGCGTGCCGGTGCTCTACTTCATCACGCCGCAAGTGTGGGCATGGGGAGCCGGGCGTATTCACGAAATCAAGCGTGTGGTGACGAAAGCGGCGGTGATTCTGCCGTTCGAGGAACCGTTGTTCCGGAAGGCGGGGATCGACGCAACGTTCGTCGGACATCCGCTCCTTGATCGCGCGGCCGAGATGCCGGATCGCGCCGAGGCCCGGCGGCGATTGGGGCTCGCGGCGGATGCGCGCGTACTGGCACTCTTTCCCGGGAGTCGCGGCCAGGAAATCGCACGGCACCTCGACACGTTCGTGGCGGCGGGGAGGCTGCTGCAGCAGCGCATGCCGGAATTGCAGATCATCGTGAGCGTGGCACCGGGCATGGCGATCGACAAGGCGCGCTGTCCGTGGCCGCAGGTTTCGCAGCGTTCGTACGACGTGCTGCGCGCGGCCGACGCGGCGATGTGCAAGAGTGGTACGACGACGCTCGAGGCGGCACTCGCCGAGTGTCCGCTGATCATCGCGTACCGCACGAATCCGATCACTGCGTTTCTGGCGCGGCGACTGATGACGGTCAAGTTCGTGGGGTTGGTGAATGTCGTGGCCGAGCGCGAAATTGCGCACGAGTTCTTGCAGGAATCCATGACGGCGGACGCGATCGCGAAGGAGCTGGCGCCGTTGCTTGATCCGGCCAGCCCCGAGCGCGCCCGCATGCTCGCTGACCTTCGCACGGTGTGCGCTTCGCTCGGCGAGCCGGGTGCTGCGGCGCGCGTGGCCGCGATTGCGGACGGGATGCTCCGATGAGCGACGCACCGCGCCTGCCACTCGCCTTCAAGGTGCGCGCCGCCATCTGGGCGGGCCGCTGGTTCGTTCGCCTGCTCGCGAGTACGTGGCGTGTGTCGGTGATCGGGCGCGAGGGGCTCGACAGCCTGCGCGCATCGAAGGCGCCGGTGATCATCGTGATCTGGCACGGCGAGTTGCTCGCGAGTCTGTGGGCGCACCGCGGCGAGGGCATTGCAGTATTGATCAGTGAGCACAAGGACGGCGAGATCATCGCGCAGATCGCCGAGGGGTT
>JAYTVE010000464.1:0-3725 GCA_043744185.1 Gemmatimonadota bacterium | reverse complement strand
ATGCGTATCGAATCACTGGAGAGTTCACGAATACGAATTGCCGACTTCCCTGCCGAGTCCGAGCTGACGACGGCAACCTTGCGCCCGTCGGGCGAGATCGAGAGGGTGAGATTGAGCCTGTTGACGGGGCCGAGAAAGACGTCAGCGACCAGTTGGTCGGGAATCGCCGAATCGCCGACGGCACGTTGACCGAACCGCCACCCGCCAAAGGCGGTCGCGAGTGCGACGACCAAAAATGCTGCGACGAGCACCGCGCGCCCTCGGTTGCCGTTCGACGACCACGCGGCCGACGTCAGTGCACCGCTCCCGGCCGTCTCGAGTGCGGTGGCAAATGCCGAGGCGTGCACGAAGCGATCGGCGGGAAGTTTTTCCAAGGCCCGCATCACCGCCGCTTCCACATGCGGCGGCACGGCTTTGCGTTGCGTCACGATGGAGCGCGGCGACTCGGCCAACAGGCGCGCCACCACGGCCTGTACCGAGGGCCCGGTGAACGGCGGCTCGCCGACGAGCATCTCGTAGGTCACGGCGCCGAGCGCGTAGATGTCGCTGCGCGCGTCGATGATGCGCTCGCCGGTTGCCTGTTCGGGACTCATGTACTGCGGCGTGCCGAGCGAGAGCCCGGTTTGTGTCATGCGCGCACCGCCGGCGCTCTGCACCGCCAATGCAATGCCGAAATCCGCGACGACCGCCGCGCCGTCTTGCAGGAGAATATTTTCCGGCTTGATGTCGCGGTGAATGATCCCCTGCTTGTGCGCATGTTCGAGTGCGCTCGCGACCTCGCGCGCGATGCGCAGCGCATCGTCGATCGACAATTGCCGTTCGCGCTCAAGTCGGGCGCGCAATGTTTCGCCGCTCACGTACGGCATGACGTAGTACAACAACCCATCTGCCACACCGGAATCGAGCAGCGGCAAAATGTGCGGATGCTGCAACTTCGCCGTGGTCTTGATCTCGCTTAAGAAGCGCTCGGCGCCGAGTGCGGCGCCAAGATCTGGGTGCAGTACCTTGATCGCGACATCGCGCTCATGTTTCAGATCGTGCGCGAGGTACACGGTGGCCATGCCACCCTGCCCAAGTTCGCGTTCGACGCGGTAACGGTCGGCGAGCGACACGCTGAGACGGGTGAACACATCAGACATTGTGCAGGCCACCACATCGTACACAGGTAGAACGCGTGGGGCCAAACTTCCAAGGCGCGCGCTCGCTTCGCGTGTCAGTCACAAGTCCAAGACGAAAGACCACCCGTCATTCACAGCGGCCTTCACGGTAAAGGCGCACCGATGCGGGGGAGACGGAATCGGCTCTCCGATCTCGGCAAATATGCGACTTAGCGAGTGCGTCTGCTACGCGCGAGGTGTCGTGAAGCGCCGAGCCCCTACTTCCCGCCCTTTACCTTCCACGCAGGGTATTCACCTGGCATGCAGTGCGCGCAGGGCCTGTAGCGGGCGGCAACCGCTGTCGCCTCATCGGTGAAGAACACGCGCTGTTGCTCGAAGCTGCGCCCCGTGCCGAGCGAGCGCCGCGCCACTTTGCAGGTGAGCTGACCGTAGACGCGAGTTCTGCGGTGGCCACCGAGGGTGCCCTTAGTCGGGCTGATGACCGGCGAGCCATCGGGCCCGACCAGCGTGAAGGCCCCCGCTCAGCGATTCGCCTCGTCTACGGCGGTCTTCACTCTCTCCACCCACCGCGGCACGACGCGCAGGAAACGCACGGCCTGGTCGGGAGCGCCGCGCAAGTACACGAATCGGCCGTCGGGTGAGAGCGAACTGGTCTGGCCGGGCGTGTCGCGGTACTCGGCCAGTTCCAGCCAGCGGGTCCGCGCACCGATTGGCGCCTCCCTCGATGTCGTCAACGTGAGGCGGTCCACGTGCATCCCCGCTGCGTCGGACCAGGGGAACGCCAACTCGCTGTTCGAGAGCCAGTGCGCCTCGTCCACGGTGCCGGAGGCGAACTGGAACCGCCGCCCGTCGTGCGGGAGCGGCTCGAGCAGCAGTTCCGATCCCGTCGCGTTCGAGTACACCAACCAGCGTCCATCCGGCGACGAGCGCGGGAACAGCGCATCGGTGCGGAGCGTGTCCAGCTTCGCTGGATGCTGGTCAACGTTCACGGCGAGCGCGAGGGCACCGTCCCAGACGCCGAACACGAGACGCCCGTCACGCCCCCATGTCATCGGGTGGAAGGCGGATGAGACTTTCACGACGAACGTCGGCCGTGCGGCGAGATCGGGCGAACCGACGAACAGCGAATCTTCCTTCGCGAACAGGATCCGGTCGTCGGTGGCGCTCCAGAGCGGGCCGCTCAGGTCGGGGCCACGCACCCAGGTCACGTGTCGTCCCGTCGCGAGATCGTACACGCGCAACTCGATGCCATCCTCGACCTTGACGGTGGTCGCGAGGCGCTTGCCGTCATGGCTCACGTCCCAGTTGAAGAAGGCGGCGCGTCCGACGTTGAGCGTGTCAATCCGGCCGGTGCCCATGCGCACGAGGTGGCCGACGGACCGGTTGGGGCCTTGCGCGTACACCAGGGTGCCGTTGGGTGCGATCACGTACGTCGCCGCGCCGGCGTAGCCACCAACGCCGATGGCCGTGGCCATCCGGACGGGGCGACCGACGGCCGCCTTCGAAAGATCGATCGAAGCCGCGAACAGGTCGCCGTTCGAGACGAAGGTGACGTACTCGCTGCCGATGAGCCGGAACTGCGAGCCAATCACGGGTGTCTCTTCCGAAGACTTCAGGTGGAGCGCACGTCGCTTGGTGCTGTCGTTGAGGAAGATCTGGTAGCCGGGCCCGCCACCGCCCGGGTTGCAGAGCAGTGAGGACCCATTCGGCGCCGACGCCGCGAGCGGGCACGTGATCGTGGAGGCCTTGCCCGGTCCACCGGTCGGATCGATCCAGTGCGCCCGGGTCCCGTCCGCATCCATGACGAGAATTCGACCGTCAGCCTGCCACAGCACGTCCGTGGCGTTCGGCGCGGGTCCGAGCGACGTACCGCCCGTCCCGTCAACGCCGATGGTTTCGATGGTCGTGCCGTCAGGTTTCGCGCGCACGAACGCCACGCGACGACCGTCCGGCGAGATCGCCGGGAAATCGGCGCCCTTGGTGCCGTCAATTCGGCGAACGGTCGCATTGAGCAGCGACCGGAACCAGAGCTCCGAACGCGCGCCCTGCTCCGTCCGGTAGACGACGAAATCGCCGTGCGGTGAGACCGCGAAGCCCGCGCTCCCGAGTCCCTGCGACATCGATGCGCTGTCGGGCAGGCCGACGTCGTATTCAGTCGGGGTGCGGTTCGTGCCTTTGTCCACGACATTCCACGACAGAAGCCCGACTGCAGCGATCCAGCCCGTCAGCGCGACCGCCGATCGCACGTCACCGAGCCGGCTACCGCCGCTGTTGGAGCGACGGACGCCGTCGGTGAGGTGCATCGAGGTGAACGCGGGATTCGCGAGCGCGTCGGCAAACGCCTTCGCGCTCTCGAACCGATCAGCCGGCAGCTTCTCAAGCGCGCGGGCCAGCGCCGCCGCCACATTCGTCGGCACGCTCTTCCGCAGCGTCGTCACCAGCGGCGTCGGCTCGGCGATGATCTTCATGATGATCTGCTGCGCTGAGCCACCGATGTGCGGCGGTTGCCCGGCGAGCATCTCGTACAGCACGCTCGCGAGCGAGTACACATCCGAACGGCCCGAGATTTCCTTTTCCGCCGTCGCCTGCTCGGGCGACATGTAGTGC
>JAYTVE010000463.1:0-3738 GCA_043744185.1 Gemmatimonadota bacterium | reverse complement strand
CCTGGATATCGAGCACGCTCGCGGGCGAGTCGAGTGCGCTTGCGGCGGCCTGCGCAGTGCTTGACGTCGCCGAGCGCGAGCAACTGCCCGCTCGGCTCGCACGCACGGGCGCGCGTCTCGCCGACGCCGCTCGTGCCGCGCTCGCCGCGTCGAACGCGCGTGACGCCGTGGTGCAGGGGATTGCGCCGATGTTCTTCGTTCGGTTTGCCCACGAGATCCAGCAGCGCGCCTGGCTCGCGGCCCTCGTGCGGCACGGCGTCATCGCCAAGCGCGGCGCCTACAACTTCGCGGCGCTCGCGCACGATGATGCCACCTGCGACGAGGTCGAGCGTGCATTCCACGAGGCGGCTCGCGAGATTCCCGCCACATGAGTGAGCCGCTCGCAGGCCCTGAACCGCTGATCGACGTACACGCGCACTTTCATTGGGCGGGTACCGGTCGCTCACACTGGGCGCACGCCAATGCGCGCCGCCTCGAGGCGGGCGACCAGATCGGGATCCGGTTCCACGTCGCGTCCGTGCTCGGTACGTGGGGCCATCAGTCGCCTACCTACTTCAGTTCACCGACCGACGTGCGCGCGGGCAACGATGCCATGTACGCGCTGGCCAGCGAGCAGCACGGTCGCGTGCGCGCGTGGGTGCACGTCAACCCGAACGAGCAAGACGCGGCCCTCCGCGAAATCGAGCGCGGCGTGGCCGCCGGCGCCATCGGCATCAAGATTGCCGCCGCCCGGCGCTGTGACGACGCGCTGCTCGATCCGATCGCGACCTTGGCGGGCGAGCACCACCTGCCCATCCTCCATCATCTGTGGCAGCATCGCACGCGCCACTGGCCCGGCCAGGACATCTCGGACGCCGCCGATTATGCACGCCTCGCGTCTCGACACCCGCGCACCACGTTCCTGGCCGCGCATATCGGAGGAGGAGGCGACTGGCAACACTCCCTGCCCGCGGTCGCCGACACGCCGAACATCTGCTTCGACCTGAGTGGCTCCGGCATCGATCGCGGCATGCTTGAGCGCTGCCTCGAATGGCTTGGTCCCGCGCGACTGCTCTGGGCCGCCGATCTTACCCTCGACACGGCACTCGCCAAACTGCGCGCCCTCGAACAGCTCGGCCTCTCACGCGACGACGTTGCCAACATTCGCTGGCGGAATGCCGTGCGCATCTTTCCGGTCGACGCCTTTCCCATGATTGATGGAGCCGCCGCACGATGACGCGCATCGACGTGCACGCCTGGATCGGCGGCTACCCGTGGCGGCACCTGCCGTCGCACGACGCGCTCGCGCTCCGCGATGCACTCGCGCGCGAGGCGCTCGACGGTGCCTGGGTGGGCCATCTGCCAAGCGCGTGGTGGCGCGATCCCGCCCTCGGCAATCGGGAACTCGTCGTCGCACTCGCGGCTCACGCCGGCGTGCTGCGTCCCGCGCCGTGCGTGCGTCCCGACTGGCCGCGCTGGCGCGACGAGATCGCCTTCGCGCGTGATGTCGGTGCGCCGGCGGTGCGCGCGTATCCCACCATCGCGGGGCTGGGCCCCGACCACGCCGCGTGGCTCGAGCTCGGCCACGCCGTCGCCGAAGCGGGGCTGGTGCTCGTGCTCACGCAACGGTTCGAGGACATGCGGCAGCGCCATGCGCTCGATGTGGCAGGTGATCTCACCGCCGCCCATGTGCGCGCATTGGCGCGAGGAACGCACGCTCGGGTGATCGTCGGTGCCGCCAGTCGCTCGATGATCGAGGAAACCCACTTCGGACTCACGGCGACGGAACAGCGTCGTGTCTGGTACGACATGAGCTGGTTGTGGGGGCCGCCAGAGGATGAGCTGGCCCAGCTCATGACCACGGTCGGGGGCGACCGGCTCGTTGAAGGATCGGGCTGGCCGCTGCGCTTGAGTGAGCAACTGCGCGCGGCGCGGGAACTGCTCCCGGCGACGCAATCGCGCGACGAGTTCGCCGACATCGACGGCGTAGTCAAGTCAGCCCGGGAACGCCAGGAATAGCTCGTTCGTTGTCGCTGTGCGAAAGCCGAACAGGTCGACAGGCAAGTCGCGTCGTAGCCTTCAATTGCGCCTTGCTTCCTGACACGCACTCATTCATTTTTTGTGACTATGCCGGAAGTGCGGGGAATCCCTTCGCACAGTCCACGTTTAACGACATGTGCAGCCCCCTGCGGCGCTCGCACATCTCACCCCTGATCCATGACGCCAAGCTGGAGGAAGTGGGCGGTCGTACCCGGCCTGATGGCCGTTGTCGTCGCCGCCACTGCCGTCACCGCCCCGCGCGTGAACGCGCAGACGGGCGCTCAGGCCGCCGCCGATACGACGACCAAGGTGAATGCGCCGCGTGGCCCATGGGGCTACAGCGGCGCGTCGTCGGTGCAGGGGTATTCGCCGGAACAGCCGATCAGGTTCCCGCACCCGGTGCACGTCCAAGGCGCCAAGATGAACTGCCAGTACTGCCACTATGCGGCCAACAAGTCGCCAGATCCGGGAATGCCGGCGGTGGGTACGTGCATGGGCTGCCATCAGATCGTGAAGACGACGAGCCCGGAAATCCAGAAGCTCACGAAATACTGGACCGACAAGAAGCCGGTGCCGTGGGTGCGCATTCACCGCGTTCCGAAGTACGTGCACTTCCCGCACATGCGTCACGTGAACGCCGGCGTCACGTGCCAGAGCTGCCACGGGCAAGTGCAGAAGATGCCGCAGGTCTTCCAGTACGCTTCGCTCAACATGGGTTGGTGCGTCAGCTGTCACGTGAACGGTTACGACCCGGCCAAGGGGCAGGAAGCCTCGGGCTACACCAAGTCGGGGAACAGCTGGGTGCTCGCGAGCAATTCGCTCACGTCGCAACCCGCTGGCGGCATCCTCGTCGCGGACGCGCATGCTCAGGCGCCCGCCGCCGGAGCGCCGACCGTTGCTGCACAGGGCTCGGCCGTTATGTCCGCGCCCACTGGCTTGAAGAAGGCGCGCTACGATTGCGCCAGCTGTCACTACTAGAACGTCCCCGCCTGTTCACCGGCCGTCCGATTCTCACCCCCGGTCGGCTGCCTGCATGCCGAGTCGAGGAAGCGACTGCATGAGCACTGACATTGAGTCCGCCGGCGTCAAGCGCCGCAATTTCCTCAAGGTTCTCGGAGCCACGAGCGCGGTTGTACCGCTCGTTGGCTGCGATTCCGATGGAATCCAGCGCCTGATCCCGTACGTGGTTTCGCCGGATCAGACGGTTCCCGGCGTCTCGTCTTACTACGCCTCCGTCTGTCGCGAGTGCGCGTCAGGCTGCGGCGTCATTGCCGAGACGCGGGATGGCCGCACCACGAAGCTCGAGGGCAATCCCGAGCATCCGGTCAACAAGGGCGCGCTCTGCGCCCGGGGCCAGAGCGCGGTGCAGGGACTCTACAATCCGGATCGCTTCCGAACGCCGATGATCCGGCAGAACGGGCAGCTCGTCGCCACCACGTGGGACAAGGCGATGCAGCTCTTCTCGCAGAAGCTCGGCGAGACCCGCTCCAAGGGCGAGGCCGGCAAGTCCGTCTTCATCAACCAGCACGAGATCGGCTCCTTCCCGGGCTTCCTCGACCAGTGGCTCGCCGCGTTCGGGATGCCGGCCCATCTGTCGTACGATGCCGAGGCGGACCTCCCGGCCATCGCGGCTCACAAGCAGGTCTACGGCACCGCGTGGCCGATGTTCGACTTCGGCAAGGCGTCGGTGATCGTCTCGTTCAGCGCCGACTTCCTCGA
>JAYTVE010000462.1:0-3741 GCA_043744185.1 Gemmatimonadota bacterium | reverse complement strand
CCTGCCGTCGATCAATGCTTCGCTGACCAATGGAGCTGTGACATGACAGATGCGCAGGGATCGTCCGATGGTCCGCCAGACGACAGGAGTCTGCCCTCCTTGTCGGTGGATGTTCCCGATGGCGCCGAACTCTGGGTCGGCATCGAGGAGCAGGATGGCTTCGCCCCTTCCGTCATTCTCGGTGGGAATCCCGACGGATTGCGCCTGCTGGCTGCGCTCGCCACCGCGCTCGCCAGCACGGGGACGCAGGGGGGAACGGTCCACCTGCGCGCTGGCGACCTCCTGCTCGCCGGCAGCGAAGCGGACCTCGTGCTCGCGATCCAGTCCGAGGACGGCTGACCGCACCGCGATGGTGCGACGTATCGCGGCCCAGTGGTGGCGGCGGATCCCCAACCGCACGCGATGAACACGGGCACCGCTCCGTGAGCGCCAGACACCCCGCTCAGGTGTGCGCCGACTCCACAATCACCGCCGTGCCGTAGCAGAGCACTTCTGTCACTCCCTGCATCAGCTCGTTCGCGTCGTAGCGGATGCCGATAACGGCGTTGGCGCCGGCCAGATGCGCTTGGAAGAGCATCGTATCGAACGCCTGCTGGCGTGTGCGCTCGGCGAGTTCCGTGAACAGCGTGATGTTGCCGCCGAAGATCGTCTGGAAGCCCGCGCCGATGGTGCCAAAGACGGAACGCGAGCGGACCACGACGCCACGCACCACGCCGCGATTCTCGGTGACGCGATAGCCGGCCATGTCGAAGGCCGTCGTGGTCATGTTGTGCGGGATGTCAACGGCCTGCGATGGGATGACGGAGCGCATGGCCTCGGGACTGTGAGACGACTTCTCGTTCAGGGACCGGCGCTCCGGCGGATCGGTGACGTCACGATCCGCCGGCCGCCTGCAGCCCTACTCCACGTAGGCCGCGAATTCCTTCTTGGCGCTCTGCGCGATGAAGTACGCGACCATCACTTCCGTCCCGAGGTTCTCGGCGGTCAGGCCGTTCAACACGAAGTCGTGGGTGTAGTACAGCCCTCCATCGTCCACCGTGATGCCGCCGAAAGACAGGCCGACGTTGAACTTCGCGACCGCCTTGAGGAGCTGTGGCGTCGCCGGGGCCTTGAGCGCGATGATCATCGTCTCGACGCGCCCCTTGGCGAGGCCCGCATTGCCCAGCCAGTCACGCGTTTCGTTGAGTCCGATGTTGGCGCCCTTGCCGTCGCTGACGATGCTGATCACGTACCACGTCTGGCCACCGCTGGTGGACGTCTTGTACGCCTCGCCCAACTGCTTGACGAGGGACTCCATCGCGGGTGCAGGGGTGCGCGCAGTGTTCTGGGCAACGGCCGGGGTGCTGATCAGCAGGGCACCGAGGGAGACGATCGCGAAACGACGCAAGACAGTCATGGAAATGGGGTGGGTTAAAGGGTCGACTCGGGCAACTGCGCGACAAAAAACTCAGCAACCTTGCCGCCGACCACGCGCACGCCGATGCCGAGCTGGCGATAGTAGCGGTACGACGGGGCGCCCTCCTGCAGGCGCTTCATTTCATAGTCCTCACCGATGACGGCCGACAATTCGTCAAACCCCATCCCGATGCGCGCGCTGATCGCCGGCGAGCCGAGGGATGTGGGCCGGATGGTGAGCGTCGGCGACTTTTCGCTGTTGAGCAGCACGCCGAGCACTTCAGAGCTCGCGAGAACCGAGGCGCCGCGATCGGGCCACGCAAGCCAGACCACGTTCGAACCCGCGACGGCGGGTGTCTCCACGGCGGTGCCGAGTCGCGCGCGCATGGCGGCGGTCGGTTCGCTGAGCGTGATCATGGCGCCGTTGGACAGCGTGACCGCCGCGATGGGACGGAAGGTCGGCGCATCGCGGCGCCGCAGCGTGGCCGCGGGCGTCGCGGTCTTGCCGGACGCCGTCATCGCCTTGGCATACCGTTCGTAAGCAAGCTGCCACCATGCCGAAGAGGGACTGGCCTTCGCCAGCCAAGCCTCGAGCTTTGCTGCGCCTTCCGACTGCGTGCTGGCCGCGGTCGGTTGCGTCTGCAGCCAGCCTTCGTTGAAATCGATGGCGTTGAGCAGACCCGTCGGCGTGCGTGGGCCGTCGGCCGCAAAAGCGGTGCGGGCGTACACGCGGGCCTGAACAAAGCCCGACATGGCGGAATCGGGCCGACCTGCCGCGAACTGCGCAACGCCGGCATTGATCAGGATCGCGACCCGGCTCGTGGCATCGAGCAGCGAATCACCGGGCGCCGAGGCGACGGCTTCCTGCAGCATCTTCCCGGCCATTGCGACGTCCTTCTTGCCGCTCGGATGCACGAGGTACGCCAGTCCGAGGTGCGACTTGGCGAGTGACAGTGACGGCCGGAGGCGGATCGCTTCGCGCAGCGCGGCGACCGCTTCATTCCAGACCTCCGTGTCCATGCCGCGCACCTTGGACTCGAGCGACGCTGGCCGCTTGTAAAAGGCGGCGAGCACCGGCTGCCCGATGTCGTAGCGGCGCAGATCTTCCGCCTCGAGCTTGTCGCAATACTGCATGAGCAGCGCGTAGCCGAGGTTGGCCCACGCTTCGGCTGCATCCGGAAACTCCTTCGTCACCTGCTTGAACGAGCGCGCCGCCGTCTCGTACTGCTCGACCATCAGGAAGTAGTTGCCGTTGCGGAACGCGGCCATGGACTGCCAGAGCGCGACCTGTCCCTTGTCGCCGCGAATGCCGTTGATGAACGCACCGCGATCGGACCACGACGGGTGGTCTTTCTTGAGGGCGATGAAGCTTGGCAGCTCGCTCAGCGTCGCCATCGCATCGAGCATGCCGCGCGTGATCTTCGTCCAGGAATACCCGGCCGCGATCGCAAGCTGCGCACCGACCGAGTCGGCTTCTGTCTCGTCACGGCGCAGGCCGCTGTTGAGGAGTGCCGTATTCCTCGAGCGCTCCGCGTGTACGCCGTCGACGTGATTCATGATGTGATGGCCGATCTCGTGGCCAATCACGAACGCCAGGAGATCGGCGTTGCCCTTGATCGTATTGTGGAGCAGGTCGGACGTGACAATCACGCGTCCGTCAGGCGTGGCGTAGGCGTTGAGTTCGCCTGGCGTGCCGTCGATCAATATCTTCGGCGGCCAGGCATACTTCACCTGCGGCTTGGGAGTGATCGCGATGATCCGGTCGAACATCGTCTTGACGAAGACGCTGTCGGCCGCGGTCGCGGGAGTCGAAGCGAAGCCCTTCCGCTGTGCGCCAATGGGAAACGTCACCGAGACGACGGCCAAACCAGCCGCCGTCACCAGCCACCGCATGGATCCTGCTGTGGACCGCTGGGAGCTCAAGGCTTGGCCTTCTCGGCGGGCATGTGCGTGGTGGCGGATGACGCTTGCAGCTTCTTGGCGCTCGAGGCGCCCATCAGCGCGGTGCCAACGGGGGCGTGGCCTGCCGAGCGCGCGCCGCTCGAGAGAGAGCTCGTGGCTGAGGGCGCGAATTTGGCGAGGATCGGCGAGTTGGCTCCCGACGTGGCCGCGGCGGCCTTCGGCGCATGGCCGGAAGCCTTCGTCGCGTTCAGTGCGGCGGAGCCCTGAAGGACGCGCGGTCCCACCGCGAGCGGCGTGTGGGGCGACGTTGCCATGCCGCGCGCTGCGAAAGAAGCCGACATCTTCTTGATGTCGGCCGTCACCTTCTGCGCGGTAGCGCCGGTGGCGCAAAGCATGATGGCCGCCGCTGCGAGCGACGGCACGACGAACGGCGAAAGACTCGGG
>JAYTVE010000461.1:0-3743 GCA_043744185.1 Gemmatimonadota bacterium | reverse complement strand
CCGTCGCCTTGCTCGCCCGGCCCACCGACCGGCTCGCGATGATCCCGTGGCGTACCAGCGGCGCATCCCCCTGCGTCTCGAGCAGGCCCGCCGCATGCAGCTGGTCCATCGCTTCCAGCAGCGCGTGCCGCTCCACCTGCATCACGGCCTCCACCCGACCCACCGTGGCGTGACGCCCCAACAGGGCGCACACCTGCAGGCAGCGCATCCCGGTCACAGTGGTCGTATCGAGCCGCTGCTCGATCAGCGCCTCCAGCGACGGCGGCAGCTCGCTCAGATCCCCCGTGCTCAACCAGTGCGTCGCGAGCGTGTGCACGTACAGCGGATTCCCGTTCGACACGCTCGCCGCGCGCCGCAGCAACTCCGGCCGGTCCGCCGGCGGCTGCCCATGAACCAGTGCCCCCAGCAACTCGAAGCTCTCGTCCTCCGTGAGCGGGTTCACCCGGCTCACCAGCGCGCGCGAGCTGCCCGTCGCCATCTTCGGTAGCTGCTCGCGCTCGTGAGCGGTGAACAGCCAAGCGACCCGGCGATTGTGACTGTGCTCGACCGACATCGAGAAAAACGGCACGCTCGTCGGGTCGAGCCACTGCGCGTCATCGACCGCGATCAACAACGGCCGCTCCGAACTCACGGCGTCGATCAGGTCGAGCACCGACGTGCGCAACAGCCGCTGCCGGTACGCCGAGTCCTCCGGCCCCTGTGGCAACGGCTCGTCCGCGGGATCCATGCGGGTCAGCCGCTGCAGCGCGCGATGCGCCTTCGGATCCACGCCCAGCGCCCCGGGTTGAAGCAGCATCGTGCTCGTCATCACCTCAAGCGCACACAACGGGCGATCCGGCCAGGTCGGCTCGCACGAAATCGTCACCAGCGACCAGCCCTCCACTGCCGCAAGCGCATTCATCTCGCGCACCATGCGCGTCTTGCCCACGCCGGGCTCGCCCCACAGCGCGCCGATCGTGCCCTCGAGGCTACGCGCGCGCCGCATGTGATTCGCATACGACTCCAGCAACGCGTCGCGCCCAACGAGCAGCTTCCATCCGCTCCGATCGCGCACCACGGCCGGCATTCTCTCCGTGATGCGACGCTTGAGCAACGTCGGCTGGATCGCGAGCTCGCCGGGCTTGCCGTCGATCTCTTCGAGATAGCGGTCCAGCAGTGCCACGGCCTCCGCCTTGCTCCCCTGCAGCGCGCGCCCCTCCGCGAGCGTCAGCGTCGCCTCCTCGTTCAGTGGATCCATGTCGAGGATTGCCTGGCTATACGCCACCGCCCGCATCCACTGCGTCCGCATGCGCGTCTGCCGCAGTCCCTGCATCAGCTGCTCGATGAGGCGACGCTGAACCCGCTCGCGCCACCGCTCGATGCGCACCGCATAGGCATTCGACACGCGCGGCTCGTAGCCCTCGAGGAATCCCCACCTGAGCGCGAGGTCGGCCAGCGCGCCGTCAGCCGCAAGACGCTCGTGCAGGTCGCACGTGAAGCCCGCAGGCAGCGACAGTTCCTCGCCACGCACGTCGAGCGGAAGCCCGAACTGCTTCAACCGGTACGCTGCCTGCCGCAGGTTGTGACTCGCCTTCTCGCGCGTGGCATCGGGCCAGAGCAACTCGCACAGTCCCTGCCGCGTGAGCGGCCTCGGCGTCGCCTCCAGCAGCGTCATCACGACCGCGAAGACCACCTCGTGCTCAGGTCCGACTTCGCGATCATCGAGCAGGAGCCGGGGCTGGCCGAGTGTTTCGATGCGCATTGGGGTGGGGCGGCTGGTTGCGTTCCAAAGACCGGCGCGGAGTCATTCTGTTAGCGCGATTTAAGCCAGGTCCGTCACCCGAGCGTCAGTTTGACGGGAAAAACGGCCCTCTCAGGCACAAATAGGCCCCCTTTCGGCTGACGCTGAAAGGGGGCATTTGACCTCGGCTGGCCGGAGCAGGCTCCAGAGAGAGCTACAGCTTGAGCAGCTTGGGGACCGTGATCCCCTCCGCCTCCGCCTGGAAGTTGAGCAGCAAACGGTGCCCTAGCACCGAGAGTGCAATGGCCTTGATGTCGTCGATGTCGGGTGCCGCACGCCCGTCCATGGCGGCGCGAGCCTTGGCGCCGAGGATCAGGTACTGCGATGCGCGCGGACCGGCGCCGAACCCCACGTACTTCCTGATCTCCGCATTCGAGGTCGGATCCGAGGGTCGCGTACTGCGAGCCAAATCCACCGCGTAGCGCACGAGCGTCGGCGCGGCCGGCAACCGGCGCACCAGCTGCTGCAGCGCCACCACCTGGCCTGCGTCCAGCACCGGCTCCACGACACCCTTCATCACGCCCGTCGTGCTCGTGACGATCGCCTCTTCCTCCTCGCGCGACGGATAGTCCACGTTCAGCTCGAACATGAACCGGTCGCGCTGCGCCTCGGGCAACTGGTACGTGCCCTCCTGCTCGATTGGATTCTGCGTGGCGAGCACGAAGAACGGGTTCGGCAGATGGTGCGTCTTGCCTGCGACGGTCACCGTGCGCTCCTGCATGGCCTGCAGCAGGGCGGCCTGCGTTTTGGGTGGGGCGCGGTTGATCTCGTCGGCGAGCACGATGCTCGCGAACACGGGGCCCGGCGCGAACGTGAAGATGCGCCGCCCCGTTGCCTGGTCTTCCTCGAGCAGCTCCGTGCCGGTGATGTCGCCCGGCATCAGGTCCGGCGTGAACTGCACGCGATTGAACGAGAGGTGCAGCGCGTCGGCGAGCGTCTGGATGAGCAGCGTCTTGGCGAGGCCCGGCACGCCCACGAGCAGCACGTGGCCACCGGCGAGGATCGCGGCGAGCAGGTTGTCGACGATGTCCTGCTGCCCGACGATGCGACGCGCGATCTGCGTCTTGAGGTCCGCGTGCGCCTGCCTGAGCTTGACAAGCAGCTCGAGGTCGGCGTCGGTTGTCGGCGGGTTCTGGCCCGGGCGGGGTGCGGGTGCGGTCACGTGGTCAGTATGAAAAGGTCGGGTAAGCTACGACAGAAGAGCGCCGAGCGCAGGATCGTTGCGGTGATGGGAGAACGCGCCAGCCACGCGGGACGCTGCATCTGGCCGGAGACGGATACACGACGGGCGGGCATCCCTCATGGGACACCCGCCCGGCTTCGATGGTGCCTGCGCGCGTCAGCGAATCGTGAAACCGATGCGCTCCTCAACCGGATGCGATGCACTGGTCGTCGTCGCGACGAGCGTGTACGCCCCCGGCTTCGCATCGCGCCACTCTTCGGTGAAGGTCAGCTGCGCGTTCTTGCTCAGCGTCGCGGTGGAGATGACCTGCGTGAACATGCGCTCGGCGCTCCACTGCCACACGCGCTTGCCGCTCTCGTCGAGCACGGCGAAGTCGTGCGTCTGCGCACTCGGGAACTGCAGCTCCATCATCTTGCCCGAGCGATTCGTCAGCTCGAGCATGAACGTCACCGTCGGCGACGTTGTGACGTCAACGCGCGCTTCAATCCCAGTCGTCGTCATCGGCTGTTCGCTGGTATGCCGCGCGCTTCGCTCCGTCGCGTGTGATCGCGGTGAGCACGCATACACGATGCTCGCGACCACGAGCAAGGCGACGGTGAGGCGCTTGTCCATCGGGATTCCGGGGAGAGCGGGGGCGTCCAACTCGTGCGGGCGTCACGAATCGGACTGGAGAAGAACTTATGCACAAGAAGACGACGTGTCAAAGCGATCGTCACACGCAAGTATCGGCCGATACGCCACTTGCGTGGACCCACCTCATCTTCGGTCTTCGTTCGGTAG
>JAYTVE010000460.1:0-3752 GCA_043744185.1 Gemmatimonadota bacterium | reverse complement strand
TACGCTCGGTGGTCGCGCGACGGCTCGGGCTCGCTGCGCATGCATTCTGGCCGCGCCGCGTCGCGTTCGTGGCGCACTATCGCGGCGTGGCCGGCATGGGTCGCGCCGGAGAGATGCACGTGCACGCCGACGGCTACGTGGGCCTCGCCGACGTGGGCCATGGCGAAACGAACGTGGCCATCGTGGTGCCCGCGCGCATCGCGCGGGACGCCAAGGGCGACGCGACCGGCTTCTTCGACCGCTGGCTTGGAGCGCGCACGCACCTGACCGCGCGCTTCGCGCACGCCGAGCGCGTCAGTGCGGTGCGTGCCACGGGCCCCTTCGCGAGTCGCGCTCGACGCGCCTGGGCTCCGGGTGCCGCCTTGGTCGGCGACGCCGCCGACTTCTTCGACCCGTTCACGGGCGAGGGGATCTATGCCGCGCTGCGCGGCGGCGAACTGCTGGCGCCGTTCGCGGTAGAGGCCGTGCGGGGAGATGCGCGCCGGCACGCACGCGCGCTGGTCGGCTACGAAGCGGCGCGACGCGCCGAGTTCAGCGGCAAGTGGCGCGTCGAACGGATCATTGGGGCGGCCGTCGGCGTTCCAGCCCTCATGAACCACGCCGCGCGCGTCCTCGGGCGCGAACAGCATCTGGCCGACCTCCTCGTCGGCGTCGCGGGCGACGTGGTGCCGGCCAACGCCCTCTTCACACCGCGCGTCCTCGCGCACTTTCTCCGCCCATGATGCACCCATGAGCATCGATACCGACGATTTCCGCTCCCTGCTCGGGCGCTTCGCGTCCGGCGTCACCGTGGTCACCACGGTGGACGCCGAGGGTCACGACTATGGCATGACGGTGAGCGCCTTCTCTTCTGTCTCGCTCGATCCGCCGCTCGTGCTCACGTGCATCGCCAAGGACGCCTCCGTCTATGCGGCATTCGAGGCCGCACCGAATTTCGTGATCAACGTGTTGGCCGAGGGGCAGGAGGCGCTCTCGCGCCGGTTCGCCGGCCCGATCTGGGACCGGTTCGCGGGCATCGGCTACAGCCGGGCGGAGAACGGCGCCGCGATTCTTTCCGACGTGCTGGCCTGGCTCGAGGCGCGCGTGATCGCGCGGCACGACGCCGGCGATCACCTCATTCTCGTGGCGCAGGTCGAGCGCGGCGAGCTGAACGAACATCGCCCGCTGCTCTACTACCGCGGGGGCTATGCTCGGCTCGAGCGCTGAGGCGCTCGGTGCGATGCTCGTGCCGGCACGCCGGCGGGGGGTCGAGTACCTCGACGATCCCCGCGCGGCCAGCGCGGCCGATGTGCTCGCGGAGCTGCGTGATGTCTCGCGGGCGAACGCGCTGTTCGGCGGTACGCGCGCGGTGGTGAGCGAGGTGCTCGTTGCCTGCGCCTCCGGCACTCGCGTGCGCACCCTGCTCGACGTCGGCACGGGGATCGGTGACATCCCGCGTGCCGCGCGCGCGGCGGCGTTGGCGCGCGGGGTGTCGCTTGAGGTGATGGGAGTGGAGCTCTCCGAGCCGGCCGCGCGCGTGGCCCGGGAAGTCACAGGCGCGGCCGTCGTGGCAGATGCGTTCCACCTCCCATTCGCGAACGGCAGCATCGACATCGTCACCTGCTCGCAGGTGCTGCACCACTTCGACGCAGCTACGGGGGCCACGCTGCTGCGCGAGCTCGATCGCGTGGCGCGCGTGCGCGTGATCGTGAGCGAGATCCGCCGCTCGTGGGCCGCCGCCGCGGGCGTCTGGCTCGCCTCGTTCCCGCTCGGCTTCCACACGACCAGTCGTCATGACGGTGTGCTGAGCGTGCTGCGCGGCTTCACGGCCGACGAGCTGGGCGCGCTGATTGCCACGTCGGTGCAGCACCCCGCTGCATCGCGCCGCCGTTTCGGCTTCCGCGTGACGGCGCACTGGACCCCGACCGCCGCCCTCGCATGAGCGCTCCCGCTCCCGAGCGCGTCCTGCGCGCTCAGCTGAATCTCGGGCCGATGCCCACCCGTCGCGCGATGATCACGCTCGACGAAGGACTCTGCCGGACCGATGTCGCGACGATCTTCCGCGTCGTGGCCGACGTCGAGTCGTGGCCGACGCACCTTGCCCACTACCGCTGGGTGACCGTGAGCGATCGCACGCGCGACGGCGGCGGCATCGTCGAGATGGCGGCCAACCGCCCCTTCGGCCCGATCAACTGGCCGACCTGGTGGAAGTCGTACATGAGCGTCGACCATGACGCCCCCGAGGTGCGCTTTCGCCACATCGGCGGCATCACCACGGGCATGGACGTGTCGTGGAGCTTCAAGAAGGGCCCCGAAGGGACGCACGTGACGTTGCTTCATGTATGGGACGGCCCGCCGTGGCCGCTCATCCGGACGATAGCCGCCGTGGCGGTCATCGGGCCCGTGTTCATCCACGGCATCGCCTCGCGCACGATGGCGGGCCTCATCGCCGCAGCAGAACGCGGCGCCACACGGGAGCGCACGTGAGTGAACGTCGCAGGGTGGTCATCACCGGCATCGGCGCCATCACGCCGATCGGCACCGGCAAGGAAGGGCTGTGGAACGGCTTGCAGGCGAGGCAGTCGGCGGTACGCACGCTGACGCGCTTCGATCCGAGCCCGTTCCGCTCGCACAACGCGGCGCAGGTGGACGACTTCATCGTGGGCGATCACCTCGAGAGCAAGCGCGCCAAGCGACTCGATCGTTTCGGTCAGTTCTCGGTGGTCGCGTCACGCCTCGCAGTGGAGGACGCCGCGCTCGACTTCGCGAAAGAAGACGGCGACCGGATCGGCGCCTACATGGGCACGGCGCTCGGCGGCGTGGGCTACGCGGAAGAGCAGCTCGGCGTGTACCTCAGGGACGGCCTGCGCGCGGTGGACGCGACGCTCGCACTCGCGGTGTTCGGTGGGGCGTCGAGCTGCAACATCGCCATCGAGTTTGGCGTGCGCGGGCCCAACGCCACCAACGCGATGAGC
The DNA here is from genome assembly GCA_043744185.1 of Gemmatimonadota bacterium. GTDB lineage: Bacteria > Gemmatimonadota > Gemmatimonadetes > Gemmatimonadales > Gemmatimonadaceae > JACPPC01. The sequence continues at coordinate 798 of JAYTVE010000460.1, read as the reverse complement.
TGCGCCTCCGGCGCCATCGCCATCGGCGAGGCCTTCCGTCAGGTGCGCGATGGGTACGCGGACGTGATGATCGCCGGCGGCGCAGAGGCGCCGCTCTCGCCGCTCTGTTTTGGTGCGTTTGCGCTCATCCGTGCGATGAGCACGCGCAACGATGATCCGATGCGCGCCTCGCGGCCGTTCGACAAGGATCGCGACGGCTTTGTGATGGGCGAGGGCGCGGCGGTGCTCGTTCTCGAGTCGCTGGATCGCGCGCAGGCGCGCGGCGCGCGCATCTACGCCGAAATCGCGGGCTACGGCACCACCAACGACGCGTATCACATGACGGCGCCGCGCCCCGACGGCACGCAAGCCGCGCGCAGCATCCGCCTGGCATTGGCCGATGCACACATCGGCGCACACGAGATCGGCTACGTGAATGCGCACGGCAGCGCCACGCCACTCAACGATCCCACCGAGACCCTCGCGGTCAAACAGGTGCTGGGCGACCATGCGCACCGGATTCCTGTCAGCGGCACGAAGGGCTACTACGGCCATGCACTCGGCGCCTCAGGCGCGATCGAGGCCGCGATCAGTGCGCTGGCCATTGACCGGGAGTGGCTGCCGCCGACGATCAATCACGACGTGGCCGATCCCGCGTGCGACCTGGACTACGTGCCGAAGGACGGCCGCACCGCGCGCGTCGAGCACATCCTGTCCAACTCGTTCGGCTTCGGCGGGATCAACGCATCGCTCGTGTTTCGGCGCGTCACCTGATAGCCGGATACACCATGGGGCGGCGTCGGCCGTAGCCGACGCCGC
>JAYTVE010000459.1:0-3761 GCA_043744185.1 Gemmatimonadota bacterium | reverse complement strand
TCGTGCAGGACTCGGGACTCGGCATGGATGACGCCACGCGCGCCCGCATCTTCGAGCCGTTCTTCACGACCAAGGGGCCGACGGGCGGAACCGGGCTCGGGCTCGCAATGGTGCACGGTGTCGTGGCGCAGTCGGGTGGCGGCATTGCGGTCTTCTCCTCGCCCGGTTCCGGCGCACGCTTCAGCATCCTGCTGCCGCGCTACAAGGGGCCGGCGCAAGCCCGCACCGTGGCAGTGGCGCCGCGCATCATCACGCCGGATCGCGCCGCCACGATCCTGCTCGTCGAGGACGAGCCGCAGGTGCGGGCGGTCGCCTCACGCGTCTTGCGCTCCGGCGGCTACACGGTGATCGAGGCCGGCAACGGGGCGGATGGTGTGCAGCGCGCCTCCGGCTTCTCCGGACGCATCGACCTGATCGTGAGCGATCTGGTGATGCCCACGATGAGTGGGCCGGCCATGTGGGCGCAGATCAAGCTGAAGCGGCCGGACGCGCGCATCCTGTTCATGTCAGGGTTCAGCGCGGACACGCTCCCCGACGGTGGTGCCCTGCCTGAGGACGCGTCGTTCATCGACAAACCGTTCACCGTGGACGCGCTGCTGGCGAAGGTACGCGACGAACTGCGGGCGGGCTGACGCGCGGCTAGACCGCGCGGGCGAAGTGTCCGCGAGTGAACTCGCCGTTGAGACTCTCACGAACGCGGGCCGGATGCGGCGTGGCGCCGCTCGCGAGGTCGTCGACCAGCACGCGATAGGCGGCGACGGTTTCGCCCACCGTATCACCCGGCACGTTGAACAGGAGCCGGAAGTGGCGGATTCCCGCCTGCCAGAGCCGCGGCGCCCACGCGGAGCCGTCGACGGGCCGCGAATGCAGTAGCCGGTTGCGACAGGCGGAGTCGGTCGCGACCGGGAAGGTGTAGCCCGCCGGATCGGTGAGGCGCGTGTCCGTGTGCGTCTTCGTGCAGAGGTCGCGGCAGTGCGTCGGCGTGCGATCAAATGCGGCGGAGAGCACGCAGTGCTCGATGGTCATGCCCTCGGGACGGCCGTGCAGCAACACGTCGAAGCCGCGACCACCCCATGGCGCAATCACACGGACCATTTCATCCGCAGTGAGCTCCACCGAGAGCGTGAGACGTCGCGCACCAAGCGCGAAAAGTTCACCGGCGGTGTGCTCGTTGAACGCGTTCAGCGCATAGTCGCCAGCGACGTCGTGGCCCTTCGCGCCAAGCTCCGCGAGCAAGCCCAGATGCCCCGTCATCACGGGCAACCCGAGCGCGAGCCACTTGTCCACCGTGCGCCTTTCGTCGGGGCGCACGATCGTCGGGGTGCGTAGCCGCAGCGTGACGCCTTGTGCAGCGAGGCGATCGGCGAGCGCGCGGACACGCGTGAGCGGCGGTGTCGGTTGGCGCAGGAACAGGTCGAGCACGACTTCGTTGGCGCCAGCCGCAGCGGCGGCGTCGGCATCCTCGATGCGCCAGACGTCGACGGAGAGGAGTGCGCGATCATCGGTATCGCTGGTGACCCGCGCCGTCGGCACGGCCGCGATCGCGCGAGCGATAGCGGCCTCGCGCTCCGCCAGGCGCGCCTGCTCCGCCCAGTCGCGGTGCAACAGCAACTCCTCGACTGCAGCCTGCCGCACGCGGTTGAGCTCGCTCACCGGAAGGAACAGTCCCGCACCGAGCCCATTCATGTCCATTGCGCCGAGCCGGAACGGCGTTTCGCCGAGGCGACCGAGCTGTTCGCGCAGCTGCGGCACGTCAAGCGCGCGCTTGCTCGCCGGGGCGAGCGGCACTTCGCTGCGTGCGGTGACTTCGTCGCCGTCAACGGTGGCGATGAGCTTGAGTGGACCACCCGCGCTGCCGAAGAGGCGCACGTCGAGTCGCACGCGCGGTGCGTCGGTGGGCAAGTTCGCGAAGGTCGCGCGCGCGCGTTCGAGTAACGCGGCGTGCGAGCTGCGCACCACCACCCACCCCGCCGGCACGCGCTCGCGTGCCGTGATTGCCTGCTCGGTCAGGCCGTCGCGCACGCCGATCGTGCGAATGGCCTGCACGGCGAAACCGGTGGAGCCGTGTGCGCTACCGTCGGGGTGCTCGAAGCCGAGGCCGTCGCCGGCTTCGATCGGACTCTTCACCGCCACCACGATCTCGTTGCCATTGCGCTCGAGCACGACGCCGAGTTCACGGCCGCGATTGTCGGGCTGCGCGCGCGTGATGTAGTCGCGACCGGCGCGGCCGCCGTACATGCCACCCGTGAAGCCGCGCGAGAAGATCTGCACGAGTGGCTCGGTCTCGGCGTCGGTCGGCGGCGTCCATGTGCCGTCGGCCACGCGGTCCAGAAACAACCGGTACGCTTGCGTGACCGTCGCGACGTATTCCGGCTTCTTCTTGCGGCCCTCGACCTTGAGGCAGCCGATGCCGGCCTCGGCGATGTCCTTGAGGTGCTCCCACGCGCCCAGATCCTTGGCGGAGATCAGGTAGCCGCGGTCGAGCTCGGCGCCGGTGTTGGCATCCGTGAGGATGTAGTCTTTGCGACATGACTGGGCGCAGGAGCCGCGGTTGGCGCTCCGCTCGCTGATCATGCCGGACATGAAGCACTGGCCGGAGTAGGCGATGCAGAGTGCGCCGTGCACGAAGCTCTCCAGCCCCAAGTCGGGCACGGCGCCGCGGATCGCGCGGATGTCATCGAGGGTGTTCTCGCGCGCGAGCACGACGCGTTCGACTCCCAGCCGCTGCATGACGAGCGCGCCCGTGCCATCGTGCACGGTCATCTGGGTGGAACCGTGAATCTCGAGCGCGGGATAGAGCGCGCGAATGAGGCGCACCGCACCGAGGTCCTGCACGATCGCCGCGTCGATGCCCGCATCCACCGCCTCGCCCAGATGCGTCAGTGCATCGGCCAGCTCGGACGGCTTGAAGAGGATGTTGAAGGTGAGGTAGATGCGCGCCCCCTTGGCGTGCGCGATGCGGCACGCTTCGGCGACCTCGGCCATCGAGAGCTGGGCACCTTCGTCGCGCGCGTTGAAGCGCTCGGCGCCCAGGTAGACGGCGTTGGCGCCGTTGGCGACGGCGGCGCGGACGGCGTCGAGGGAGCCAGCCGGGGCGAGGAGTTCGGGGACGTTCATGGCGGAAAGCTAACGGAGCCGGAGCGTCCGACGCGCTTCCGTCCGGCGTGCTAGCGCTTTCGACCCAAGCGCCCGACAATGCGCACGACCAGCGCGCCCCCGATGAGCCCGATGCCCACCCAGCGCAGCGTGTCCGTGCCCTGCCGCAGCCCCAAGCCGAAGCAGAGCATCCCGGCCACGAGCAGCAGCAGCCGAAAAAGCACGAGCCCGTTCACGGCGCGGCGCGCACCCCGAGGCGCGCGGCCTCGTCGTCGGGCACGTCGAGGACGATGCGCAGCATCGACGTCGAGAACACCTTGCCCTGCGCGTCGGTGCGAAGCGAGAGCGTGCCGCCGCCGTCGAGCGCGCCATGCAGCAGGAAGTTCAGCGCGTGCAGGTTGGCGAGTTCAAACCGCTCCACCCTGCCCTTGATTGCGTCGGCGTAGTGCGCGGCGACGAGATCCGCCGTGAGATCACGCGCGATGAGCGCGTACCACTCCGGCTTGAGCGCGATCACGCCGACGTTGGCGATGTTCCCCTTGTCGCCGCTCCGCGCGTGCGCGAGATCCACGAGGCGCACCTTCACGAGAGCACCTCGACGGTCGCCTGCACCGCGTCACGACGAATGAGCGCCGGCCAGAAGGCCACCACTTCTTCGACCTTGC
>JAYTVE010000458.1:0-3788 GCA_043744185.1 Gemmatimonadota bacterium | reverse complement strand
TTCGCTCGCGGAGCTCTCGCGCTACATCGGCGATGCCCGCGCGCTCGAGATGGATCTCGTCTCGCTCGGCGAGGACGATGGTTCGAGCGAGTTTACCGGTCACGACTGGAACTACCTGCTGTACAAGACCGGCCACCTGCAGGATGACTTGAAGATTGCGGCATTCTGCCGGTTCGTGGCGGGGGTGATCCTGTTCGTGAGCGTGGTGCACGCGCTGCGGTTGTTCTGGCTGATGGCGAAGGCGCCGAAGGTGACATCCGGGTAACTTTCCCGCATGGCTGATCGCATCCGCACGCGCTTCCTCGTCATCGGAAGCGGCGTCGCCGGGCTCCACTCCGCCTGGCGCGCCTCGCAGGACGGCGACGTCATGGTGCTCACCAAGCGCGCGCTCTTCGACAGCGCCACCGCGTGGGCGCAGGGCGGCATTGCCGCGGCGCTTGGCGCCGGCGACTCGCCCGAGCTCCATCGCGATGACACGCTCGCGGCCGGCGCCGCGCTCTGCGATGCCGCCGCCGTCGAGGTGCTCGTCGAGGAAGGACCGGCGCGCGTGCGCGAGCTGCAAACGGCGGGCGCGCGCTTCGACCTCGATCCACGCGGTCGCCTCAAGCTCGGCAAGGAAGCGGCGCACTCGCGCTCGCGCATCGTCCACGCGCAGGGCGACCAGACGGGCGCCGAGATCCAGCGCACGCTCATGGCGCGCGTGCGCGAGTCCAAGCGCATCCAGGTGGTGGAGTACGCGCGCGTGCTCGACCTGATCGTGAGCGACGGGGTGTGCGTGGGCGTGCGCGCCTCGGTGGGCGGCAAGGCCGTCGAGATCATCGCCGATGCCACCGTACTCGCGGCGGGCGGCTGCGGCCAGCTCTATCGCTACACGACCAATCCCGTCGTGGCCACGGGCGACGGCTACGCGATCGCGCATCGCGCGGGCGCCAAGCTCGCCGACATGGAGTTCGTGCAGTTCCACCCCACGGCGCTCGAGACGGCGGAAAACCCGCTTGCCCTCATCTCCGAGGCGGTGCGCGGCGAGGGCGCGAAGCTGGTGAACGATCGCGGCCAGCGCTTCATGCAGGGCAAGCATCGCCTGGCCGAGCTCGCGCCGCGCGACATCGTCGCGCGCGCGATCTTCCGGCAGAAGCAGGAGGGCCATCGCGTCTATCTCGATGCGCGCAAGCTGGGGCGCGGCTTCCAGCGCCGCTTCCCGGGCATCTTCACGATCTGTCGTGCGCGCGGCATCGATCCCGCCACCGACCTGATTCCCGTCACGCCGGCGGCGCACTACATGATGGGCGGCGTGGTCGTTGACCTCACCGGGCGCTCGAGCATGCCGCGCCTCTACGCCGTGGGTGAGGTCTCGCGCACCGGCGTGCACGGCGCGAACCGCCTCGCGTCCAACTCGCTGCTCGAGGGGTTGGTGTTCGCCGAGCGCGTCGCGCGCGACCTCGTGACGACGCCCAAGCTCACCTCGCTGCCGCGCAAAGGCAGCTGGACCGTGCCGGTGCTCATTGATCGCGGCGCCGCACAGGTGGCAGCCGATCGCGTGCGCCAGGTGATGTGGGAGCACGCCGGCATCGATCGCTCGGCGCGCGGCCTGCGCGAGGCGCTGGTGCAGCTCGACGAGATCGACGACCGCCTGCCCGTCGGCGCGACCGAGGAGGCGAACATGGTCGAGACGGGCCGCCTCATTGTCACGGGCGCCCTCCTCCGCAAGGAGAGTCGCGGCGGTCACTATCGCAGCGATTTTCCACACCAGAAGCGCAAGTGGAAGGGGAAGCACATCGAGTGGTAGCGTGGCTCTGGGTCTACCCCTGACGGCGCTCGCACAACGCCCGTATCGTTTCGCGCGTTGACCGATACGGACCGATCGGGAGCGACGCGTGGCGTCGCCGCGGTCGCCCGCGCGGACTCTCTCATCGTGCTGAGGCGTTGATGGATACGAATCGTCGGGACTTCGTCCGTGCGGGGGCCGCAGCCGCGGCCGGCGCGCTGCTCCTTCCGCGCGGTCTGAGCGCGGCCATGCCGCCGCGAATCCTCGCGACGCCCACCGAGATCTTCGAGGGCGACCTCGCGCTCGAGGCACTCAACGCCGCCCGCGACGCCGGCGCGCAGTACGCCGACGCCCGCGTCGGCCGCTACCGGCGCCAGGCGCTCAACACGCGCGAACGCCAGATCACGTCGGTGTCCGATTCCGAGTCGTATGGTATCGGCGTCCGCGCCCTCGTGGACGGTTCGTGGGGCTTCGCCTCCACCGCCACCATGTCCAAGGACGCCGTCGCGCAGTGCGCGCGCACCGCGGTGCGTCTCGCGCGCGCGGCCAAGACGACGCAGCGCCGCCCCGTGGAGCTCGCCCCCGTCGCACCGGTCAAGGGCACGTGGATCACCCCCATAGTGAAAGATCCGATCGAGGTGCCCATCGAGGAGAAGGTCGCGCTCCTGTTCGCGACCAACGAGGCCGCGCTCAAGGTGCCGAAGATCCGCTTCTGCACCTCGGGGCTGCAGTTGCTGCGCGAGGTCAAGACGCTCGCCACCACCGAAGGGACGCTCATCACGCAGACCTTCATCCGCTCGGAAGCGAGCTTCAGCGCCACCGCGGCCGGCGACGGGCTCGTGGAGACGTTCAGCGAAGAACTGCCCCCGCGCAGTCAGGGCTGGGAATACATCGAGTCACTCGACATGCCGGGGCATGCCGCGGAGTGGGCGCAGGTGGCAGTCGAGAAGCTGTCGGCCAAGACGGTGGAGGCGGGCCGCTACGACCTCATCCTGCAGCCCACCAACCTCTGGCTCACCATCCACGAGTCCATCGGTCATCCCACCGAACTTGACCGTGCCATGGGCCTCGAGGCCAACTTTGCGGGCACCAGCTTCGTGTCGCCGCCGGAGAAGATGATCAACAAGCTCAAGTACGGGCCGTCGCTCATGAACATCCAGGGTGACCGCACGCAGGAGCATTCCGTCGGCCTCTGCGCGTGGGACGACGAAGGCGTGCCCGCCGACAAGTGGCTCATCATCGACAAGGGGATGTTCAAGGAGTACCAGACCACGCGCGAGCAGGCGGCCTGGGTCTCGAAGCTCAGCGGCACCACGCGGTCACACGGTTGTTCGTACGCGGACTCGTGGGATAGCGTGCAGTTCCAGCGCATGCCAAACGTCTCGTTGCTGCCTGCGGAAAAGGACGTGACGCAGAACGACATCGTCGCGGCCACCGATCGGGGCATCATGGTGCGCAATCGCGGCTCGTGGTCCATCGATCACCAGCGCTACAACTTCTCGTTTTCCGGCCAGGCGTTCTACGAGATCAAGGGCGGCAAGGTGGTCGGCATGCTCAAGGACGTGGCGTATCAGGCCAACACGCCTGTCTTCTGGAACTCGATGGACATGATCGGCGGCAAGTCGAGCTACTGGCTGGGCGGCACCTTCTCCGACGGCAAGGGCGAACCACCGCAGTCGAACTCGATCAGCCACGGCTGTCCGCCCGCGCGCTTCCGCAACGTGAACATCGTGAACACGGGGAGGGCCGTCTGATGCGCCCCAAGTCCCTCTTCGACCAAGCCAGCGCGGTTCTCTCTCGCGACGACGCGAAGGCGCTCACCGACCGCATCCTCGGCTACGCCAAGGCCGATGAGACGCGCGTCAACGTGCGCAGTGGATGGCAGGGCAACACGCGCTTCGCTGGCGGTCAGGTCACCACGTCCGGCAATGGCTCCAACACGGTCGTCACCGTGCAGAGCACCATCGGTCGCAAGCGCGCGTCGGCCACCACCAACGTGCTCGACGTCGACTCGCTGCGTCGC
>JAYTVE010000457.1:0-3791 GCA_043744185.1 Gemmatimonadota bacterium | reverse complement strand
CCACGTAGCGGTCGCGGAACAGCGCCTGCGCGCGCAGTTCGGGACTGCTGCGCGACTCGAGGGTGCCCGTCTCGAGATCCACCGTGCCCTCTCGGAGCGCGGTGCTTGCCTTGTCCGCCTTTGGAACGAAGCGCAGCCTCACGCCCGGTGCGTCCTTGGCCACACAACGCAGGAGTGCCGGCCCGAAGTTCTCGACGAACCCCTCGCTGGTGCGGAGCGTGAAGGTGCGTTCGAGCCGCGCGAGGTCCACCAGCCGCGATGGTCGGAGCACCGCCTCGCCATCCTGCACGAGCTGGCGCACCCGCTCGCGCAGCGCGCGTGCCCGGGGCGTGGGCACGAGTCCGCGACCGGCGCGCACGAGGAGCGGATCGCCGGTGGCCGCGCGCACGCGCGAAAGCGCACGACTCATGGCGGAGGGGCTCAACTCGAGGCGCTGCGCCGCGCGGGCGACACTCTCCTCCTCGAGGAGGACGGCGAGGGTGACGAGCAGGTTCAGGTCGGGATGGTCCATGGGTGGAAGCTATGCTGGCATGGCGTTGCATGCACGTATTAAGTGCATATCGTGCGCTTGGCGCCATGCATGGACCGACCCATCGTTCGGGCATGACAAACTCATCCGCTCCATCACGCCCCTCCCGTTTACGCTTTGCAGCGCTCGTGCTGCTCGGCGCCTATCCGGTGATCACTACCATCCTGTACGTCGTCGTGCCCATGACGCCGGGGTGGGCCATCTGGCAGCGCACGCTGGTTGTCGCGCCGGCCATGGTCGGCGCCATGGTCTGGGGAGTCATCCCCTTCGTCCAGCGGCGCTTTCAATCCTTCATCAACCCGCGGGTGCCAGCGACGCCCGTCGCCACCGCCAGGAGCACGGCGTAGATGGGCGCCGAGCGCGCGACACCGGGCCTGTCAGTGACGGGAGCACTCGCCGCACTGTCACTGGCGATGCTGCTGTCGTCGTTGGGCACGAGTATCGCCGGTGTCGCGCTGCCCACGCTCGCGCGGACCTTCGACGCCTCGTTCCAGACCGTGCAGTGGATCGTCCTCGCGTATCTGTTGGCCAGCACAACCCTGATTGTGGGGGCCGGCCGTCTCGGCGACCTCGTGGGACGGCGCCGGCTGCTCCTGTCCGGCATCGCGCTGTTCACCGCAGCGTCGGCGCTGTGTGCGCTCGCGCCGACGCTCGCGCTCCTGGTGGCGGCGCGCGCGGTGCAGGGCATCGGCGCCGCCGTCATGCTTGCGCTCACCGTCGCGTTCGTGGGAGACATCGTGGCCCCCGCGCAGCTCGGTCGTTCCATGGGTCTCCTCGGCACCATGTCCGCCACGGGCACGGCGTTGGGCCCTTCACTCGGCGGTGTGCTGATCGCAGCGCTCACTTGGCGCGCGTTGTTCGTGATCAACGTGCCCCTGGGATTGGTCGCGTTCGGCCTTGCCTACCGCTACCTGCCGAGCGACCGCGAAGCGCTGTCCGCCGAGCGAGCAGCGTACTCGGGCTTCGACATCACAGGCACCGCACTGTTGGGCGTGTCGCTCGCGACCTACGCGGCTGCCGTGACGGTCGGCCACGGTGCGTTTGGACGCATGAACGTCGCGTTGTTGATGACGAGCGTTCTGGCGTTGGCCGCCTTCGTCCGGGTCGAGATGCGCGCGGCGTCACCACTCATCGACCTCGGGATGCTCCGCACGCACGGCCTGCGCGCTGGTCTCGCGATGAGCGCGCTTGTGTCCACGGTCATGATGGCGACGCTCGTGGTCGGGCCGTTCTACCTCGCACGCGCCATCGGACTCGATGCCCGCGCCGTGGGATTCGCGCTCGCGGTGGGCCCCATCGTGACTGGGCTTTCCGGCGTGCCCGCTGGCCGCACTACCGACCGATTGGGAGCGAGGCGCGTGACCATCGGCGGATTGATCGGCATCGCGAGTGGCGCTACTGCACTTGCGACGCTGCCACCGAGCTTCGGCATCGCAGGCTACCTCGGCGCGATCGTGGTCATGACGTCCGGATACGGCTTCTTCCAGACGGCCAACAACACCGCAGTCATGGCACACGTCCCGTCGGCTCGGCGCGGGGTCACGTCTGGTCTGCTGAGCCTCTCCCGCAATCTCGGGTTGATCACGGGCGCCTCGGTCATGGGCGCTGTCTTCGCGGTCGCCTCGTCGAGCAGTCACGTCGCCTTGGCGAGCGCAGCGGACATGTCCGCCGGCCTGCACGCGACCTTCGCCGTTGCAGCGCTGCTGATGGTTGGCGCGCTCAGCCTCGCCCACCACACGCGGAGTCCAGCGCCTGCGCTCGTCCGCGCGGACCTCGCGACATGAGCACGCGCCTGCATCTACCGCACGCATCCTCCACACCTGCCAGGAGTGTCACCATGTCGAACTCAACAACGCGATCGCTTCTCTCAGAGCGCCGCGCACTGCTCGGTGGCCGTCTCGCACCATATATCACGCTCGTTGCAGCGCTGCTGGGCGGCGTCGCGAGAGTCGGGGCCGCGCAAGTCGCAGCGGACAGTGCGCGCCGTTTCCAGTTCGTCGTGTCGTCCGGTGCGCTCGTGCCCACCGGCGCGCAGCGTGGTGCGGTGGCTGCGGGTGACATGACCGCCGCGCAACTCTCGTATCGGGTGCTCCCGCAGATCGCCGTGACAGGCGCTCTCGGCTGGACACGCAGCCACGACGTCGTGGCGGCAGGTCAACCTACGCTCGACGTCTTTACCTATGACGTGGGCGCCGAACTGCGCGGGAGCGAATGGGTACCCCGCGAGGCGTGGAGCGCCGCCCCGTTTGTTGGCGCCGGCGTGGGCGGGCGCAGCTACCGATATCGGAACCTGGGCACTGAGAGCACGCACAATCTGGCCGGCTACGCGAGCGTGGGAGGGGAGGTGGGCTACGCGCGTCTGCGGTTGCGGCTCGAGGTGCGCGACTACGTGTCCGGCTTCAAGGCGCTTGGCGGCCTGCAGGCGAGTGATGCGCGCAACGATGTGGCGCTACTCGTGGGCATTCGCATCACGGCACCGCGTCCGTGAGCACACGTGTGCGGGAGTGGAGGGCCGATCGGTCGGGATGGTGGGTCGCGGCTGGGCTGGTCGGCCTGAGCCTTGTGCCCGCGCTCGCTGGCACGGCGCGCGTGATCGAGCTGGTCCAGGGCGCCGCCGTGACACCGGCCAACGCACGGTTCATCGCGATGCCGGCGCCCGTCGTGCTGCACATCGTCGCCGCCATTCCGTTCAGCATCCTCGGCGCGCTTCAGTTCGTGCCGGCGCTCCGGCAGACGCAGTACCGATGGCATCGAGAAGTCGGGCGCCTACTCGTGGTGCTCGGCCTGTTGGTGGCGATCACCGGCCTGTGGATGGCCCAGTACTACCCGTGGCCGCCGAATGACGGAATGGCCGTCTACCTCGAACGGCTCGTGTTCGGATCCGGCATGATTGCGAGCCTCGCGCTGGCGGTCGGGGCGCTGCGCCGGCGGGACTACGCGGCACACGGGCGCTGGATGACGCGCGGGTATGCGATCGGCCTGGGCGCGGGCACGCAGGTGTTCACGCACCTGCCATATCTGCTGCTGGTGGGTGAGCCCGGGACGGTGGGCCGAGGGGTGATGATGGGCGCGGGCTGGGTAGTGAACCTTGTTGTGGCGGAGTGGTGCATCCGTGGCCGCCCATCGTATATGAGGTCGGCCGATTCTCGACGAGAGGCCCGCGGTGACGTCCGGATCGGCGCGCACGATGCGTCGCCGTTCGCTCAGAGCTGACCCGTGTCCCCCCACGCCGCGAGCCGCTCCCGATACGCCGGATCGTCAT
>JAYTVE010000456.1:0-13510 GCA_043744185.1 Gemmatimonadota bacterium | reverse complement strand
ACTCGTCCACCGTCAGCCTCTGCGTCCCCGACGACGTGATGTAGACCTTTCGGAGTCCGAGCTGTGCAAAGAGCTCCAGGCGTCGCTTCAGTCGTTCGACTGCGGCGGCGTGGTCGGGATGCGGTTCGAGGAGCCCGGCGACGCCGAGCGCGCCGTGCACGAGCGAGAGGCCGTTGTCCGTGAGGATCTGTCGCGCGCTCGATAGCGTGTCGGTCTTGAGGAACTCTTCGAGGAAGCCGGCGTCAACTTCGACGTTGGTGATACCGGCCTTCGCCCAGCCCTCGAGTGCCCGTCGATAGCCCGCGCCTGACGACGTATTGGTGTGCAGGCAGAGCGACATGCCGGCGCGCTTGACGATTGCGCTCGTGTCGAAGCGCGCATCGAGGCGATGCGCGAGCAGTGCCAGCGGAGTGAGGAGCACCGAGCGTCGGGATGTCATGGAGGCTGATCGTACGGTGCGATGCCAGCCCGGGCAACGGTGATGTCGTGCGGGGCTGGTGCAGGAGCTCGCGATCTATCCGTCGATACATGCCGGGCGTCCGTTCTGTCGGCTGGATGCACGTTGCCTGCAAGGACGGCCAAGCGTGTGCAAGACCATCGAGCAGCGTGTCAGGCCCCAGCGTCCGCATTTCCACCATCTTCCATCTGTCGGAAGAGCGCCTGCCCGTACACGATGACGGCCGTGGTCACGACAAAGAAGATCGCGGTGCCGATCGTGAAGAGGATGTTGCGGCTCACAGCGGCCTCCGTTCACCGGCGAGCAGCAACGCGCCGAGCGACTGGATCGAGGGGACCCAGATGCCGACAAAAATGCCCGCGCTCGTATCGCCGACGATGAAGTAGAGGTAGACCGACAGCAGGAACGATGCGAACGCCGCCGCCAGCAGGACAATCTTCACCATGCCGATGGGACGGGGCTTCACTTGGGGCGAGGGGACCTGCATCGTTGACTCCTGTTTTCGGGACACGCACGCTTTCCGTCGGGAACGCTCGCGTTCATGACGGGCGTGTGATGGGAACATTGCAAGACGCGATGTGGTTCCGTGGGAGGTGAGAGTCGGTTGCGCGCTCTCGCACTCGGTCCACACCCCTACACGACGTGCTCGCTTCAGCATCGCTGCTACCGGCCCATCTCGCAGAACGAGTGCACGCCGCGCCCAGAGGCGTCGAGACTGCGCCTGCGGGCGAGTACGTGTTGTACTGGGCCCGCACCGCCGTACGCGCGCACGAGAATCCCGCGCTCGATACCGCGCTCACCCTCGGCGCTGCGCTCGGCGTTCCGGTGTTCGTCTATCACGCGCTGTCGGAGCGATATCCCTACGCGAGTGACCGGCACCACCTCTTCATTCTCGAAGGGGCACGCGATTTTGCGACGGAGCTCGGTGCACGCGGGATCGGCACCGCCTTTCATCTCGAGCGCGAGGGACATCGCGGCCCCCACCTGATCACGCTTGCGCGGCGCGCCTGCGCCGTGATCACGGAACTGATGCCGGTCGCTCCGCTCAGGGGCTGGACCGACCAGCTGCGCGCCGCGGTCTCGGCACCGGTCTGGGAAGTGGACACGGCGTGCGTGGTTCCCGTCACGCTCACAACGAAGGCATACGATCGGGCGTTCGTCTATCGCGACGCGACCGCGAAGCTGCGCGCCGCGCGCCTGTCGCGTGAATGGCCGGAGGTCGCGCCGGTCGGCACATCCTTCGTGCCTGATCTACCATTCACGCCGGTCGATCTTGCGAGCGCCGACCTGGCGGCACTGGTCGCCATGTGCAACATCGATCACGCCGTCGCACCGGTGGCCGATACGCACGGTGGTGAACGGGCTGGCTACGCGCGCTGGGCAGAGTTCGTGGCGTCGGGGCGACTCGATCGGTATGACCGTACCCGCAACGATCCCACGAATGGTGCGGGGGTCAGTCGCATGTCGGCGTACCTGCACTACGGCATGGTATCGCCGTTCAGAGTCGCTCGCGAAGCTTCTCTTCGGTCGTCAGAAGGCGCGGCCAAGTGGCTGGATGAGCTCCTGGTCTGGCGCGAGCTGGCCTACACGTTCTGCTTCCACCGGCCGGATCACGCGAGTCTCGAGGCCATTCCGGCCTGGGCGCGCGCCACGCTGGCGCAGCACGAACGAGACGCCCGCACTGAGTACTCGTGGGAAGAGCTCGCGCGTGGCCAGACGGAGGACGCGTTCTGGAACGCGATGCAGCGCTCGTTGCTTGCGCACGGCGAGTTGCACAACAACGTGCGAATGACGTGGGGCAAGGCGTTCATCGGCTGGACACCCAACGCCGAGCGTGCGCTGGCGCTGTCGGTCGACCTCAATCATCGCTACGCGCTGGATGGACGAGACCCGGCGTCGTACGGCGGGTTGCTCTGGTGCCTCGGGCAGTTTGATCGCGCGTTCACGCCAGCGCGGCGTGTGCTGGGTACCGTGCGCGGTCGCGCCGTGGCGGAGCAGGCGGTGCGCATCAACGTCGAGAAGTACACGCGTCTGGTGCAGCGCCCTGCGTACGGCGCGCCGCGTCGGGTGGCGGTCATCGGCGCGGGAGTATCCGGCCTCATGTGTGCCCGGACGTTGGCCGATCACAACATCGACGTGACGGTGTTCGAGAAGTCGCGGGGGTTCGGCGGCCGCTGCGCGACGCGTCACGATGGCCCGTGGCGCTTCGACCATGGCGCGCAGTACTTCACGGCGCGCGACCCGCGCCTCGCGCTGTTGATCGAGAGCTGGCAGCAGCAAGGCGTGATCGCGGCGTGGACCGGCGCGCTAGGCTCGCGCGACAGCGGACAGTGGCGGCCCTCGCTGTCCGACGTGCAGCGCTGGGTCGGCACGCCGGGCATGCGTGCGCTGGGCGCTCACCTCGCGCGCGATCTCGACGTGCGGCTCGAGACGCCGGTGTCGCTCGTGCAGCGTGAAGGGCGGCAGTGGCGACTGGTCGCGGGCGCCGGCACCGACCTTGGCGCATTCGATGTCGTGCTGATGTGTATCCCAGCGCCGCAGGCCGCACCCTTGCTGGAAGGCGTGGCACCCAGGTTGGCCGAGCAAGCGGCCCGCGTGGTCATGCACGCCACCATGGCCACCATGCTCGTGCTGCCGGAGCGCCCCGCGTTCGCGTACGACGGTGCGTTCATGAACGACGATCCGGTGCTCAGCTGGATCAGCCGGGACGCGAGCAAGCCGGGACGCGCAGCTGATGAGACGTGGGTGCTGCACGCGACTCGCGCGTGGAGTGCAGCGCAACTGGACACGGAGCCGGCGCTCGTTGCGCAGAGGATGACTGAGGCGTTTCAGCGCGTGATCGGCTCGCCGGTCGAACCCGTGCGAAGCGTGGCGCATCGCTGGCGGTACGCGCTCCCCGATCCTGTTACGCCGGACGCCGCGCTGTTCGACGGCGCGCTCGGTCTGGGCGCGGGTGGCGACTGGTGCGGTGGCCCTCGCGTGGAAGGCGCGCTGCTGAGTGGGGTGGCGTTGGCCGGGCGCGTGCTGGCGTACGCGCATCAGACGTCAGTGTAGGCAGAGCGGGCGGCGGCACCCAACGCGACCAGCGCGACGATCTCGCGCCCGCAGGCCTCGAGCTTACGGTCGCTAGCCGAACGGCATCTCCGCCGGTTGGGCCACCACACCACCCAGTGCACCGCGATGCTCGCGCGTGTGCGCCCAGTCGTGCTCCGATCGCGGCAGGAAGAATGCGCCCGTGCGACGATCCTGCAGCAGGGCACCGGGCTCGCGATTCGTGTTCGCATTGATGAACGTGTCCGCTTCCGCGACCATGCGGCGAAAGTGCTGAGCCGCATCCTCGACGCTGTAGGCGCCGCTGAAGCGGAGATACGCGGCGTCTTCCGGCGTGAGCGTTCGCCGCCGGAATTGTTCGAGGTACATCGCCGGGTTCAGCCCGGGGTTCTTGTCGACGACCGCCCAGACCAGCGCCGGAAACGGCAGGATGTGCGTATCCGCAAAGATCGCATCCACCAGATCGCGCGGTTCCCGGCGGTTGGCGAGCGCCACCAACTTGTTGATCGCGAGGTCGATGGGATGAAGCACCAGCCCGCCATCCTTCATTTCGACCAACGGCAAGAATCGCCACGCAGATTCATGCGCCCAGTCGAGAATCGTGGACTCGCTTCCGCGGCGCACGATCGCACTGACGAAACCACGATATTCAGCGAGCGCTTCCACGGCGTATCCTTGCGCTCGCAGCGTCGCGGCATCGACCGCGAAGCTCTTGTTCGCGGCATCGGTTGCGCTGTGAAAGAAATCGAGATCGTTGCTGTAGCGCTCGCCGGCCGAGCCCATGTGCAGCGCCGCGCCACCGGCGAAGTACGACTCCGCTGAACGCTGGCTCGCCAACAGCGCCAGGATTGTGGCTTGGAGCGCAGTTAGCGGCATGACACGTGAATTTGGCTTTCAGTCAACACGCGGCGCCCTCAACTGGTCCAGACGTGCGGCGGCACGCCACCCCTCGCGCCCACCATGCTTGCGCAGGCCGTCAGCCACCCACGCCACGTCGTTCATGCGAATGGTCAGGTCGGGCCGCGCCCACCAGAAGCAGGTGACGTGATGTCGACGGTACAGTTTGCGCGCTTCCCGCACACACACCATGGCGCGCGCGCTCGAGGCGCTCAACTGTCGCCGACTTCGCATCCCGCCCAAGCGGCCGGCTTCGGCGGTTGTCAGGGGGCGGGTCACTATTCAACGTAAGCGCTTATGATCGTAAATGCAATCCATATAACGCTTTCACACTATTTTGTACCCTCGGTGCTATGCCGTTCGATGCAACAGCGTCTGGAGCGAGTCGCGCCCTACTCCACCAACGCAATAATCTCCTGCCCGTAGGCTTCGAGCTTCCGCTCCCCCACCCCCGGCACCTCCCGCAACGCATCGAGCGTCCCTGGCCGCCGCCGAGCAATCTCCTTGAGCGACGCGTCGTGGAAGATCACGTACGCCGGCACGCCGTGTTCCGCGGCCGCGCGCTTGCGCCACTCGCGGAGCCGCTCGAAAAGCTCCACATCCTCGCCGCCCACCCGCTCGTCGGGCACGGTGCGCCGAGTGGAGCGGGTCGCCTTCTCGGCCTTGCGGTACTCGCGGAGCGGCACGCGCTGCTCGCCCCTGAGCACCGCGCGCGCGGCTGGGGTGAGCTTGAGCGCTCCATAGGCGTCGTGGTCCACCACGATGAGTCCCAGCGCAATCCCCTGCCGAATGATGGCGCGCCACTCCTGCACGTGGCGGTCCTTCCCGATGCCGAAGGTGCTCAGGTCGTGGTGCCGCCAGTGCAACACCTTGTCGGTGTCGTGTCCCACCAGCACGTCCATCACGTGCACGGCGCCAAAGCGCTGTCCAACGCGCACGATGCACGAGAGTAGCTGCTGCATCGGGATCGTGCCGTCCATCGTGTGCGGCGGCGTGAGGCAGGTGTCGCAGTTGCCGCACGGCGCGCTCGCTTCGCCGAAGTACGCCAGCATGCGCACGCGCCGGCAGTCGCTCGCTTCGCAGAGGCCCAGCATCGCGTCGAGCTTGGTCACCTGCACCTTGCGGTACTCCTCGCCACCCTCGGACTGGTCGATCATGCGGCGCAGCTGCACCACGTCCTGCAGCCCGTACGCCATCCAGGCGTCCGCCGGTTGCCCGTCGCGCCCGGCGCGTCCGGTCTCCTGATAATAGCCCTCGATGGACTTGGGCAGGTCGAGATGCGCGACGAAACGCACGTCCGGCTTGTCGATGCCCATGCCGAATGCGATCGTCGCGACGATCACCACGCCGTCGTCCCGCTGGAATTTGCGCTGGTGCTTGGCGCGCGCCTCCGCGCTCATCCCCGCATGGTACGCGTAGGCGGTGATCCCCTCCTCCTGCAGGTACTCGGCTGTCTCCTCCACCTTCTTGCGGCTCAAGCAGTACACAATGCCTGATTCTCCTTCGTGTTCCGCGCGAATGAAGTCGAGCAGCTGCTTGCGCGCGTTCCCCTTTTCCACGACGCGGTAGCGGATGTTCGGCCGGTCGATGCTCGCCACGAACACGCGCGCCTGTCCGAGCTGCAGTCGCGAGATGATCTCCGCGCGCGTGAGCCGGTCAGCTGTGGCCGTGAGTGCAATGCGCGGCACGTCTGGAAAGCGCTCATGCAGCACCGACAGCTGGATGTACTCGGGGCGGAAGTCGTGCCCCCACTGCGACACGCAGTGCGCTTCGTCGATGGCAAAGAGCGCGAGCTTGCTCGACTGCAGCAGTTGCAGGCAGCGCTCCGTGAGCAACCGCTCGGGCGCCACGTACAGCAGGTCCAGCGTGCCCTGCTTGACCTGCCGTTCGACCTCCGCCGCCTCGCTCGCGGAGAGCGTCGAGTTGAGGAACGCCGCCTTGATGCCGAGCTCGGCGAGCGCCGCCACCTGGTCCTGCATGAGCGCGATGAGCGGCGACACCACCACGCCCACGCCGTCGCGCAGCATGGCCGGGATCTGGTAGCAGAGCGACTTGCCGCTCCCCGTGGGTGATAGCACGAGCGCGTCGCCGCCGCCTTCCAGGTGCGCGATGACTTCGGCTTGGTGCCCGCGGAAGGCGGGATAGCCGAAGGTGGTGTTGAGGATTGAGAGGGCGGTGGTGGTCATCGGGTGGTGAAGTTAGCGCACGCTGCGTGCGTGGCGCGTACCCGTCGCGCTCAGGGATCACCCGGCGCTTGCACAATGCGCTTCATGTGGGTTTCTCCGACAACGACTACCCCGCTCTCGAGCAATTCGCGTCGCCCGGCTATCCTCGCCAGCGCGAGCGAACCCGACGCGCAGGCCGCACATGCAGCGGCCAGGGTGGAAGCGAGCGCGAACGCCACGCCACCACGCAGCGCCAGGGACACGATCGCGATGCCCGACAGCAGAAGGCCGCCCACGGCGCCCCATCCGGCAAGGCGCGGAAGCGACAACTCCTCGAACCGCCGACGCCGGTCCATCATGGTGAGCAGAGCGGAGAACGTGACCCCAGCGATGAAGCCGAGTACACCGAAGATGAGCGGGAACGGCGGGTCGGCATTGAAGCCGAATACCCAACGCGGCATGATGCCGGCGACGGCCCACGTGATCCCCCACGAGAGGCCCGTGCCGAGTGCTCCGCGAACGCGTCGCCGCCAACTGCCCATGCTGGCCTCCGAGATCAAGCACCGCGAGCGATCTCAACCTCTTGCCTGCACGTTGCGCACGTACGGCCTTGTGATGCAAAGTATGTCACGCTCGGGCAGCGTCCAATGCCAGATTGCGGCGGGCGCGCTCTGCCCTGTGCCAATCTCGTTCATCACCGCCGGAACTCCGCCATGACGGCAGCACCCCGCTCCCGCCTCATCCGCTGGACCAAGCGACTCTTCCTCGGCTTGGCCGCCCTCCTCGTCCTCGCCACCGCCACAGGCTCGATCTGGGAAGCGATCTCCTGGCGCAACACGGTCGCCAACTATCCGCCACCCGGCCGCATGATCGACGTGGCGGGCCACAAGATGCACATCCTCTGCCTCGGCACCGGCTCGCCCACCGTCGTGCTCGAGGCGGGCCTCGATGTCGGTGGCATCATCGGCTGGAGTCTCGTCCAGGATTCGATCGCGCGCACCGCGCGCACCTGCGCCTACAATCGCGCGGGCATCGTCTGGAGCGAGCCGTCGCCGGGGCCGCACAACGCCGTCACGGTCGCCGCTGACCTGCACACGCTGCTGGTCGCCGCCGGCGAGAAGCCGCCGTTCGTGATGGTCGGGCACTCCCTGGGCGGGCCCTACATCATGACGTACACGAAGCACCATGGCAGCGACGTCGCGGGTCTCGTGTTCGTGGACGCCTCGCATCCCGACCAGATCAAGCGGATGGCCGCGGTGATCGGCAAGACGCCCGATGCGAGTCTCCGCATGTTCAACATTGCGTCGGCGCTCTCGTGGACCGGTATCGTCCGGCTGATCTCAGGCAAGGTCAGCTTGCCCAAGCTGCCGCCCGAACGCGTGGCGGCGATGCAGGGCTACCTGCCACGCTCACTCGGCGGTGAGCTGCAGGAGGCTGCCGGCATGGACTCGACGTTCGCCGAGGCGGGGAGCTTCCGCACGCTGGGCGACCGGCCGCTGGTGGTGCTGACCGCAATGATGCCGATGGACACCACAGCCATGAAGACGCTCAAGATCACGCCTGAGAGGGCGAAGGCGTACAAGGAGGAATGGCGCATGATGCACGACGAAGAAGCCTCGTGGTCGAGCCGGAGCCGGCACGAGCTCGTGTACGATGCCACGCACTACATCCAGATTGACCGGCCCGACGTCGTGATTCGTGCGGTTCGCGAGGTCGTCGACTCAGTGAGGACGCGCGCACCATGAAGATGTTCCTGAACGGCACCGCCATGTCCGGCCAAAAAGACCACGGCTGCCACGCCGGCTCCACGCTGCTCGGCCCCGCGCGCACCGCCGCCAAGTATCGCTTCTTCGTCCTGCGCGACGAGTTCCCCGGCCTCTTCCCGGTCACCCACGACGGCCGCATGATCAGCGGCGAGCTCTACGACATGCCGGAAGGTGTGCTGCGCGAAGGACTGCTGCCAGGCGAACCGCGCGAGCTGGCGCTCGGCGAGATTGAACTTGAAGATGGTGAGATCGTCAACGCGATGATCCTCCAACCCGAGCGCATAGCGGCGGGCGACAAGCTCGTGGACATCGCCGAGCTGGGCGGCTTCCGCGCGTATCAAGCGTTCTTGCGCGCCAACGCGAACATGGGACGCGTGCTCGGGCGGGGCGACCTGTAGATGGCGCCCTCCACCCGCCAGCCGTATGTTCGTGCCCATGCGCTACCCTCGACGTCGAGCCGTTGATCGCGTAACACGCACCGCGCTCCTCGTCACGCTGTTCGCGTCCCGCGCCGCGCACGCGCAGTGCCCCGACGGCAGCGCCCCGCCCTGCCGCTCGGCCGCCACCATCGCGCGCCGCGTAGCACCCGCGCTCAACGACCGCACCTGGATCGTCGTGCCGTTCACCAACGTCACGCGTGCGCCGGACCTCGAGTGGCTGCGCGACGCGAGCGTCAACCTCCTCTCGCTCGATCTGGGCCGCTGGACCGACATCGGCGTCGTGGACGACAAGCGCGTCGCCGACCTCCTGCGGACGCTGCCCGCGTCGCGCGCCGTGCAGCCGCTCTCCCTCGCCGATGGCATGTCGCTCGCGCGCCAGGCGGGCGCTGGGCGTCTCGTGATGGGCGACTTCATCAAGATCGGCCGGGGCACGCGCCTCGTCGCGAATGTATTCGATGTGCGCAACGGCACTCGCCTGCGCTCGGTGCAGCAGCCGGTCGCCGATCCCGACGCGCTGCTCGCCGCCTTCGCACCACTCGCACGCGCGGTGCTGGCCGTCCCTCCGCCCCGGGGTGACACGGCCGGCACGGTCGGCACCACGAGTGCGGATGCGTACCGCGCGTATCTCCTCGGTCTT
The DNA here is from genome assembly GCA_043744185.1 of Gemmatimonadota bacterium. Lineage (GTDB taxonomy): Bacteria > Gemmatimonadota > Gemmatimonadetes > Gemmatimonadales > Gemmatimonadaceae > JACPPC01. The sequence continues at coordinate 4,097 of JAYTVE010000456.1, read as the reverse complement.
GCAGCGCTCCATCGATTCGAGCTCGCCGACGCGCGCAAGCACCTGCTGCTTGCGTTGGATCGCGATTCCACCTTCGCGCTCGCGCACTACAAGCTCTCCATCGTCATGCACTGGGAGGGCTCGCAGGGCTCGGCCGCCGAACGCGTGCATGCGGTGGCCGCAGCCCGACTCGGAGGCGGGCTGCCACCGCGCGAGCGTGCGCTCATCAGCAGTCGGCTCGCAGGTACGGCGGGCGATCACGAGCGTGCGTGCACGACTCTGGCGACGCTCGTGCAGCATGATTCATCCGATGTCGAGGCGCTCTATGGACTCGGCGACTGCAAGTATCACGCGGGCTACCTCCCCGCCGAACCGACCGCCGACACGACGCGCGGTCGCTTCCGTGGCGACTGGAACGGCGCGCTCCGGACCTTCCGACGCGCGCTCATCCTCGACCCGAGCTATCACCCCGCGTTCGCGCATCTGCTCGACATCCTCACCAACGTCCAGGTCAACGTCTGTGTCGAACCGGGGCCGGGATGCTCCAACGATCCGCGAGCGTACGTGGCGTGGGTGGTCCGCGATGCGGATACGCTGCTGATCCAGCCCGTTCGCGGCAACTTCACGGTCAAGCTTCCCTGGCGCACGCGACAGGACACGACGCGCACGCCATTGTTGAACCTGCGCCAGGCGCAGCGCATTGCGCGCGAGTGGACCGACGCGGGGCCGGCCGAAGGACGCGCCCACTTGAACCTCGGAATCCTCGACATGAAGCTCGGGGAGCTGGAGGCCGCGCAATCCGAGCTCGCGCTGGTGCAGGCCACGGCGGACCCGTTCGCGCGCACGAGCGCACTCGAGGCACGCGTGCAGCTTGCCACGCTGCTCGGCAATGGCGCTGACGGTCGTGCCGCGCTCGATACCCTGACGCGCGAACTCCCCGACGACTCCACCAAAGCCATTCGCATCGGTGCACTCGGTGCGGCGTTCGGTCGAGTGCGTCCGCTGGTGGCGGCGTTCGACAGCTACGGCGCCTCCCACAACTGGACCGCAGCAAGGCGAGCGTACGCCAAGCACCGGCCCTATGCGCTCCTCGGCATGCCGCTCCCGTCCATGGTCGACGACGAACGCAGGTACGCCGAGTCGATTCCCGGCGACACGACCTGTCAGGCGGGCCGTCCCAACTGTCGCGTCACGAACCTCTTCTTCACGCTGGCCTATGCGCCGCGCGTTCCGCGCACGTGGACCGTGTACCAGCGACCACCCATCGGACTGCGCTTCTTCATGTCCTACGCCATCCTGCAACTCGATACCGCGGGCCTGCGCACGATGGCCCGCTTTGTCGATTCCGTGAGCCTCGCGGCGCACCGCTCGGGCAACGACGAACTCGGGACGCCCACCACCCTGAGCGAGGGGTTTCTCGCCCTCGGCGACTCGGCCAACGCCTTGCGCACCATACGCTGGGCCACCGATTCGTCCATGGCCGTGCAGGCGCGGAACAGCACGAGCAACGACGATTGGGAGTGGCCCTATGTGGTCGTGCCGCGCATGATGCGGCTGCGCGCGGAACTCGCCGCGAAGCTCGGCTACGTCGACGAGGCGCGCACGTGGTATGAGAGGGTGTTGAGCCTCTGGGCGGACGCGGATCCCGACCTCAGGCCCGACGTGGCCAAGATGCGCGCCGCCGTCGCCGCGCTGCGTAGCACGCGCTGAGCGACATCGTGGACCTGCGCCCCTTTCACTCGCGCGAGCGCTTCCGTAGCATCGCGGCGTGACAGACTCCAGCGACCTCGCCCAACAACTGGGAGCAGCCTTGGGCGACGGCTACGTCGTCGAGCGCCCCTTGGGAGAGGGTGGGTTCGCCGTGGTGTTCCTCGTGCGCGACGTCGCGCTCAAGCGGAAGCTGGCGGTCAAGGTGCTGAGTCCGGACCTGATCACGTCAAAGACGGTCCTCGACCGGTTCCGTCGCGAAGCTGAGACGGTCGCGCAGCTCGCGCATCCGAACATCGTCCCGCTGCACTTCATTGGTGAGCAGGGTGACCTGCTCTACCTCGCGATGCAGTGCGTGGACGGCGGGTCCATTGCCGACCGCCTCAAGCGCGACGGGCCGCTTCCAGTCCATGAAGCGGTCGCGGTGGCGAGCCAGGTCGCGAGCGCGCTCGCCCACGCGCACAAGCGCGGCGTCATTCACCGGGACGTCAAGCCCGCGAACGTGCTCGTGGACGCAGAGTCGGGTCGCTGCTTGGTGACGGACTTCGGCATCGCGCGCTCCGCCGACTCGAGCACGCTCACCGCGACGGGCATGATGGTCGGCACGCCGGCGTATCTCTCGCCGGAGCAGGTGACGGGCGAGGCGGTGGATCACCGCGTGGACATCTTCTCGCTCGGCATCACGCTCCACGAGATGCTCGCCGGGCGCGTGCCGTACGATGCGCCCACGGCGAGTGGCGCGATGATGAAGCGGCTTGGTGGCCCGCCCGACTCAGTGCGGCTCGTGCGCCCGGAAGTGCCGGAGGATATCGCGGCCGTGATCACGACCTGTCTCGCCGCCGATCCTGCCGATCGTTTCCAGCGTGCCGACGATGTGGTGCGCGCGCTCGGCGGCGAGTTCGTGACCACAAGCGCCCGCTCGACGCGCACCACGCCAACCGTTGGCACGCCGAGGAGAAGCATCGCGATCATCGTTGCATCCCTCGGCGCGCTCGTGCTCGGCGCGGTCGGTTGGGGCGTGATATCGCAGCGTAGCGTTACCAGCAGCGCACAGACGACCGTCGCACCGGTCGTCGAGCTAGTCGACACGACGCTGGTGACCATCCCCGCGGGCCTCTACGTCATCGGCGACGACAGAGGGTCGCCGTTTGCACGTCCACGCCACATGGTGCCGCTGAGCGCATTCGCGATCGAGCGCACAGAAGTCACCGTCGACGACTATCAGCAGTACGTGAACGCGACGCGCGCGCCCTGGCGCAACACCGAGATAAACGGCCGGGTGCCGGCCACACACGTGCCGTGGAACGATGCCGCGAACTACTGCGCGTGGAAGCATCGGGCCGGTGGTCGTCTGCCGACGGAAGTCGAATGGGAAGCCGCTGCGCGCGGGCCGAGTGGTCGCACCTTTCCGTGGGGTGAAGGAGCGGCTGGCTCGCGCGCAAACACGGCGTCGTTCGGACGAAAGGGACCGGTGCCGGTGGGTGAATTCCCCAGCGGCGCGACCCCGCAAGGCGTGCAGGACATGATCGGGAACGTCTGGGAGTGGACGAGTTCCGGCTTCGAGGCGTATCCCGGCGCGGCCACATTCCCCGACTCGATGCGCAACTATCGGGTGAGCCGAGGCGGTGCGTTCGACACCATCGACTCGCTGGCGACGGCGTCGCTCAGGGGACGACTGCGCTTCGATACGCCGGCGGTTGATCTCGAGAACACGGGGTTCAGGTGCGTGGTGCCGAGCGCGGTTGACGGCGCTCGGCCTCGGTAACTCCGCACGTTGAACCGGCTCGACAGTTTTCACGCCGTCGCTTGAGACCATGACCATCCCGGTCGCTCGGAGCTTGGGCTCTCAACCGGGGCGCCCGCGACCCGTTTCGTTGAGCTACATGACTGCCCGCGGCCGGTGCCGCTCGCACTCGCGCCCGTGACGCACGACATTGCCCGTGTGCGCAAACCCGTCCTGATCTACGGCATCGTTGGTGGCCTGCTCATCGCCCTCCTGCAGGGCATCGAGTTTCGCTACCTGGTCATGGAGCACTCCGTCGCGATATACGGAGGTATCGTGGCCGCAATCTTCTCCGCGGTCGGCCTCTGGCTCGGCCTCAAGCTCACGAAGACGAGAGAGACGATCGTCGTCCGCGAGGTGGAGGTGCGGGTCGAGGTGCCCGCGAGCGTCGATTTCTCGGTTGACGAAGCCAAGCGCGACGCGCTCGGCATCACGCGCCGTGAACTCGAGATCCTCGAACTGATCGCATCCGGCCTCAGCACACGGGAAATCGCGGAACGGGTGTTCCTGAGCGAAAACACCGTGAAGACGCACTCGAGCCGGGTCTTCGACAAGCTCGGCGCCAAGCGACGGACGCAGGCGGTCCAGATCGGCCGGGAGCTGCGACTCATCCGATGACCGCGGTCGC
>JAYTVE010000455.1:0-3821 GCA_043744185.1 Gemmatimonadota bacterium | reverse complement strand
TCAACGCGCTCGAGATCGCGGGCAAGGACATCGCCACGGTGCGCGTCGTCTTTTCCGGCGCCGGCGCGGCGGCGATCAGCACGGCCGAACATTACGTGCGGCTCGGCGTGAAGCGCGAGCACATCATGATGTGCGATCGCGCCGGTGTGATCTACGAAGGGCGCACCGAGGGGGAGCTGGACCCCTACAAGGCGCGCTTCGTCCGCAAGACGACGGCGCGCAACGTCGGCGATGCCCTCGTGGGGGCGGACGTCTTCGTCGGCCTGTCCGCCGCCGGCGCCGTGACGCGCGAGATGGTCGCGCAGATGGCGTCGCGCCCGATCATCTTCGCGCTCGCGAACCCCGTCCCCGAGATCACGCCCGAAGAAGTTCGCGCCGTGCGCGACGACGCGATCATCGCGACGGGACGCAGCGACTACCCGAACCAGGTCAACAACGTCCTCGGCTTCCCGTTCATCTTCCGCGGCGCGCTCGACACGCGCGCCACACAGGTGAACGAGGAAATGAAGATGGCCGCGACGCGCGCGCTCGCGCGGCTGGCCAAGGAGGATGTGCCGGAGTCCGTGTCCAACTTGTACGGGCTGCGCAAGGTTCGCTTCGGCCCCGAGTACCTGATTCCCTTCCCGTTCGATCCGCGCGTGCTGCTCTGGGTCGCGCCCGCCGTCGCATGGGCCGCCGTTGCGAGCGGCGTTGCGAAGCAGATGATCGACCTCGATGGCTACCGCGACCAGCTGGAGCTGCGTCTCGGGCGCGCGCGCGGCATCATGCGCGGCATCATCAATCGCGCCGTGCGCGATCCGCGCCGCGTCGTCTTCCCGGAGGGCACGGAACCCAAGGTCATCCGGGCGGCGCAGATGCTCGCCGAGGAAGGCATCGCGCACCCGATCCTGCTCGGCAACCGCGACGCCATCGAGCGCGCGGCGTCGAACGCAGGGCTCAACCTCGGTGACCTGCAAATCGAGGATCCGCGCACCCATCCGAGGCGCGAAGCCTACGCCGACTACCTCTTCGAGCGCCGGCAACGCAAGGGACTCTCGCGCGGTGAAGCCGAGCAGCGCCTCAAGAACACCAACTACTTCGGTTCGCTCATGCTGGCCTTGGGGGACGCCGACGCGCTCGTCTCGGGCGTCACCCAGCACTACCCCGAAACCATCCGGCCCGCCCTCGAGGTCATCGGCTCCACGTCGGGGCTCGTGAGTGGCATGTACCTGCTGGTCACCGACAAGCATGTCGTTTTCTGCGGCGACACGACGGTCAACATCGACCCGACGTCGCAGGAGCTGGCCCAGATCGGCGCGCAGGCGGCCCGCATCGTTCGCACCTTCGGGATCGAGCCGAAGATCGCGATGCTCTCGTTCTCGAATTTCGGTTCGGTGCGGCACCCCGAGGCCATCAAGGTGGCGGAGGCGGTGCGAATCCTGCGAGAGATGGACCCATCCCTGATCGTGGACGGCGAAATGCAGGCGGACGTGGCCACCGACCCCGCGGTACTCCGCTCCGGGTACCCGTTCAGCGCCCTCAAGGATGCGGCTAACGTGCTTATATTCCCCAACTTGAGCAGCGGCAACATCGCCTACAAGCTGCTCAAGACACTGGGGGGGGCCACCGCAATCGGACCGATCCTGGTCGGGATGCGACGCCCCGTGCATGTGCTCGAACAGGGGGCGGATGTGCAGGCGATCGTCAACATGGCGGCCGTGGCCGTCATGGATGCTCAAGAGCGGACACTGCCACCAGCGCCGGCCGCGCGGGATCTCGAAGACACCACCCCGCGCACGACGTCTTTACTCTAGCAGCACCACAGGATCCTTTTCGATGGCTACCCAGACGCCTGCTTCCACCGCGACCCGCGAGAGCCTGCACGGACTCGATGCCCAGGGACTCATGCCTTCGGGCGCGATCCACTGGAACCAGACGCCCGCCGAACTGATCGAGGCCGCGGTGAGGCGCAGCGAGGGACAGCTGGCCGACATGGGGCCGTTCGTGGCCGTGACGACGCCGTTCACGGGCCGCAGCCCGAAGGACAAGTTCGTCGTCCGCGAGCCGGGGTCCGAAGCCAACGTGGATTGGGGGGCGATCAACCAGCCCATCAGTCCCGAGCACTTCGCCGTGCTCCTCGCCGACGTGAAGGCCTATCTCGACACGCAGGGCGAGTTGTTCGTGCAGGACCTGTACTGCGGCGCCGACCCGGCGCATCGCCTTTCGGTCCGCTATGTCACGCCCAACGCGTGGCACGCCTCGTTCGTGCGGAACATGTTCATCCGCCCCGACGTCTCGGATCTTCCCACCTTCGCGGCCAACTTCTCGGTGCTGCACGCGCCGGAGTTCAAGGGAAACCCGGCCAGGCACGGCACGCGCACCGACACGTTCATCGTGCTCAATCTTGCCGAGCGCACGATCCTCATCGGCGGCACGCGCTACGCTGGTGAACTCAAGAAGTCGATGTTCACCGTCATGAACTACTACATGCCGCTGCAGGGCGTGATGCCCATGCACTGCTCGGCGAACATCGGCAAGGACGGCGATACCGCGCTCTTCTTCGGCCTCTCGGGCACCGGCAAGACCACGCTCTCCGCCGATCCCGCACGCGGCCTCATCGGCGACGACGAACACGGCTGGAGCAAGGACGGCACCTTCAACTTCGAAGGCGGCTGCTACGCCAAGGTGATCAACCTGTCCGCAGAGAGCGAGCCCGACATCTACCAGACCACGCAGATGTTCGGCACGGTCCTCGAGAACGTCGTGCTCAACGAGGGTTCGCGCACGGTGCGCTTCGAGGACCAGTCGATTACCGAGAACACGCGCGCGAGCTACCCGATCCACTACATGCAGAACCACGTACCCAGCGGGCGCGGCGGGCATCCGCGCCACGTGGTCTTCCTGACGGCCGACGCGTTCGGCGTGCTGCCGCCGATTTCGAAGCTCTCGCCCGAGCAGGCGATGTACTACTTCCTCTCGGGCTACACGGCCAAGGTCGCCGGCACCGAGCGCGGCGTCACCGAGCCGCAAGCCACCTTCAGCGCCTGTTTCGGCGCGGTGTTCATGGTCTGGCACGCCACCAAGTACGCGGAGCTGCTGCGCGCCAAGCTGCTCGAGCACGGCTCGCACGTCTGGCTCGTGAACACGGGCTGGAGCGGCGGCGCGTACGGCGTCGGCGCGCGCATGAAGCTCTCGCACACGCGCGCCATGCTCGCCGCGGTGCTCGGCGGCACGCTCGAGAAGGCAGAGTACACCACGCACCCGATCTTCGGGCTCGCCATGCCAAGGACGGCGCCGGGGGTGCCGGATGGCGTGCTCGATCCGCGCGTCAGCTGGAAGGACGGCGCTGCCTATGACGCGCAGGCCACGAAGCTCTCGCAGATGTTCCGGGAGAACTTCACGAAGTTCGGTGAAAACCCCATTGCCAAGGCCGCGGAGGCCGCGGGGCCGCGCTGAGCACTCGCGACGTCATCCGCGATCCGCTGTACGGGCCGATCTCGCTCGACGAGACGGCCCGTCGGCTTGTGGACACTGCCGCCTTCCAGCGGCTTCGACGCATTCGCCAGCTCTCCGAGGCGTACACCGTGTACCCCTCGGCCATGCACACGCGCTTCGAGCACTCGCTCGGCGTGCATCACCTCGCGCGCATGATCGTACGCCAACTCGGCGAGCGGGGGGAGTTGCAGGGCATCGACCCGCACGAAGCGGCGCTCGTGCCGTACGCGGCGCTCGTCCACGACCTTGGCCATCACCTCGGCGCGCATCTGCTCGAGGAATTTGGCTATCCCGGCATCTCGCACGAGCACGCGGGCGCGGCGCTCTTCACCACGGGCGAGATCGGG
>JAYTVE010000454.1:0-3829 GCA_043744185.1 Gemmatimonadota bacterium | reverse complement strand
ACTGGGGCATGACCGTGCCGCAGCAGCTGGCCTGGGCTGATGCCCGCGCCAAGCTCGACAAGGCGCCGCGCTTCGTCTATGTCGGACCGCGCCGTTCGCTCACCGGCCTCAACGCCGACGAGTGGATTGCCGCGAAGGCTGGCGGCGAGCTGGCCGTCGCCCAGTTCCTCGCTGGCAAGCTGTCGGCCGATGCGGCCGCCACCGCCGCAGGTGTGAAGAAGGAACAGCTCGAGTCGCTGGCCAAGGACCTCAAGGGCAAGAGCAACTCGCTCCTGCTCTCGGGCGGCTTCGGCCCCAACGCCACCGAACTCTGCGTCGCCGTCGCCGAACTCAACAAGGCGATGGGCAACGTCGGCACCACGGTGCGTCCGTCGGAGGGCTCCGTGGGCTTTGATCGCATCAACGGCGCGGCCGACATGCGCGACCTCGCCGACAAGATGAAGGCGGGCGGCGTCTCGCTGCTCATGGTGCGCGGCGCGAACCCGGCGTACACCACCCCCAAGTCCGTCGGCTTCGCCGATGCGATGGGCAAGGCCGGTTTCAAGGTCTCGTTCTCCAGCTTCCCAGACGAAACGACCGGACTCTGCGACCTCGTCCTTCCCGACCACCACGCGCTCGAACAGTGGGGCGACGCTGAAGCCGGGAACGGTGCGGTTGCCATCCAGCAGCCGACGATGGATCCGGTCTTCGATACGAAGGCCACTACCGATGTGCTCATTGCCGCCGCACAGGGCGATCCGGGCACGGCTGCGAAGTACAAGGAAAAGGATTTCCGCAGCTGGATGCTCGCTCGCTTCCCCGGTGGTGCGCAGGCGTTCGCCAAGGCTCTCGCCAAGGGCGTGACGCCGGGCAAGCCTGCCGTGTCCGGCCCGGCCGGTCGCACGTTGGGCGCCTCGCCCAAGACCACCGACGGTGGCAAGGGCGACTTCAGCCTTGTCGTCTATCCGTCATCGCTCTTCGGCGATGGCCGTGGCGCCAACAAGCCCTGGCTGCAGGAGTTGCCGGATCCCGTCTCCAAGATTTGTTGGCAGTCGTGGGTCGAGATCCACCCGCTCACCGCCAAGAAGATGGGCGTCGAGCCGGGCGATCACCTCACCGTCACGACGGCGGCGGGCTCCGTCACGGCGCCGGCGTGGCCGTACCTCGGCGTTCGCGAGGATACGGTCGCCATCGCACTCGGCCAAGGCCACACGGCATACGGCCGTTTCGCGAAGGGGATCGGCGTCAACGCACTGGACGCCATCGGCGGCGAGGAGAAGTCCGGTTCGCTCGCGCTCGGCGGCCTCAAGGCGTCGGTGAGCAAGGCGGCCGGGCGTTCGGATCTCGTCACGACCGAAGGATCGGCGCGCCAGCACGGTCGCGGGATCGCCCGCGCAATTCCGGTGGCCGAGCTCGCGAAGCTCGACAAGCCGAGCTTCCGCGGCGAGCCGATGCCAAAGCCGCACGAGGAAGAGTCCAAGAAGGAAGAAGGGCACGGCAGCAAGGTTGGTGTCGCGCCGATCGTCGGTGAGTTCGGTGGCGAGGAGCATGTGGCCGGCCAACCCGACCAGCGCTTCGTGAAGGGACTTCGTAGCCCGGTCGCGGCCGACGCGCAGGGTGAACTGGCCGACTCGTCCGCCAAGGACAAGGGTATGTACGCCCAGTCGCACCCGACCGGCATGGCCAAGCGTCGATGGGCGATGACCATCGATCTCGCGCGCTGCACCGGCTGCTCGGCCTGCGTCACGGCCTGTTACGCCGAAAACAACATCCCGACGGTGGGTGCGCCTTGGCAGGGTCGCACGCTCAATCCGATGGGCGGTTACGACGATCGCCCGGGCGCCAACATCCTCAAGGGCCGCGAAATGTCGTGGCTGCGCCTCGAGCGCTACTTCGAGGGCGGGGAAGACGGCTCGAGCGACTTCGAGGTGCGCTTCACGCCAATGATGTGCCAGCACTGCGGCAATGCGCCGTGCGAGCCTGTCTGCCCGGTGTACGCCACGTACCACGCGCCGGACGGCCTCAACGTGCAGGTGTACAACCGCTGCGTCGGCACGCGCTACTGCAGCAACAACTGCCCGTACAAGGTCCGCTACTTCAACTGGTTCGGGTTCGGCGAGCCGGATCGCCGTCAGTACGCCTTCCCGGAGCCGATGAACTGGCAGCTCAACCCGGACGTCACTGTCCGCGGCAAGGGCGTCATGGAAAAGTGCACCTTCTGCGTGCAGCGCATCCGCGAGGCCGAGAGCCGGGCCGCGCTGGAGCATCGCCCGCTCGAGGGCGACGAGTTCACGACCGCCTGCGCGTCAGCGTGTCCGTCGCGCGCGATCACCTTCGGTGACGCGGCTGACGATGCGTGGACGGTCTCGCGCATCGCGGCGAACGACAAGCGCAGCTATCACGTGTTCGAGGAACTCAACACCTACACCGCGGTGGTCTACTTGCAGCGAGTCAACCACACGGGCGGCGCCGAATCGGCTGCCGTCGCAAAGGCGGGGGAGCACTAGCCCATGGCCACGATGGCAGAACCGGTCGGCCCCATGCGGCCGAACATTCCGTCGGCGGACATCCAGCTCCCGGCGATCAAGACGTTCGAGCAGGTCGACGACGAAATTGCGAACACGCTGAAGCCGACGAAGGCCTGGTTCCTTGGTCTCTGCGCGGCGATCGCCTGTATGCTCATCGGCGCCGCGGCATGGACCTTCCAGATCTACGCCGGACTCGGCAACGCGGGCTACGTCCCGCCGGTGATGTGGGGCGTCTACATCATCACGTTCGTGTTCTGGGTCGGTATCGGCCACGCCGGCACGCTCATCTCGGCGATCCTGTACCTCTTCCGGGCCGGCTTCCGCACCACGATCTACCGCGCATCCGAAGCGATGACGGTGTTCGCGGTCATGACGGCCGGGCTCTTCCCGATCATTCACATCGGGCGCCCGTGGAAGTTCTTCTGGCTCATTCCGTACCCGAACTGGCGGTTGCTCTGGCCGAACTTCAAGAGCCCGCTCGTGTGGGACGTGTTCGCCATCTCGACCTACCTCACGATCTCGACGACGTTCCTCTACATCGGCCTCATTCCCGACATTGCGGTGCTCCGCGACCGCGAGAAGAACCCGACGCGCAAGTTCATTCTCGGTATCCTCTCGCTCGGCTGGAAGAACACCGACCGCGAGTGGCGCCACTTCACCCGCGCCTACCTGTTTCTGGCCGCGTTCAGCACGCCGCTGGTCCTCTCGGTGCACTCGGTCGTGTCGTTCGACTTCGCCATGGCGCTGACGCCAGGCTGGCACGCGACGATCTTCCCGCCCTACTTCGTGGCCGGCGCCATCTTCTCCGGTTTTGCGATGGTGTGGACGATCCTCATTCCGATCCGGAAGTGGTGGAAGCTCGAGCACTACGTGACGCTCAACCACCTCGACGCGACGGCCAAGGTCGTGCTCTTCACGTCGCTCGTCGTGGGCTGCGCCTACATCGTCGAGTTCTGGGTGGCGTGGTATTCGGGGGTGAAGCCAGAGCAGGAGTACTTCTGGAATCGCGTCTTCGGTGAGTGGTGGTGGTCGGCGTGGATCATGCTGATCTGCAACATGGTGCTGCCGCTCTCGCTGTTTTCGCAGAAGCTCAGGCGCAACACGGCGTGGCTCTTCATCCTTTCGATCTTCATCAACATCGGCATGTGGTTCGAGCGGTTCGTTATCGTCGTGCCGTCGCTCTCGCACGAGTTCGAGCCCTGGCAGTGGACGACCTACGCGCCGAGCTGGATCGACATGTCGTTCCTCGTGGGTTCGTTTGGCTGGTTTTTCATGTGGTTCCTGCTCTTCATCAAGCAGCTCCCCGTGATGGCCATCATCGA
>JAYTVE010000453.1:0-3832 GCA_043744185.1 Gemmatimonadota bacterium | reverse complement strand
TCTTGTACGGCGCGCGGCCCCCCCGCGAGATTGCACGATGGTCATTCAACGCGCCGCCGTCATCGGTTCTGGTGTCATGGGTAGCGGGATCGCCGCCCACCTCGCGAACGCCGGCATCCCGGTGGTTCTTCTCGATATCGTCCCCTCCGGCGCGAGCGACCGAAACGCACTGGCCGCTGGCGCGATCGAGCGCATGAAGCGGCAGGAGCCGGCGCCGTTCATGCACCCGAGCGTTGCGGATCGCATCACGCCGGGCAACATCGACGATTCGCTCGCGCTCATCGCCGATTGCGACTGGATCATCGAGGCGGTGCTCGAGGATCTCGACGTCAAGCGCGCGTTGTACAAGAAAGTGGATGCCGTGCGAAAGGCGGGCTCGGTGGTCTCGTCCAATACGAGCACCATTCCGCTCAAGCTGCTCGTCGATGGCATGCCGGCATCGTTTGCCGCGGACTTCTGCATCACGCACTTCTTCAATCCGCCGCGCTACATGCGGTTGCTCGAGATCGTGGCTGGTCCTACCATGCGCGCGGATGCCATCGCGGCGGTACGGCACTGCGGCGACGTGCAGCTCGGCAAGGGCGTGGTCGATTGCAAGGACACCCCCGGGTTCATCGCGAACCGCATCGGCACCTTCTGGATGGAGTGTGCGGTGAAGGAAGCGTTCGCGCTCGGTCTCACCGTCGAGGAAGCGGATGCGGTGAATGGCAAGCCGATGGGAATTCCGAGCACGGGCGTCTTCGGCCTGTTCGATCTGGTCGGCATCGACCTCATGCCGCACGTGTCCAAGTCGATGCTCGCCACGCTGCCCGACGACGACGGGTATCGCGCGATCAGGGTGGACTCGCCGCTCATCAACACGATGATTGCGGACGGCTACACGGGCCGGAAGGGGAAGGGCGGCTTCTACAAGCTGACGAAGTCTGCCACGGGCAAGGTAAAGGAGTCGATGGACCTGGTAACCGGGCACTATCGCCCGACGCAGGAGCCGCGGCTCGCGTCGCTCGCGGCCGGGCGCAAGAACCTCAAGGCGCTCGTGTCGCATCCGGACAAGGGCGGGCAGTATGCATGGCGCGTGGTGTCGCAGACGCTCGCGTACGCGGCCTCCCTCGTGCCGGAGATTGCCGACACGATCGTGCAGGTGGACGAGGCGATGCGCTGGGGCTACGGCTGGGAGAAGGGACCATTCGAGCTGCTCGATGCGCTCGGTACGACGTGGTTCGCCGAGAAGCTCGCGAAGGACGGCGCGGCCGTTCCGGAGTTGCTCAAGAAGGCCGCCGGACGCTCGTTCTATCGCGTGGACGCGGGGCGTCTCGAGTTCCTGGGTGTCGATGGCGCGTATCACCCGATGGTGCGTGCGCCGGGTGTCGTGCTGCTGGCCGACATCAAGCGCGCCTCCAAGCCCGTGGCGAAGAACCCGAGCGCGGCGCTCTGGGACGTGGGCGATGGCGTGCTCTGCCTCGAATTTACGAGCAAGATGAACTCCCTCGATCCGTTCTCGATCGCGATGATCGCCAAGGCGGTGTCGATCGTGGGCGAGTCGAACGACCGGTTCACTGCGCTCGTGATCCACAACGAGGGCACCAACTTTTCCGTCGGCGCCAACTTGGGTGCCGTGTTGCTCGCGGTGAACATCGCGGCCTATGCCGATCTCGAAGCTGGCGGCAAGGCCGGCCAGCAGGCGATGCGCTCGCTCAAGTACGCGCCGTTCCCGGTGGTGGCGGCGGTGCAGGGCATGGCGTTTGGCGGCGGCTGCGAAGTGGCGCTGCATGCGGACTCGATCGTGGCACAGGCCGAAGCTCAGATGGGACTCGTGGAAACTGCCGTCGGGCTCGTGCCGGGTTGGGGCGGCTGCAAGGAGCTGCTCGTGCGTGGCTTCGCGAAGCACGGCAACGACCTGCTCAAGGTCCTGGGCGGCGCGTTCGAGACGATCATGATGGCCAAGAGTTCCAAGTCGGCGCAGCATGCCAGGTCGCTCGGCTTCCTGCGCGACGGCGACGCGATCGTGTTCAACAGGGACCGCCTGCTGGCCGAGGCGAAGCAGAGGGCGGTCACGCTGCGCGCGAACTTCCATCCGACGCTGGCGCCAGAGATCCGGCTTCCTGGTGCGATGGCGGCGCAGATGATGGTGTCGCAGGTCGAGGCGCGTGCGAGCGCCGGCCAGGCGACGTCGCATGACGTGGTGGTGGCCACGGCGCTCGCGCGCGTCCTCACGGGCGGTGACGTCGAGGCGAACAAGCTGTTGACGGAGCATGACATTTACGACCTCGAGCGTGCCGCGTTCGGCTCGCTCGTGCGCACCCCCGCGACGCTGGCCCGGATCGAGCACATGCTCGCCACCGGCAAGCCGCTCCGGAACTAGTCCCACTCCCTGCGAGACTGCCATGCCCACGTACAAGGCGCCCGTTGACGACGTCAAGTTCCTCCTGAACGAACTGCTCGACGTTGGACAGCTGAGCAAGCTGCCCGGCTACGAGGAAGCGACGCCGGACCTGATCAACACGATCGTCGAGGAGGGCGGCCGGTTCTGCGAAGAAGTGCTGGCGCCACTCAACCAGATTGGCGATTCGGTGGGTTGCACCTACGAGAACGGCGTGGTGACGACGCCGCCGGGGTTCAAGGAGGCGTACAAGCAGTTCTGCGAGGGCGGATGGCCGGCGCTCGCCTGCGCCACCGAGTACGGCGGCCAGGGACTCCCCGCGCTCGTGCGTACGGTGCTCGAGGAATTCATGTGCGCGAGCAACCAGAGCTTCGGCATGTATCCGGGGCTCACGCATGGCGCGTATCACGCGCTCGACGAGTACGGCAGCGACGAGCTCAAGGCCACGTACATGGCGAAGCTCGTCTCGGGTGAGTGGGCGGGCACGATGTGCCTCACCGAGGCGCACGCCGGCACCGACCTGGGGATCATCACGACCAAGGCGGTGCCCGCCGGCGACGGCGCCTACCACGTGACCGGGCAGAAGATCTTCATTTCGGCTGGCGAGCACGACCTGACCGAGAACATCATCCACCTCGTGCTGGCGAAGCTGCCCGATGCGCCGCCGGGCACGAAAGGGATTTCGCTCTTCATCGTGCCGAAGTTCCTGCCGACGGAAGACGGGAAGCCGGGCACGAGGAACGGCGTCGCCTGCGGCTCCATCGAGCACAAGATGGGAATCAAGGGCAGTTCGACGTGCGTGCTCAACTTCGACAACGCGAAGGGCTTCCTTGTGGGCGACGCGCACAAGGGGATGCGCGCGATGTTCGTGATGATGAATGGCGCGCGCCTGGCCGTCGGCATTCAGGGGCTCGGCCTCGCAGACGTGGCATACCAGAACGCGGTGGCGTACGCGAAGGAGCGCCTGCAGGGGCGGTCGCTCACCGGCGCAAAGAATCCCGACGGTCCGGCCGACGCGATCATCGAGCATCCGGCGGTGCGCGCGGGGCTCATGAAGATGAAGGCGTTGAACGAGGGCATGCGCGCGCTCGCCATCTGGATCGGCATCGCCATCGATATCGAGCAGAAGCACCCGGATCCCGAGGTTCGCGCGGCGCACCTCGACCTCGTGGCGCTCATGACGCCGGTGATCAAGGCGTTCCTGACCGACATCGGCTTCGAGAACACGAACATCGCCATGCAGACGCTGGGCGGGCACGGCTACGTGCGCGAGTACGGCATGGAGCAGTACGTGCGCGATGCGCGCATCGGGCAGATCTACGAGGGTACCAACGCCGTGCAGGCCATGGACCTGGTCGGCCGCAAGCTGCCAGAGGGCATGGGCCGCCTGCTGCGCCGCTTCTTCCACCCGGTCAACGAGCTGCTTGAGTCGTCGATGGCCGACCAGGGGCT